>CAYJHC010000007.1:0-32053 GCA_964370075.1 uncultured Oscillospiraceae bacterium | reverse complement strand
TTTAATTATCTTTTTAGAAAGAATAACTATAATATACAGTATTGTGATATGTTTTCGGAATTATTATGCATTTCATTTTCTTAATTTTGACTTAGTTTTTCAAGGTTAACAGTTTTCTCAGTTCTAGACTAAGATCCTAACCTTCTTTCAAAAAGTTTTAGCAGATAAGCGGATAAGTGGGCTGGGCAAGGAAAAATGGAATGGCAGTTAGACTATTGTAAAATAACTGTCAACAACGAAAAAGCTCCACAACAATTCACAACATTTGATGGTGAGCAATTGAAAAAGATTGCTTTTCAAAAGAGGTGATGTTATATTTGTGAACAAGGCTAATCGATAATATTATAAGTTATGATTTGAAAGGAGACTTTAATGAAAGCTTTAACAATTAAAAGAGTAGAATTTTTTTCTATTGGAGATCCCGAGGCATATAGGTTTAAATGGGCAAAACATATTGATGATGTGTATATCACAACAACCATTTGCAAGATTACTACAGAAGATGGATATGTTGGAATCGGAGGAGGAATTGCATATGCAGAGGGTGCCTTTGACCATACCCAAATAGAGAATGGTAAGTTTTATGTTCCTGGGTTATTAGGTAAGTCTGCACTAGATAGAGAAGCTATTTGGGCATGGATGTCAGAACGACCGGTGTTAGTTCCATTACATGCTATGTCAATGATAGATGTCGCATTGTGGGATTTAGTTGGAAAGTATTCTAATTTGCCTATCTATCAATTATTAGGAGGAGGAAGAGATAAGATATTATCATATGCATCATCTCCTTACTTTGAAACTATAGAAGAGTATTTGACTTATACTCAGGAATGTATAGATTATGGATTTAAGGCTATTAAGGTGCATCCTTTTGCTGATTACTCTAAGGATGTAGGGTTGATTGACGCCTTGCAAGAAAATTTTGGTGGCAAAATTGGATTTATGCTAGATGCTTGTGGGAGATATAATAGGCAAGAAGCCTTTAAGATGGGCGTAAAGTTGCAAGACTATGATTGGATTTGGTATGAAGAACCAATTAGCGATAGAGATTATGAAGGATATAAGTATTTGGTACAACATTTACAAATTCCTATTTCAACAAGTGGAAATAGTCAAATTACTCTTATGGAAATTATGGATGGAATTAAGGCTAATGCGTGGACAGATATCCGTGCAGATGTAGTTGGATCGGGTGGTATAACTTTAACAAGGAAATTTGCTACGCTAGCAGAGGCAAGCGGACTTAACTTTGAGTTACAAGCTTGGGGTAGCACGTTAGCGCATGCTGCCAACTTGCAATTAATGCTAGCTTGTGATAAGTGTAAATATTTTGAGCAAGCGTTTCCGCAAGAGCAGTTTGAAACAGGGATGAAAACTGTAATTCGTACAGATAAAGATGGATATGTGCATGCCCCTGATGGTCCTGGACTGGGAATTGAGATTGACTGGGAAGAAGTTGAAAAATATACTATAAAAAAATATGACTCAGATGAAGAGTAAAAAATTGAAACACTAATAATTAAAAAAGTGAAAATAAAAAGGTACACATTGTTAGATGTGTACCTTTTTGTATAAGCGAAAACCCCGCGTTAGACGCGGGGTTCAAAATGCGCTATGCGTTTGACCAATAAAATCAAGTGATTTAAAATATATTAGTAGTCTGCCAACTGCAATATATTTTAAGGAGGATTTTATGGGATTAAACGATATAAATAGTTTATCGCATTCAAAATGGAATTGCAAATATCATATAGTTTTCGCACCAAAATATAGGAAAAACTCCTCTATTTCGTTATCTTTGTAATTTCCGTTTCTGACATAATCCTTTTGCTAAAATCGAAACCATAAACTTCTTCAATTCTTTCAATTATTTCAGCCCTATAGTCAAATAAATAATAACTGTGGCTTAAGTATGAACAGCAATAGGACTTTAAGCTTTCCCTGACATTCATTATACTCCAGTTGCCACCTAAATCATTTTGAGTAATTTTCAAGAGTAAATATGAAACAAAACAAATAATAAAATGTGCGCGAACATGTTCGTTTGCATGTATAAATACGGGTTGGGCTTTGGGACCTCTCTTGATTAGTTTGAATGCGGTTTCAATTTCCCTAAGCGATGCATAAATTTTGCCTACAACCTTTTCGGGCAGGGAGGTTTCGCTAGTAGCGATAGCATAGTGGCCGTCAAATCGACTGTCTAATTGAGCTCTTTCTAAATTGATGGAAATTTCATTAGGGTTTGAAATTTCCCCTGTTTTTAAGTTGAATTTAATATTTTTTACATATAAAATAGCTCTTCCGCAAGTATCTTTTTTGTATTTTTCTGGCTTGGAAACAATATCTAAGGCTTTAAATAAAAGTTTGTTTCGTAATTTGACTTGGTATTGTGCACTTGAATTGTTAAAAATCACCACTTGCTTTTGCTTAACTGCAATTTGGTTTTCGTTAGTATTAATTTGGATCTGGCGAGGCAAGGGAACATTTTTAGCGATAATCCTTGATTTATAATTATAGATTTCCTCCACTGGATTTTCTGAATTCTTTTTTGAAAAAAAATATGAGTTGAATCCAGAAGTTGACGTTGCCCAGTTTTGAAAATCGGAAGAACCTCCTTTAATTGTTTGTGAAAAGATATAACCATCGTTATGTTTTTTTCCTTCTTCATTGTAGCCGGAGAGAAAAGACTTGTAGTCGTCGTTGGAGATGCCGTGTTCAGCAACTAGAATAATCTTGTCTAAATCAAATTGTTCTTTTAGTTTTTTTATTCTAGCTGTAAGCGGAGGGGGAGCGATATCATCTTCTGAAAGTAATTCGTAATATACTGGAAGTCCATTAGAATCTGATAGAAGGCCTAGTTGGAAATTAGGGGATCCCTTTTCAGGGATGGAAAAGGTCTCGGTCTTGCTAGAAAAGTTAACGTATCGAGATGAACTCTCATCATGGGGTGTATCAAAATAAAAATTGCTAACTGTATAGTAAGCAGTTTTATTGGCAAAAGAAACTTTCTTTTTAAGGCTTTTATAAATTTGGCCCTGAATTTCATCAGAGTAATCTTTGAAATAGGCGAAGGAGTCATAAGTTTCATTTAAAGAGAAAGAATAATTTTCAAAAAAATCATGCTTTCGGTCAAAAGCACCTTGCTTAGAATTAGTAAATAAAACCCTGTTGTATACCATCAAGCTAAATATCCCGTTTAGGTCATATGTGATATTGTTCGAGGCTTGCTTTGTCAAAAAAAATTCCGATAGGCCAAGATTTTTATAGGATTTTTTAGCGACTACATATCCCAAATTTTTTCGGGGTTTGGTGATAGCGGGGAGTTTTTTGCATAAGTCGATGGTTAGTTGTTTATTTGTGCTAGACTCTTTATTTCGACTATTTATGATGGCTTGAAAGTGCGCTATTGGATCATCAAATTCTTTTTTTAACTCATCTAAGTACCCTAATTTTTCTATGGTTTTTTGTTTCACCTTCCCTTCATAGCGGTATCCTTGAACTATAGATAAATAAACTCTTCCGTTGCTTTTACTCTTTTTTAAGTACATTTTTAACCTCCGTAATTAAACTAAATTATCTAATTAAAACATAATACACAACAATAGTCAACAGAAAAACAATTTATTTTCTTATTATCATTGCTGAAATTTCAATGATAATAAGAATGGGCGGATCCCGTATAAGAGATTTCTTGACAATACAAATGCAAAATAGTAGGCTATATTTAATTATTACATTGTGTTTTGGAAGGGGAATTATTCTATTTCACAACAAACTAAAAATTATTAACCGAGAGTAGGGGGAATTATGGAAAAAGAACAAAACGGTAAAAGAAAACTCATTTTGGACAAACCGGTATTTATTGCTGGTGCAGTGATTGTATTTATTCCTATAGCAATCTTAATGTTTATGGGAGAAGCTGGTGCAGACTTAATGGGTAACATTAATGGCTGGCTTAAAAGTCAACTAGGAATAGTGTACTTGTTAATGGGAGTTGTTGGTGTTGGATTTTGTGTTGTAATAGCTTTAAGCCGTTACGGAAAACTAAGAATGGGTGGTCCTGACGCAAGACCAGAGTATAAGTTTTTTAAATGGGCCGCAATGATGTTCTCTATGGGAGTAGCAGCATCAGTATTCTGGGCAGGGTCAAGTGAGTGGGTATACTACATTAGTAACCCTCCATTAGGAATTGAGCCTTTCTCAGAAAGAGCATTAGACTTAGCTCCAGCCCTAACTCTTTTTCACTGGGGGCCAACATTATGGGCAATATACACATCAGCAGCTATCGTTGTGGGATATGTATACCACATAAGAAATATTCCATCACTAAAATTATCTTGTGCAGTTAGTTTGGCATATGAGCATAAAGCGGCAGCAAATACACTTAATAGAGTTGTAGACGTATTTATTATAGTTGGACTAGTATTATCAGCAGCTTGCTCTTTAGGATTAGGGACTCCTTACGTTGCAGCGGCAATTAGTGTAATTACTGGATTCCCAGATGGAGTAGCGCTAAGATTAATAGTAATGTTTGTGGTAATTGGTGTTTACGCAATAAGCTCTGCAGCCGGTTTGAAAAAAGGTATGGCTGTAATCTCCGACGCAAACGTAAAGATTGCTATTGCAATCACAGTATTCTTGATCATAGTAGGTCCTACAAGACTAATAATTCAGTCAGCAATGACAAGTACAGGTATGATATTCTCTGAGTTTATTACTTGGTCAACTTGGATGGAGCCTAATACTACAACTTCTACTTTCCACTCTGACTGGACAGCATTCTACTGGGCATGGGCAGCAGCAGCGGGACTAGTATCGGGAGCATTTATTGCTCGTATCTCTAGGGGATACACTTTAAGACAAATGATTTGGGGTTGCTTAGGTTTCTGTACTGCAGGAAATGCGTTGATAGTATTATCATTCTCGAACTTCGGGATTGACTTATACAGAACTGGCAAATTTGACTCAGTAGAGCTTCTACAAGATGGTGCTTTTTCAAGTATGGCAGTAATGCAAGGCTTTATGGACAACCTTCCGCTTGCGCCAGTGTTCTTAGGGGTGCTATCCATATCTTGTATAATATTTATGGCGACAACCTTTGATGCGTTTTCATTCTCTTTAGCAGCCTTTACAACTAAAGAAATTCTGCCAGATGAAGAACCCGCAAAATGGAATAAGTTGTTCTGGGCTATGATGATTGGAGCTATTCCTCTATTCGTAATACTAGCAAATGGAGATCTTTCAACTATACAATCAACTGCAATTATCAGTGGTACATTCTCAATGTTCCTGTTAGCGGTTATGATGTTAGGGTTTATTAAAACCGTTAGAAAAACAGATCATGTGTTTATACTAAGGCATTTAAAGAGCCAAAGTGAAGCAGATGCAAAACGCTTTAAAGAAGAATTTGGTGTTGATGATGTAGATAATACTACTCGTTAATCAATGATGAAATAAGCAAAAGTGCTTGTGCGTTAAAGCACAAGCACTTTTTTCTTAAAGAATAGAAAGGAATAAAAATATTATGTATTACTCTGAGTTATTTAAACCATTGAAAATTGGAAATATGGAAATAAGGAATAGAACTTTTTACTCTGCTATGGGTACAAATTTTACGGAGCCTAAGAAATTCGACTTTTTGCAAAAAGCATATGACTATTATGCTGCAAGAGCAAGAGGTGGGTATGGACTGATTGTGGTTGAAAATACAACTGTACAACCATCAGGGGCTTGGTCAGATGCAGGCTTTCAAATTGGAGACGACAGATTTGTTCCCCAATTTAAAAAATTAGCGGATGTTATTCATTCTTATGGCGCTAAAGCAGTTGTAGAGATAGCCCATATTGGAAGATCTACAAACGAAAGCTGTAATGGAGGCAGACAACCAATTTCGGCATCTCCGGTCCCCGATTATTTACAGGACAACGTAGTTAAGGGTGTAACTATTGAAGAAATTGAAGAAATAAAAAGAGACATGGTTGCAGGTGCGCGTCGAGTAAAAGAGGCTGGATTTGACGGTGTAGAACTTCACTGTGCTCATGGATACTTAATGGCATCATTTCTTTCGGGTAGAACTAATAAGCGAATGGATAAATATGGTGGCACGTTAGAAGGCCGGCTAAGGTTACTTTTAGAGGTGATTGATGAGATTAGAATGGAATGTGGTAGGGAATTTCCGATTTTAGTAAGGCTTTCAAGTTTTGAAATTAATGGAGGGCGTACAGTTGAAGAGACTAGAGTTATAGCCAAGGCCTTAGAGAAAGCTGGAATTGATGCGATTGATATTTCAGCAGGATCAACTTGCGAAAAGGAGTGGATTGTTCCACCAGCATACCTAGGTTATGCAAATAATATGGAAAATATTGAGAAAATCAAGAGTGCAGTAAGCATCCCTGTGTTAGCTAGCGGAAGAATTACTGAACCAAGAATTGCAAACCAACTTTTAGAAGAGGGCCGTTGTGATGTTGTAGGATTAAACAGAGCAGGTATTGCTGATCCTGATTTTGTAAGAAAAGCAGGTGCAGGACAAACTGAGGAAATACGAAGATGTATAGGATGCTCTAGATGTATAAATTCATTATCTGGAGTGGATCCTCTTCGATGTACAGTCAACCCATATGTGGGAAGAGAGGGGGAAATCGATTTAAGCCCTGTTGAAACCCCAAGAAAAGTGTTGATTGTTGGAGCTGGGCCGACAGGAATAGAGTGTGCTAATTTAGCGGCAACTAAAGGCCATGATGTAACAGTCGTTGAAAAAAATAACCTTCCAGGTGGACAACTAAAATCTGCGGCAGTGCCACCACATAAATATGAACTTGCTGGATTGATTTCAGTTGGAATGAATGTGGCTGAAAAATTAGGAGTTAAATTTATTTTTAACCAAGAAGTGGACGAAAAGTTTATTAAAGATTTTGAAGCAGAAGCAATAATAGTTGCGACAGGAGCTAAACCGTTTGTGCCTAAGATAGAAGGTATAGATGGACCAAATGTAGTTGCTGCAATTGATTTACTTGAAGGTAAAGTGCATGCGGGGGATAAGGTTGTGATTCTCGGAGGGGGAATAATCGGTTGTGAAACTGCTGAATTCTTGGCTCAGTATGCGAAGAAGCATATAACAATTGTGGAAATGCTTCCTACAATTGGAGCTGAGATTTGTCCACACTTTGTTGATCACACATTTGACCTATTTAAGAGAAGAGAAGTTGACTTAAAAGTAAATTCTAAAGTGACATTTATTGGAGAAAATTCTGTAACTTATGTAAACAATGAAGGAGAAAGTACAATAGAAGATGTAGAAACAATAGTTGTAGCTTTAGGAACGCGTGCGGACAATCAATTGTATGGAGAAATAAGCAGCGGAAAAATCCCTACATATTTAGTTGGAGATGCAATCAAAAGTGGACAACTTACTGATGCATTAGATAAATGCTATGATGTCGTAAATGCAATAAAATAGTTTATAGAATAAAACAAGTTAAAGCAACATGATGGAAAACATGTTGCTTTAATTGAGTGAAATTTCAATAAAATATTAAGTAATTCGAAAATGATGTAGAGATTTTAATTATTGTAGAGCGCTATTATTAAGGCATTTTTATATAGAATAATTGTCCTAGTGTTTGTTGAATGAAATAGTGTGGTAAAAACACTGTAGAGGGAAAAGCACCTCACATTTGAAATATATATACTCTATATACAAGGAGGAGTGCAATGAAAAACTGGACAGGATTTAAAGGAAATTTATGGAAAGAAGAAATAAACGTAAGGGATTTTATTCAGGAGAACTACACCCCATACGAAGGAGATGAATCTTTTTTGGTGGGAGCAACAGAAAGAACAAAGAAGCTTAATGAAAAACTAAATGTGTATTTTGACAAAGAAAGAGAGAGAGGCGGAGTGTATGATGTAGATACTAGCAAAGCATCAAGCTTAACTTCTCATGAAGCAGGATATATAGATAAGGATTTAGAATTAATCGTTGGACTTCAAACAGATGAGCCTCTAAAAAGAGCAATTTACCCTAAAGGAGGATTAAAACCCCTAAAAGAAGCTTTATCGCATTATGGATATGAAATGGATAAAGACTTAGAAAAAATATATACAGAGCATAGAAAAACCCATAATGAAGGGGTTTATTCAGTATATTCTCCGGACATAAAAAGAACATTAAAAGCAGGATTAATTACAGGACTGCCAGATAATTACGGAAGAGGAAGACATATAGGAGACTATAGAAGAGTAGCCCTATACGGTCTAGATAGATTACTAGAAGAAAAAGAAAAAGAATTTGAACTTTTAGAACCAGGGGAACTAACAAATGATGTAATTCAACTAAGAGAGGAATTATCAGAACAGATAAAAGCACTACATCAGTTTAGAGAAATGTGCGAAATGTATGGAGTGGATGTATCAGAGCCTGCAAAAAATGCTAGGGAAGCAATACAATTTACCCATCTTAGTATACTAGCAGGGACAAAGCATCATGATGGAGTAACAAATTCATTAGGAAGAGTATCTACATTCCTAGACATATTTATAGAAAGAGACTTGAAAAGCGGAACAATTACTGAAGAAGAAGCACAGGAATTGGTAGACCATTTCGTAATGAAACTAAGAACCCTTAGATTTTTAAGATCTCCAGGATATAATGAACTGTTCTCAGGAGACCCAACATGGATAACTGAGTCAATTGGAGGATTTGGAATAGATGGGAGAACCTTAGTTACAAAATCTTCATATAGATTCTTAAACTGTCAATATACCTTAGGAATAGGGCCAGAGCCAAACTTTACAGTACTTTGGTCAGAAAGGCTGCCAAAGCCATGGAAAGAATTCTGCACAAAGGTTACAATAGAGACTTCATCAATCCAATACGAGAATGATGAATTAATGAGACCTGACTTTGGAGATGACTATGCAATATCAGGTTGCGTAGGAGCTCTAGAAATAGGTAAATCTACACAATATTTTGGTGCAAGAACAAACCTGCCAAAGGCACTCCTTTATGCAATAAATGGAGGAGTAGATGAAGTAACAGGAGAGCAGGTACTTCCAAGGTTTGAACCAATAACATCAGAGTATTTAGACTATGATGAAGTTATGGAAAAGTTTGTAACTATTCAAAAATGGTTGGCAAAAGTTTATGTTGAAGCAGTAAATATTATTCATTACATGCATGATAAATATGCATATGAAGCTCTGCAGATGGCTTTCCATGACATAAACATAAAGAGATATGAAACATTTGGAATTGCAGGACTTGCTATTGTGACAGACTCATTGGCAGCAATAAAAAAAGCAAAGGTTAAACCAATAAGAAATGAAAAAGGTATAGCAGTAGACTTTGAAATAGAAGGGGATTATGTTCCATTTGGAAACGCAGACCCAGAAACAGATGCCATTGCAGCAAAGATCACAAGAGATTTCTTTAACTACATAAAGCCGTACAAGATGTATAGAAACGCCATTCCAACTATGTCGATATTGACTATTACATCAAATATAGTATATGGAAAGATGACAGGAGTAACACCTTGTGGAAGAGAAGCAGGAACACCATTCTCACCAGGAGTAAACCCAATGAATGGAAGAGACACAAATGGCTCAGTTGCATCACTTTCATCGGTGAGCAAAATACCATTTACAGTAGCTAGCGATGGAGTATCATATACATTTGCCATTACACCAGCAGCCTTAGGCAAGGAAAAGAAGGAAAGAGCAACTAACTTATCAGAAATGCTAGATGGATACTTTAGTGCAACTGGGGGGCAGCATCTAAATGTAAATGTGTTTGATAGATCTTTACTGGTAGAAGCTATGGAGAATCCAGGCAAATATCCGCAGCTTACAATTAGGGTATCAGGGTACGCAGTAAATTTCTCTAAATTAACAAAAGAACAACAACTAGATGTTATATCTAGAACAATAAACGAGGTAAGATAGAAAAAAATGTTTAAAAGTCAAATAGGGAAAATTCATTCTTTTGAAAGTTTTGGAACAGTTGATGGCCCAGGGGTAAGATATGTGACTTTTATGCAAGGTTGTCCATTTCGATGTTTGTATTGCCATAATCCAGATACTATTGATCCTACTACACCGTCATTTAAAATGACGGCAAAGGAACTATTTAAGAAAATAGAGCCTATGAAGAATTACTATAGAAGTGGTGGAGTTACATTATCTGGAGGAGAACCATTGTTGCAAGCAAAGTTTGTAAGAGAGTTTTTTCAAATATGTAAAGACAATGGCATGCACAGAACCTTAGATACAGCAGGGATACAGCTTACAGAAGAGGTGAAAAAAGCACTAGAACTTACAGATCTTGTCTTACTTGATATCAAGTGCATTGATCCTGATATACATAAATGGCTTACAGGAAGGCCACTAGGCCCAACACTTACTTTTGCAAAGTACTTAGAAGAAAAAAACATTCCAGTCTGGATCAGATATGTAATTGTACCAGGGATTACAGATGATGAGGAACTAGTGACAAAACATGCTGATTTTGTTGCTTCATTAAAAAATGTAGAGATGGTAGAAATTTTACCATTTCATAAAATGGGATTAGCAAAATATGAACAAATGGGAATAGAGTATCCTTTAAAGGATACTCCAACTCCTACTAAGAAAAGTATAGAAAATGTGAAGAAGATATATGAAGAGAGGGGCTTAAAAGTAAAGTAGAAACTCGAGTCATAAAGCTTCTTAGATGTATAGAAAGCTAATTTGAACATCAAAGGAATTGGTGTGAAGGGATAAAGCAATCATATATATTACATTATAAATTTGAATATATTAGAACGAAGGAAGTAGAAGAAAGGGGCGCAAAGGGATCTTTGCAGGAAGAAAATGAAATTTTTACATTATGGAAAACCAACAAAAGAAAAATTAGAGGACAAAGAGTATATTTACGTGGAACCTATTAAATTATTTGTTACAAATGGAGATTCCCACGAATTCAAGCTTCAGTACACTTGGGCAGAACCAGATTCGCCGCTTCCTGAAATAGTTAGAACTCAAAACCATATAGCTATTGAAGTGGAGAATATTGACGAAGCGATAAAAGCCTATGACGAAATAGTATTTGAACCAGTACAAGCAAAGCCAACTGTTAAGTTAGGATTTGCATTAAAAGAGGGGACCTTATTTGAATTAATGGAGATTACCTCTAAGTAATAGATTACTTTGAAAATTTTAAAAAAGTATTGACTTGTAGTGAAAATAGAGAGCGTTTGTAGCATGAATTACTGACACATGAAGTATACAAAATACAACATGCGCATTCACAACCATGGTTTATCAGTGGAAAATCCACTTTTAAATAAAATTTATACGGACTTATTCGACAATAAGAAAGGAGACGTAATATATCAAAAATATATTACAAAAAGGAAAAAATGAGTAATAACATTAAATCCATTGAGTTTATTAAACTCGACATTCCAGCTACTGGTTGGAGTGAAAACACAAACATCGTTAAAGTAACTGACGAAAATGGTGTTGTTGGTATTGGTGAGGCTGATGGCCCTCCTGGGGTAATCAAAGCTTATGCTGAGCTAGAAACAGAACATTTCCAATTAACCAACATTTGCGAAACAGCTATAGGCAGAGACCCACTTGAATTTAAAGCAATTTGGGATGATATGTATGACAAAAGTAAATGGATTGGATCTAGAGGTATAGGTCTATTTGCTATGTCAGGTATTGATATGGCGTTATATGACCTAGCAGGGAAGCAACATAATGTACCAGCTTATAAATTATTAGGTGGTAAACAAAGAGAGGTAGTAACTCCTTACTTTACTCTTTATCCATCTCATGATTTAGAAGAGCCAACTTTAGAGGATTATTATAGAATGTATGAACCTCTTTGTGCTAAAGCAAATGAAAAAGGATGTAAGGCTGTAAAGATTTGTCTGTCTCCAGGAGTAATTTCTTTATATGATGATCATAAGGTTGTAGAGTATTTCAAAGAAATCAAAAAAATGCTTAATCCGAATACTAGAATAATAGGAGAATTCCTATACCGTTGGACAGACTGGCAAGCAGCTAGATGGACATTAAACAAACTAGTTGATGAAGTGGATCTATACTTAGGTGAAGCGGTTCTTCAACATGATGACTTAGAAGGTCACAGAAAGCTTGCAGACTCAGTAGCAACTAGAATTGGAGCTTGTGAAATGATGACAAGCCACTATGAAATTATGGAATGGATCAAAAATTCTAAGATTTCAGCTATTCAACTAGATGTTAATAGAGTAGGTGGATTTACTCCTTTAATGAGAATTCAAGAACTTTGCGATAACTATAACTTGCAACTAATGCCACATGGATGGGCTTCAGGTATTTCAGCTGCAGCAAACAGACATTTTGGAATAGCAAGTAGAACATCTATGTTCCCAGAGTACTTACACACAGATTTTTGGCCGGGTGACCTAATTAATAAAGTTACTTATGATGATCCTGAGATTATTGATGGAACTTTGGCAATTAGTGAAGCACCAGGACTTGGAATGAAGTTGAACACTGAGTTTTTAGAAAAAATGACAGGTGCAGATTTTTCAGACGTAAAATAATGTTAACTTAATTAAAGGAGAAAGAAAATGACAGGAGCAGTAGAAAAAAGAAGCATCAGCTTCGTTACGGTAATTATTGCATTTGTTGCAGTAGTTGTCCTTGGTGGATGGCTAATTTTAATGCCAGACCAAGCAGTTGAATCAATCGGGGCAGCACAAGGTGTTGTAGTTAAGTATTTAGCACCATTTTATTTATGGTTTGGCCTAGCTTGCGTAGTATACTTATTATACTTTTCGCTATCAAAATATGGACATATTAGATTTGGTAATGGAAAACCTGAGTTCAAGAACTTTACTTGGTTAGTAATGATGTTCTGTGCAGGCATGGGATCATCTATGATGTACTGGGCTATAATTGAACCATTGTATTACTTGACAGGGCCTCCAATGGGAGCAGAAGCGATGAGTTCTGAAGCATTTATGCTAGCTGGAACATATGGCCACTTCCACTGGACAATTACAGCGTGGACATTATTTGCAGTAGGTGCAATTCCAATGTGTTACAGATTTTATATTTTGAAGAAACCAGGCCTTTCTCTAGCGCTAGCGTGTGAGGGAGTACTAGGAAAAGCAGTTTATGGTCCTCTAGGAAAATTAATCGAAATCATAGTAGTATTTGGTATATTGGGCGGACATGGAACTACGCTAGTCCTTGGAATTCCAATGATTCAAAACAATGTATCGAGATTGTTTGGAGTGCCAGACACCTTAGCTACAGGAATAATTCTGATAGCAATTGTAACAGCATTATTCATGATTAGCTCTTGGCTTGGTTTAGCAAAGGGTATGAGTAAACTTTCTAATTTAAATGCTTATGCGGCAATTGCCCTAGCTGTTTACTTTATAGCTGTAGGACCTACATTGTTCCAATTAAATCTATTTACAGATGCTATTGGATTCATGTCAAATAACTTTATTGAGATGAGCTTATGGACTGACTCAATAGGTCAAAGTGGGTTTGCTGAGGGTTGGACTGCATTCTATTGGGCTTGGTGGCTTGCTCTAGGTCCTTGGATGTGGATTTTCACAACTAGAATTTCAAGAGGAAGAACGTTGAGACAAGTAATGCTTGGAATGGTACTGGCGGGAAGTGCTGGATGTTTCCTATACTTTGGAGCATTAGGCGGATATGCATTAGATATGCAATTGACTGAAAGTATGGACTTGGTAGCTACACTTGCAGACAAGGGTGCACCTACAGTAATATCAGATGTAGTACTATCTCTGCCTTTAGGTGAAGTAATTCTATTCATCTGGTCTATAATTGCTATAATATTCTTAGCAACTACTCTAGACTCTTCTTCATATACACTTGCAGCAACAACTACAATTGGCTTAAAAGAAGGTGAGAACCCAGCAAGATTATACAAATTATTCTGGTCAGTTATGCTAGCAGCTGTACCTTGTACACTATTGTTTGCAGGTGCACCACTTGGATCTTTCCAAGCATTAGCAACTATGACTGCTACACCAATAGCTATATTCACAATCATTGCTTTAATAAGCGGAGCTAAGTGGATATTTAGAGATTATGGTAAGATGACAAGGGCAGAAATAATAGAACAAGAAGACAAAAAAATTGATATGGAAGTTGAAGTAGTATCAGAAAAATAAAATAGTGAATTTACTAGAAAAATTATTCAGAAAGGGCGACTTCGCCCTTTCTGTCTATTTATAATTATCTGGTATATGAATTGCATAGTGTGTCACTTGCAAAGAATTTACTAAGAATTTAGAAGTTTTGACTTTTTGGTTAAACCCTTTACATTTTAGATTAAAGCCCTTATAATTAACAGGCAAGGCAAGGCAAGGCAAGGCAAGGCAAGGCAAGAGTGTAATAAATACAGACAGGTTAAGAAAAAGGACATATGAACGATTACTAGCCTGATGGACAAAGGAATCAAAGAAAAAAACAGTGAGTAATAAAAAAAATTAATTAAAACAAAAAAAGTACTTGAAATGTAGTAATTACTTGTGATATACTATTTCTTGTTACGGCATGTACGCAGTAATAATACTGTTAATATATGATAATAATTATGCAAAGGAGGTTCGCAAGATGTCTAATAAATGCGAAGTCTGCGGTAAGGGTCAAGTTTCGGGAAACAATGTCTCTCACTCAAACAGACACACAAGAAGAAAATGGAATCCAAATATTCAGTCGATTAGAGTGTCGGATGAGGGTAGAGTAAGAAGAGCAAAGGTTTGTACTCGATGCATTAGGTCAAATAAGATTACCCGTGCAATTTAATTTATAAAATAGCCTGGTCAAGTTAGTTGATCAGGTTTTTTTGTTATAAGAGGTTTTGTATGGAAAATTATACTATTAAAGGGAAATTTGGAAAAATCACTATCACAGAAAAAGCAATCAAAAAAGCGATAGTTGGCGTTTTGAATAATATTGAAGAAAAGATTGTCTTTACAGATAATAAGTGGAGGCCTGCAAAAAGAGGGGCTAAGTCTTTAGATGTTTGTGAGACAAACCATATTGAAGTTACTTCTGCAGCTGATGGGATTTGTGTTGAGCTGTATATTAAAATTAGAGGAGATAATACAGCAAATAATATTACAGATGAGATTGTAAGCAAAATTGACAAGTCGCTGGTTTCTTTAATGGGAGAGGAAACTTCTTCTATTACTTTGAATATACAAAAAAATACAACTAAAATTCCTTTTAATCAATAGAAAGCAATACGGCGATGAGTGATAAATTAACAGATTTAAAAGGTGTAGGTGAAAAAAAGGCTGCGTTACTATCAAAAATGAATATCAATACTATTACAGATTTACTTAGGTTTTCTCCAAGGGCTTATGAAGATAGAAGAAATATTTCCGATATCAGAGATATTGTAGATGGGAATAGCTATCTTGTCAAAGGGAAAGTTTTGACTCTGATTAAAGGTAATAGATATACTAAAGGCAAAACAGTTCTTAGGGTCAAAATAGGTGATTCTACAGGAGAGATTTTTGCCGTTTTTTTTAATGCGAATTATATTTCTAAACTATTACCAATAGGTAGGGAATGCCTATTTTATGGGAACGTTAGGGATGGAAAGATGATTTTCCCTGAATTTGGAAATGTGGAGCAAGGAATAGTGCCGGTTTATCCATTAACTAAAGGAATGACTCAGGGAGAATTAAGGAAAATAATGAAACAAGCATTGGAGTATTCTGGGCAGTTATTAGAAACCTTGCCAGAGTATATTTCCGAAAGAAACAATTTATGCCCACTTACATATGCTATCAATAATCTTCATTTTCCTGAAGGCAGTGATAAGTATAAAGCTGCAATATATAGAATTAGATTTGAAGAACTATTGGCATTTCAGCTAGGTTTAAATATAATGAAAAAAGGAAATTATAAGAGCAGAATTGGAAAACAAGCTAAGGGAAAGGAAGAAGAATATATTGCAAATATTCCTTTTGAATTGACTGAGCCGCAAAGAAAAGTAATTAAGGAAATTAGTCGTGATTTGGAGTCGAGCACTGCTATGAATAGATTGCTTCAAGGCGATGTCGGATCAGGGAAGACTGTAGTAGCGGAAGTAGCAATTTATAAAACGGCAAAGTCAAAATTACAGTCTGCCTTGATGGCCCCTACAGAAGTGTTAGCTAGGCAGCATTTTGAATCTATTAGCAAAAGCTTTAATAAAGAAAATATAAATATTAGTATTCTTACAGGGAGTACAAAAAAATCAGAGAAATCAAAGATATTAAAGGACTTGCAAGAAGGAAAAATAGACTTAATTATAGGTACTCATGCAATTATAGAAGAAGGGGTAAAATTTAATAACCTAGGGTTAGTAGTTACAGATGAGCAACATAGATTTGGAGTTACTCAGAGAGCTTTACTAACTGAAAAAGGCCAAAATGAGGAACACCCTAACATTCTTGTAATGACTGCAACACCTATTCCTAGAACTCTAGGAGTTATACTTTACGGAGATCTTGACATTTCAATAATAGATCAATTGCCGAAGGAAAGAAAACCTATAATTACAAGAAAGCTTAGTAACAAAGAAAAGTGGAAATCATACGACTTATTAAAGAAAGAAGTAGGAAAAGGCAGGCAGGCATATGTTGTCACACCTCTTATTGAGGATTCAGAAGCCATAGAAGCAAGCTCCGCAGAAACTGTATACAAAGAATTAAGTGAAGAGTTAAGAGGTATCAAAGTTGCTTTACTTCATGGAAACATGAAGGATACAGAAAAAAATGAAATAATGTATAAGTTTAAGTTGGGAGAAATTCAAGTACTTGTTTCTACTGTTGTAATTGAAGTAGGGATAAATGTTCCTAATGCCTCTTTGATGATTATAGAAAGTTCACATAGGTTTGGTCTAGCTCAACTACATCAATTGAGAGGTAGGGTAGGAAGATCAAATGAACAATCGTACTGCATACTTTTGTATGAAAAATCTACACCAATAAGTGATCAGAGGCTTGATATTATGGTAGAATCTACTGATGGATTTTATATTTCTGAAAAAGATTTAGAACTTAGAGGTGTAGGGGATATTTTTGGAACTGCCCAGAGTGGATTTGTATTAAATAAAATATTTGAACTGGCTAAAGATGTGAAATTACTAGAAAAAACTCAAGAGGCAGCAGAAGAAATTTTAAAAAATGATCCTTTGTTGGAAAAAAAAGAGAACGGATTAATTAGAGAAAGATTGGACGAGGTATTTGGAAATACCATATCATTTTTAAACAAAATATAGAGGTGAATAATGAGAATAATTGCAGGATACTACAAAGCTAAAAGGCTAAATGCACCAAAAGATAATAAGGTAAGACCCACAACTGATAAGGTTAAAGAAGCTCTTTATAGCATGGCAGAAAGTTATACTTATATTGAAGATGGAATAGTAGCAGATCTTTTTGCTGGTACTGGAAATTTGGGCATAGAAGCAATTAGCCGTGGTGCAAGAACAGTTTTTTTTGGTGATACAAATGGGGAAAGTATTAGACTAGTAAAAGAAAATCTAGAAATATGTAAAGGAGCCAGTGCCAAAGCGAGAGTATATCATGGAGATTATAAAAGAACTCTAGAAAAAATTAAAGATGAAGAATTAAAATGCGATATATTCTTTGTAGACCCTCCATATAATGTGGAAATTCAGGAAGAGGTAGTAGAAAATATTTCAGAATTAGATTTGCTATCTGAAGAAGGAGTAATATTTGTAGAACATTCAAAAAACTTAAAACTGAACGAAAAAATTGGCAGTTATACTAAGTTTAAAGAGAAAAAATATGGTATAATTAGTATAAGTGTGTATAGGAAATAGGCTTGATGATTTACTAGTTTTTTATACTGAAGGAGTGTTTAATGAGAAAAGCTTTATATGCGGGATCATTTGATCCTTTAACAAATGGCCATCTTGATATTTTAATGAGAGCTGCAAAAATTTGTGATCACCTAGTTGTTGGTGTTATTCACAACCCAGATAAAACTACTACTTTTTCTATTGATGAAAGATGTGATTTGATAAAAAAGGCCATTGAAAAAATAGATAATGTTACTGTAGGTTCTTTTCAAGGGTTACTTGCAGATTTTGTTAACAAGAACCAATTTTCAATGGTAGTGAGAGGGTTAAGAGGAATAAATGACTTTGATAATGAAATCCAAATGGCTCAAATGAATGCTGTTTTATACAATCAAGATGTAGAGACTGTATTTTTAATGACGGATCCTAAGTTTTCCTTTGTTAGTTCAAGTATGGCTAAGCAGGTACATTCTCTAGGCGGAAATGTAAAGAACCTTTTGCCAGATCATATAGTAGAGGCCTTAGATATAAAAATGAAAGAAAAAATTAATAAATAAATTATTAGAAAGGATATTGTTATGGAAGAAATAAAAGTATTAGAATTATTAAATGAAATCGAAAATGAAGTGGATAGCGCTTCAACTGTTCCTTTAACAGGAAAGGTCATGATCGATCCAAATGTGCTTTTGCAGATCACGAAAGATGTACGAGAAGGTTTACCTAAAAGTATTAATGACGCACAGTGGGTACTTAGTGAGCAAAAAAATATCCTGGAAAGTGCTAAAGCAGAATATGATAAGGTGATTAATGAAGCGCAAAGGAGGGCAGAGGAACTAGTAAATGAAAACGCAGTTCTTTTGGAAGCTAAAAAAAGAAGTGCAGCGTTGGGCGAAGAGACAAGAATTTATGCTAGAGAATTACAACTGCAGTCTTGTAATTATGTTGACAACCTTTTTTATAATGTTCAAGGAGAAATGGACATGTTAAAAGAAAATTACATTGTTGAAATGTATTCATATATGAATGAACTATTTGAGAAAGTCCATGGAGAAATAGAATCTAATCGAAGAGAAATAAAAACTTTAGCTGATGCTACACTGAATTCTCCAGAGTTTAAAACTGAAGAAGAGTAAGTATGGTTGTAGCAGGAATCATAGCTGAATACAATCCTATTCATAAGGGACATACATATCATATTTTGGAAACTAGAAAAAAAACAAAGGCGGATGTTGTAGTAGCTGTGATGAGTGGGAATTTTATGCAAAGAGGAGAAGCTGCTATTTTAGATAAATGGACTAGAGCGGAACTTGCGGTAAGTGAAGGTATAGACCTATGCTTAGAGTTGCCTGTCCACTTTGCCTGCAATAGTGCAGAAAAATTTGCAGAGGGAGGAGTAAAAATATTAAACTCCTTAGGAATTGTAGATTATATTTCTTTTGGAACTGAATCAAAGGATTTAAATACCTTATCGCCGATAGCAGAGTTTCTGGCGGAGGAACCTTTAGAATTTAGAGAAAAATTAAAAGCACATTTAAACAAAGGACTTTCATTCCCGGAAAGTCGGGAATTGGCCCTTAAAGAAATGAATTTAAATGATGTAGAGATAATTGGAGAGCCTAATAACATTTTGGCAATTGAATATATGAAATGGTTATATAGACTCGAAAGTAATATTAAGCCTATAGGGATACCAAGAATAGGGCTAGGACATAATGAAAATGCGACGGCCATTAGGGAAAAGCTTACAGAAAAAGACTTTGATGGGATAAGAGATTTAGTAGGAATTGAAACCAGAAAGACACTTGAAATAGAAAAAGAATTTTTAGTAGATAGTAAGAATGAAAGATTATTTGATTTAATCAAATATGTGTTTCTGACAACATCTTCTGAAAGTTTGAAAGATGTTTTTGGAGTCTCAGAGGGTATTGAAAATAGAATAATACAAAATATTAGAAAAGCAAAAAACTTAGAAGAGTTGGTTGATTTGTTAAAAAGTAAAAGATATACTAGAACAAGAATTAACCGAATTCTTATTCAGGCTTTGATCGGAGTTACTAAGGATGGTTATGCTAGAAGTCAGAGAAATTTGTACACAAGAGTTTTAGCTTTTAATGAAAAAGGAAGCCGCTTATTAAGGTGGCTAAACAATAAAGAAAATTGTCTTTTACCAATAAATAATAAAATAGGAAGAGGAATGGAAGAAGAGTATTTTGAGGTCACCAGCAGTGATATATATAATATTATTTCTGGAAGGGATACTTATCAATACTCGGATTATATAAAAAAACCTGTCTACAGAGCAAATAGAGCTGATTAGGTGGTAATTATGTAATTAAAATAAAAACAAAAAATGTATAGTTGAATGTAATAACTTAGGAGAAAACGAGGCATAAGGTTTGAACGATAATAGCAAAAAAAAAGGAAAATACAGAAAAGAAAAAAGAAAATTTAGTATAATTGAAAAAATTATTTTAACCTTGCTAATAATAACTTTCTTGGTGTCAGCTGGCATGATTGGATGGAAATATTATACAGATTTAAGCGCTTCTAACGAGTTGAAAGATTTAGGCCAAGAAAAGCAATCTATCGAAGATTTACAAGAACTAAACCCAGACACAATAGGTTGGCTTAAAGTTCCAGGAACAGTTATTGATTACCCTGTAATGTGGACACCAGAGGAGCCCGAATACTATTTGCGTAAGGATTTTGAAAAAGAGTATTCCTCTTCAGGAAGTCTTTTTCTAAGTGGATACTCAGACATAACTGTGCCTGCAGATAACCTACTAATTCATGGGCATAGTATGATGGCAGGGACCATGTTCAGAGATTTACTTGAATACTATGACAAAGACTTTTTAGAAAAAAACGGAACATTTACTTTTGAAACTGTAGATGGGGAAAAAGAGTTTAAAATAGTAGCAGTACTTGAATCGGAGATATACCCTGTAGACTCAG
Organism: uncultured Oscillospiraceae bacterium; assembly: GCA_964370075.1. GTDB lineage: Bacteria > Bacillota > Clostridia > Peptostreptococcales > Anaerovoracaceae > CAYJHC01. The sequence goes on along the minus strand of CAYJHC010000007.1, from coordinate 11,256 downwards.
AGGAGTTTGCTTATTACAATTATGATGGGTTAGAAGGCGAAACGTTATATAATGAGTATATTGATGGGATTTGGGAAAATTCTATGCATTTAATTGGAGAAAAGCCTCAGTATCCACAACAAATTGTTACATTATCCACATGCTCAGCAGATCCACCTTATGAGCAAAGAGTGGTAATTGTTGGAGTAGAAGTATGACAAAATATGTAGGTTTTAAATATTTTAGATAAAATATTAATTATAGAAATTAGAAGATAGAATTTGGAGGAAAAAATGAAAGTATTAGTAATTAACTGCGGAAGTTCGTCATTAAAATATCAAGTAATTGATATGTCTACAGAAACTGCTTTGACAGTAGGATTAGTAGAAAGAATAGGTATTGAAGGAAGTGTACTTATAAACGAAAAAGAAGGTATGGAAAAGTGGAAACTAGAAGTGCCTATGAAAGATCATAAAGATGCTATTGGACATGTTTTAAATACAGTAATTGATCCTGAGCAGGGGGTTGTTTCATCAATGGACGAAATCTCTGCTGTAGGACACAGAGTTGTTCATGCTGGAGAAAAATTTGCAAGATCAGTTTTAATTACAGAGGAAGTAATTGCTGCGTTAGAAGAGTGTATTGAACTTGCACCTTTACATAACCCAGCGAATCTATTGGGAATTGGTGCTTGTCAAGAACTAATGCCTACAACTCCAATGGTAGGTGTATTTGACACTGCATTCCATCAAACTATGCCAGCAGAAGCTTATATGTATGCTCTTCCATATGAGTATTATGAAAAGTATGGAGTTAGAAAATATGGATTCCACGGAACTAGCCACTTCTATGTTTCAGGTAGAGCTGCTGAAATGCTAGGAAAAGATGCAAAAGATACTAAAATTATAACTTGCCACCTAGGTAACGGAGCATCAGTTGCTGCTGTTAAAGGCGGTGTTTGTATTGATACTTCAATGGGATTAACACCTTTAGAAGGATTAGCAATGGGAACTAGATCAGGAGATATTGACCCTGCAATAGTAACTTTCCTAATGGAAAAAGAAGGACTAGATACTGCTGGTGCAAATAATGTATTAAACAAGAAATCGGGAGTTCTAGGTATATCTGGAGTTTCAAGTGACTTTAGAGACATTGAGTCTGCAGCTAAAGAAGGCGACGAAAGAGCTAAGCTTGCTTTAGAAGTATATGCACATAAAGTAAAAGGTTACATTGGTGCTTATATGGCACAAATGAATGGGGCAGATGCAATTGTATTTACTGCGGGAGTTGGTGAAAATGGAATCGCTATGAGAGCAGATATTTGCGCTAATTTAGAAGGCCTAGGAATTAAATTAGATCCAGAAAAAAACAACGTAAGAGGAAAAGAAGCAGTTATTTCTGCTGATGATTCAAAAATAAAAGTGCTTCTTGTTCCGACTAATGAAGAGTTAGTAATTGCTAGAGACACTACTAGAATAGTTGGCTAACTTTAGGAAGTATAATTAATAAAATTTTTATGATAAATCACCTCCTAGTTAAAATCCAGTTTTGACTAGGAGGCATAACTGATTAAAGAATAGCAAATAGTACGTATGTATTGACATAATTCGAATTTTAATTAATAAAAGAGTAGGAATGTATTGACAAAAGGCTAATTCAAGTGTAGAATATAATAGCTGTGTTGAACAGAACTACTAAAGAAGGAGGTGTAGACAATGGCAGTACCTAAACGAAAAATTTCAAAAGCTAGGAGAGATAAGAGAAGAGCGCCTAACATGAAAATGGCTTTACCAGGATTATCTACTTGTCCTCAGTGTCATGAGCCTAAGCTTCCGCATAGAGTTTGCCCAACATGTAACTTTTATGATGGAAAATCTGTAGTAGAAGACTAGGAATAAATGATAAAAATAAAGCACTTTGTAATATATACAGAGTGCTTTTTTTATTTTTCTAATTTTTTTAACAAAGCTCTTATGATACTATTTTGTGAAGATTTCTTAATTGAACTTTACGTTTTTTGATTTAAGATTGAGTAAAGAACTTTGAATAGCTACGCTGTTACTTCCATATTAAGTATAATTTTTCTTAAGAGTGTCAATTGCAACAGAAATATCTTTTGGAAGTGGAGCATGAAGCTCTACTCTATTCTTTGAAATTGGATGAGTAAAAGAAATAAACTCTGCATGCAAAGCCTGTCGCTCCATTAGAGTGGGATAATCACCTCCATACAGGTAATCTCCCACAATCGGATGGCCTAAGTGAGATAAATGAACTCTTATTTGGTGGGTACGTCCTGTTTCTAGCTTAAGGGAAAGGAGACTAAATTTGCTGCCAAACTCTTGAATAACAGAATAGTGAGTAATTGATTCTTGGCCACCATCCATAACCTTTCTCATTACACTTTCCTCGGTGGGCCGACCAATTGGTAAGTTTATGGTTCCTTTTTTTTCCTTCATTACTCCAAAGACTAAGGCAACATATCTTTTTTCAACGTGGTGAGCCTTCATTTCCTTTGTTATTATATCTTGAGCGTATGAAGTTTTAGCAATCATTATTATTCCGGATGTATCCATATCAATTCTGTTAATGAAGCGTACCTTATAGTCTTGAGCATTTTTATGTTGATGATATGAAATTCCATTAGATAGGGTATGGCAAGGTTGCCCCTTTGTGGGATGAGCCACTATACCTGGAGGTTTATTCAAAATCAATAGATGATTATCCTCTAAAACTATATCTATTGGAATATTTTCGGGAATAAAACTATTTTTTTCCTCAGGAAGCAAAACTTTAATTTCATCGCCTACATTTGGAATAGACCAGAATACAGCTTTTTCACCATTAACTAGTACTGTTGAATTCCTTTTGATTTTGTTCCTAAGTCTAGTTGAAAAATCAAACCTTCGCCGTAATATTGTTTTTACGGGAAATTTTTCTTCCACATCTTCTTTTGTTACTATGTATGTAAAGTGATTCATATTTTAATTTATAAGAACTTACTCTTAACTTTTGACCAAAATTCATATGATTCAAATCTGAGTAAGTTGACAACCTCCTTGGCAAATTCTATTTTAACTTCAATAACATTATAGTAGTCATAATCCACACCGTCAGAAATAATTGAAAGGAACTTATTTCCTCCTTCTTCGGGTCTAATATAGACTGGTAAATCAGGTGGCAATAGGAGGCTAGAAGTAAATGACCTATATGCAGTAGTATTCATAGGAGCTACAGGTGTTAATTGGAGTAATTTAAGCCTTGGATCCACAATTGCCCCACCGGTTGAATAGTTATAAGCAGTACTTCCTGCAGGGGTAGAAACTACCAAAGCATCGCCACTGAATTTTTCTACAAAAGTATTGTCAATAGAAATATCTACGTGCACTATGGCAGGTCGGCCTCCTGAAATTACAATTTCATTTAAACCTCGTCTCTTGAAAGTTCCCTTGTCAGTGATAATTGTAGCTTCAACTGTAGATAAAGGTTGCAAATGATACTTATTATTCTTATAGTGGTCTATGAATTCGTCCAACTGCTGAGGGTGGATTTCTTGAAAAAACCCTAAAGTTCCAGTGTTTACACCTATTATTGGGACAGAGGGAAAATCATATTTATGCAGTGCATTTAGTGTTGCACCGTCTCCACCTACAGATATTAACAAATTTGCGTCATCTGTTAAATCCTTAATTATTTTAAATCCGGCAGCTGTAAGTTTGCCAGCTAGTTGGCTTGCTGTTTCTAATGAGGCATCCTTATTATTAGGACATATTAAAATATTCTTATTCATTTACTTTGCCTTTCAATGTGACTAGGAATTGTTTATTTAGAACTTTACTATTTCTTCAAATTGGTCTACTAATGACTTGAAGACTTTCATAGCTTCAGCTACAGGATAGGGGCTTCCCATATCAACACCAGCTATTTTTAAAAGTTCAATAGGGTGGTTGCTTTCGCCGCTTTTTAAGAACTCAATGTAATTATCTCTGGCAGAATCACCCTCAGTTAGTATCTTGTGAGATATTGCTGTAGCCGCTGAAAATCCAGTTGCATATTTATATACATAAAATGCTCTATAAAAGTGAGGGATTCTAGCCCATTCATATTTTATAAAGTCATCTTCTCCTAGTGCTGGGCCAAAGTATTTTTTGTTTAAGTTATAATACATTTGGCACATACCTTCTGCAGTTAGGACTTCGCCCTTTTCTAATAGTTCATGCGTATTCATTTCAAATTCAGCAAACATGGTTTGTCTAAATAGGGTTGTTCTAAACTCTTCAATATGAAAGTTGATTAAGTACTTTTTCACTTCTAAATCACTGTTGTTATTTGTTAAATGTGCAAGTAGAAGTTTTTCATTTACTGTAGATGCAACTTCGGCAGTAAAAATTGAGTGGCCTCCATAAATGAAAGGCTGAGTTTTTCTGGTATAGAAAGAGTGCATAGAATGACCCATTTCGTGGACTAAAGTAAACACATCTTTAAGGGTGTCAGTATAGTTTAAAAGAATATAAGGCATACTGTCATAGCTTCCAAAACTATACGCACCACTTGTTTTCCCTTTGTTTTCGTAAATATCTATCCAACCTGCGTTTATACCTTTTTCTACATTTGAAACGTATTCATAGCCTAAAGGCTTTACAGATTCCAACATAGTTTGTAATCCTTCTTCAAAAGATATTTTACTTTCAGGAAGGTTAATTAAAGGAACATAAACATCATGCATCTTTAATTCGTCTACACCTAGTAGCTTTTTTCTAATTTCCATATATCTATGAAGTGATGGTAAATATTCATTGACTTGCTCGATTAAATTGGTGTAAACTTCTTTCTTAATATTGTCAGACGATAAGGATGCCTCAAGGGAGGAAGGATACTTTCTTATACTAGCAGTTACTACATCTGTCTTGCTATTATAATTATACATGGTTGCAATGGTGTTAATTAGTGCTTTATAAGAAGTATACATTGCTTTATAAGCTCCTTCGCGGACAGACCTGTCTTTAGATTCCATAAATTTAATATAGTTACCATGAGTAAGGGTAACGTTATTACCTTCTTCATCCTTTACTGTTCCGAACTCCATATCACCGTTATTAAGCATTGTGAAAATGTCATTTGTAGCTGGGAAAAGTTGGCTAAGGTTAGCTAATAAAGCTTCTTCATTTTTTGACAACACATGATCTTTTTCTCTAAACATATCTAGTAAATAAAACTGGTAGAGCTTTAAATCTTCATTTATAGATAGGAAATTTTTAATTGTATCTATGTCTCCCTCCAAAAGCTCGGGGACAAAAAAAGAAGTGTTTGTACTTACAGTTGAAATGGCTACATTGGCTTTGTCGCACATAGCCTGATAAGTTTCATCGGTATTATCTTCATCCTTCCTCATTCTTGCATATACAAATACCTTCTCAAGCAGTTGCCATATTTTATCTTTAGCAGTTAGTGCGTCTAAAAGAGTCTGGGAAGATGTTAATAGCTTACCAGAAAAGTCAGTAAACTTTTCGCTTAATTCTATTGAAGCAGTCAAATCTTTTTCCCATAGACTATTATCGTGGAACATATCTTCTATGTTCCACTTGAATTTATCAGCAATATCTTTTCTTTGTTTTATATCTGACATATGTACCTCCAAATTAATATATAATAATAAAAGTATACCACAATTATGAGGTAATAACACTTACAATATTGTTATAAAAAATAAGGAATGGCTTGTATTATGAGTCTGATATAGTTATTAAGATCAACATTGTGTTAGGGATTTTAGGCGTAGAAAATTTGAGTTTAGAAGGTAAAGTTACGTATAAAATATTCCCTTATAAAAAAATTAAAAAATTTTTCAAAAACATATTGACTATATTTTAAAATGAAGTATAATTTAATTAGCACTCAACAAGGGTGAGTGCTAACAATGAAAGAGAGGAGGGCGAAATGCAGTTAACAGAAAGAAAAATGAAAATACTTCAAGCTATAATTGGAGACTTTGTCAAGACTGCAGAACCTGTAGGTTCCAGGACTTTATCTAAAAGATATGAACTCGGAATTAGCCCTGCTACAATTAGAAATGAAATGTCAGATCTAGAGGAAATGGGGTTTCTTACCCACCCGCATACTTCTGCAGGAAGGGTACCTTCTGAAAAAGCATATAGATATTATGTAGACGAAATGATGAGAGACCACGAGTTGGCAGATGATGTAAAGAGCCAAATTGCAGAAAGATTATATTCTAATGTAAAGGAGCTTGATAAAACTGTAGAGCATGCAGCGAAACTTTTATCTGAAATAACTCAGTTAACGTCCTTTGCTATAACTCCGAAAGCAGATCTAGATACGTTAAGATATATTAGATTACTTCCAGTAGATGAAAAGACAATCATACTTATGATTGTTGCAGAGAGCGGAAAGGTGTCAAATACAGCACTTTCTATATCAGTGCCGTATACGGATGAAGCCTTAAATGTAATTTCTAAATCAATGACTTATACATTTAAAGGAAAAACTTTAGGTGAAGCTTTAACAACTGATATTATAAAAACATTGACTAATGATATCTCTGCTTTTAGCAAGCTAGCGGAAAACATTATGCCTAATTTTGTTAATATACTAGAAGAAATGCTAAATGTTAATTTGTATATGGACGGTCTTACCAATATTTTTGCCTTGCCTGAATATAGCGATATTGATAAGGCAAGAATGTTTATGGAAATGGTTAATAAAAAAGATGACTTCACTAGAACTCTTGAAGAAAGAGATGATGGGATAATGATAACTATAGGAGATGAAAATCATAAAGATGGTATGCAGGATTGTAGTGTTATTACGGCCACTTACCATGTAGATGGCAAGTTAGTAGGAAAACTTGGTGTTATTGGACCAACTAGAATGAAATATAGTGAAATAACATCAGTAGTAAAGTATTTGACAGATAATATAAGTCAGGCTTATGGTGTTAAGGAAGGAGACGAGGAAGATAGTGAGTGAAAAAAATATTAATACAGATGTAGAGGAAGGTATCTCAATAGAAAAAGCAACTGAAAAGAATAATGAAGAGACGGTTGCAGAAAATTCTAATGAGAAACCAGGAGGTGACTCGAAAAAAGAAGCAGAGAATACTGTTGAGGAAACCGATACTATAGAGGGTGAAAATTTGGGTAGCGATAACGAAGCAAAAGAAGAAGATAGTGCTAGTTATGTTAGATTAATGGCTGATTTTCAAAATTATAAACGAAGAGTGGAAAAAGAAAAATCAGATATTCATGCATATGCAAATGAAAAAATAATTAGCAAACTACTTGATGTTACTGATAATTTTGAAAGAGCCTTAGTTCATACTCCAGAAGAAGAAAGCAAATTTCATGAGGGAATGGAAATGATACTAGAACAACTTAAAGGAGTAATGACAGAGGCAGGAGTAGAAGAAATCGAAGCTCTAGGCCAACCTTTTGACCCGAATTTTCATAACGCAGTAATGATGGAAGATTTAGGAGAAGAGAAAAAAGACACTATAATTGCTGTACTGCAAAAAGGATACACTTTGAAAGGAAGGGTTCTAAGACCTTCGATGGTTAAAGTGGGTCAATAGATATAGTAAGTTAATAGCAAATACATTAAACATGTATTTATGTAGCAAAAGCTACAATGCTACAAATGCTAAAATGCAAGATTTGTAGCATAATAAAATAGTTAAAAATAAAAATAAATTGTAAGAAGCTTTTTAGATTAAGCTAAGAAGTAGGTTCAAGAAGAGGAGAAAAAAATGGGAAAAGTAATAGGAATTGATTTGGGAACAACAAACTCGTGCGTATCAGTGCTAGAGGGTGGAGAGCCAGTAGTAGTTACTAATGCAGAAGGCTTAAGAACTACACCTTCAATAGTAGGGTTCACTAAAGCGGGAGAAAGGCTAGTTGGAGAAACTGCAAAAAGACAAGCAGTAACAAATCCAGAAAGAACGTTTGCTTCAATAAAAAGATATATGGGAACAGATCACAAAGTTACAGTTGACGGAAAAGATTATACTCCGCAAGACATTTCTGCTATGACTTTAGCAAAATTAAAAGCGGATGCAGAAAGTTACTTAGGAGAGAAAGTAACTGAAGCGGTAATTACTGTACCAGCTTACTTTACTGACAGTCAAAAACAAGCTACAAAAGATGCAGGGAAAATTGCTGGCTTAGATGTGAAAAGAATTATTAATGAGCCAACTGCAGCAGCATTAGCTTATGGACTTGATAAAGAAACTGATCACCATAAAATTTTGGTATATGACTTAGGAGGCGGTACTTTTGATGTATCAATACTTGAATTAGGTGATGGAGTATTTGAAGTGCTAGCTACAAGTGGAAATAACAAATTAGGTGGAGATGATTTTGATGAAGCTCTATTAAAATATATGGCAGATACATTTGCTAAAGAAAATGGAGTAGATTTAAGATCAGACAAAATGGCTCTTCAAAGATTAAAAGAAGGAGCTGAAAAAGCTAAGAAGGAGCTTTCAAGTGCACAAACTACTAACGTAAACTTGCCATTTATCTCAGTAAGTGATGCGGGGCCACTTCACCTTAATCTGGATATTACTAGGGCTAAGTTTGAGCAACTTACAGCAGATTTAGTAGCTAAGACAATAGAGCCGCTAAAGAAGGCTATGAAGGATGCAGATGTTTCTAATAGTGACCTTTCAAAAGTTCTATTAGTTGGAGGTTCTACAAGAATTCCTGCAGTTCAAGAGGCAGTTAAGAAAGAAACTGGCAAAGAGCCATTTAAAGGGATCAACCCAGATGAGTGTGTTGCAATAGGAGCGGCTATTCAAGCAGGTGTCTTAACTGGTGAGGTTAAGGATGTACTACTATTAGACGTTACACCACTTTCGCTATCTATTGAAACTTTAGGTGGAGTTGCAACTAAATTAATCGAAAGAAATACAACTATACCTACTAAGAAAAGCCAGGTTTTCTCTACCGCTGCGGATAACCAAACAGCAGTAGATATTCATGTTCTTCAAGGTGAAAGAGATATGGCAGCAGGAAATATTACACTTGGAAGATTCCAACTATCAGGAATACCTCCAGCACCTCGTGGAATTCCTCAAATTGAAGTTACTTTTGACATAGATGCTAATGGTATCGTAAATGTATATGCAAAAGATATGGGAACAGGAAAAGAGCAAAGCATTACAATCACATCATCAAGCAAACTTTCTGATGATGAAGTAGAAGCTAAGATTAAAGAAGCTGAGCAATTTGCAGAAGAAGATAAGAAGAGAAAAGAAGAAGTTGAAATTAGAAATCAGGCTGAAACGTTAATCTATGAAACTGAAAAGAACCTTAAAGAAATTGAGGGAAGCCTATCAGAAGAAGAGAAAAATGACATAATAGCTGCAAAAGAAGATTTAGCAAAAGTAATGGAAAATGGAACAACAGAGGAGATTAAAGAGAAGACAGAAGCATTAACTGAGAAGTTCCATACAATTTCTGCTAAGATGTACCAGCAAGCTCAAGGTCAACAGAATCCAGAAGGAGATATGGGTGGACAAGAAGCTCAACAACCAGAAGATGATGGTGTTGTAGATGCGGAATTTGAAGTAGTTGATGAGGAAGAAGAAAAGAAAAACTAGTTTAAAAATAAACATATTCTAGTAAATAACTAAATTAAATGAACATAGCATAGTGATTCAAGGATTTTGTCCTTGTTTCGCTATGTGTATGTATTAGCAGAGGGAAAAATGATGGCAGAAAAAAGAGATTATTACGAAGTTCTAGGAATTGACAAAAGTGCTTCTGACAAAGAAATAAAGTCAGCATACAGAAAAAAAGCAATGAAATACCATCCAGACAAAAATCCTGATGATAAAAAAGCAGAAGATGCTTTTAAAGAAGTAAATGAGGCATATAGTATTTTGAGCGATGCTGACAAGAAGAATAAGTATGACAAGTTTGGACATGCAGGTGTAGACCCTAATGCAGGATTTGGTGGCGGTGGATTTGGCGGCGGTGCCGGTGGATTCTCGGGTTTTGAAGATATTTTTGATGTGTTTGGCAGTATGTTTGGTGGTGGAAGAAGTGGTTATAGCCAGCAAAGAAGAAATGGTCCCATGAAAGGGAAAGACATTCAGCAAAGGCTTGTTATAACCTTTAAAGAAGCTGCTTTTGGTGTAGAAAAAACCATAAAAATGAAAAAGAATGTTGTATGTGAAACGTGCACTGGAACTGGTGCTGCTGAAGGAACTTCGAAAGTAACTTGTGGAAACTGCGGAGGATCAGGAGAAGTTCAATCTGTACAAAGGACACCTTTTGGTAATTTCCAAAGTACTGCTCCTTGTAGAGAGTGTAATGGTTCTGGGCAGGTTATTGAAAAACCTTGCAAAGACTGTCACGGAACAGGGGAAGTGAAGAAGGAAGTTAAACTAAAAGTAAAAATTCCTGCAGGTGTAGATGTAGATTCAGTAGTTCCTATTAAAGGCCAAGGATTACCTGGAAAAAATGGTGGTCCAATGGGAGACCTTTATATTGTTATTGATGTGAAAAATGATACAGTGTTCCAAAGATCAGGTTCAGATTTATATTTAGAAATGCCGATAAGCTATATGCAAGCAACTTTAGGGGATAAAATAATTATTCAATCAGTAGGTGAAAAAATTTCATATAAAATTCCTTCAGGAACCCAAAGTGGAACAGTATTTAGAATAAAGGACAAAGGGTTGCCTGATCCAAGAACTGGAAGAAAAGGCTCTTTATATGTGAAAGTTAATGTTGAAATTCCAATTAAGTTGAATAGAAAACAAAAAACTGCAATAGAAAATTTAGAAAAAGGTTTAGATGAAAATAATTATCCTCAACAGCATGAATTTGAAAGAGATATCAATAAAGACTTTGGGTAAAAATTAAATAACATCAAAGCATTATTAACTAGTGAAGAGAACTTTATGTTAGTGTAGAAGAATTAAATTACTAACCTCAGATAAAAAATGAAATATTTAGGAAGATAGCATAAAGACCCAGTTCAACTGGGTCTTTTTTTTGGTGGTGTGCCCAGCATGGGCACACTCTAACGGGGCAAAGTCCTTAGCAATTAGCCCCTACTCGATTGAATCAACTAATGTTAACTGGTTTTTTCCTACACCTTTTTTAAAGTCTCCGCTGAAACAGTTAGTACAAAATTTCATTCCTGATGTTGAACAAGAGATTTTTAGACCTTTTAGGCTAATGTAAGATAAGCTATCTACACCAATTTGCTTTCGGATTTCTTCTAAAGATATTTTATTGGCAATTAAATTTTCTT
>CAYJHC010000006.1:16431-38948 GCA_964370075.1 uncultured Oscillospiraceae bacterium | reverse complement strand
TAGCAATTATTAAGGTTATTACTATTTTGATATTTATCGTTGCAGCTTTCGGTATTTGGATTGGACTATGGGGAAGCGATGGTTTCCTAGGCACAACAGTTAACTTTGGAGGAACTGGCGGGCTATTTGAGAATTTGACTCCGTATGGTTGGGGAGTTGTTATGATTGGTATGACTACTGTTCTTGTAACATTCCAAGGAACAGAAATCGTTGGACTTGCTGCAGCTGAAGCACAAGATCCTGAAACATCAGTACCTAAGGCTTGTAGAAGCGTAACATACCGTCTTGTAGGATTATACTTAGTTCCTATATTCTTACTAATTATGATTTTCCCTGCATCAAAAGCGAGCTGGGATAACTCAATATTTGTAGATACATTACAAATGTATAACCTTGATTTGTTAGCTGGATTATTGGCAGGTATAGTACTTATCGCAGCTTTCAGTTGCGCAAACACCGGATTTTATGGAACAGTAAGATGTTTATTTGGATTAGCTACAGAGGGTCTAGCGCCTAAATTCTTGTCTAAGTTAACTAATAAGGCTGTTCCTAGAAACGCTATCATATTTACACTTATTCCAATGTGGATGGTACTTATGGTTGGTTTCATTGCAGAAGATATTCTTTATTCAGTGCTACTATCAATGTCAGGATTTACAGGAGCACTTGCTTGGATTGGTATCTTAATTAGCCAAATTAGATTTAGAAGCAAACTTAAAGCTAACGGATATGACCCTGATACAACACTAAAAGCAAGAATCAAAAAGCCTATGATATGGGTAGTTTGGTATGGAGCAATTATTCAAATTGCAGCACTTATCTTCTTCATTGGAAATGGTTTGTTCTTATTCTCGTTAGCGGTAGCTGCTTTCGTAGTTCCTATGATAGTTAGAGTTATAGCCAAGAAAACAGGACATGCAAGAGAAGTTGTTGTTTTAACTGGTGGAGAGAAAACATTTGAAGAGGCTTTCCCTAAGAAAAACTAATTAAATATTACTTATAAAAAGATAAAATAACATAACACAAGGAGCCTATGCGGAAGTATAGGCTCTTTTTGTATAAGCGAAACCCCGCGTTAGATGTGGGAATATTTACTGCAGAGATCCAGGGGAAAATATATATTTGGTTTTAACTAAAATTGGACTAGAGTTATTTAATTATTAAGGACTAAAAGGGTTATTTATAACATTGATATAAGAAGAGTAGTAGCAGAGTTTTGAATTAGTAGGAGAAGAAGAATTACAAGTCAAGTAGAAAAACGTAGTTTTGATGTTTTTGTACAGAATAACATAGAGAATTGTAAAATGTACAAATGTGAAAATTCAGTGATTAACTTTAAAGAAAAAGATTGACGGCTTAATTTCTTTTAGCTATAATTGTGAATGAATTGAATATTTCGTTAAGAGATTCTTATAAGGAAACTTATCAAGGATACATGTGGGGAATTAGGAAGTGACCTAAGCAGACCATGCTGCCGTAAAGCCGGAGTGCCACATAACGAAGGTGTAACTCTAATACTTTCAGGCTACAGAGGTTAGAGTCGTATAATCACATTTTGGGTAGCCAGGATGTGTTTTTTTATTTTTAGCTATAGTTACTAGGAGGGGAAAATGAGAGAAAGAGGAAGAAGAGGTAAAGGCCTTGGAAAAAAGATTATGGCGCTAATGCTAACAGCTATACTTTTAACAGGCCTTATACCAACAAGTGTATTTGCTAATGGTAGCAATGTTATTATTACAGATAACTTAGAAAAAACTTTTGAAGCAGAAAGTCATGGTTATGATACTTTCTACTATTCAGATCAAGAGAGCTTTTCTGTAGGGGGAGAAAGCTTAACTTTTACCGATGGGGCGACGGCATCATATGGGGGTAATAGTTTACCTATTAATAACAAGGTACTTGACTATAGTGTCATCTCAGAAAACGGAAGTGTTAAGTTTACATTTAATAATATAGATACACCAATAGGAAGCGTATCTGGTGCATGGAATAGTGGATATCAAGGAAAAGAAGCTATAGTGTACACTGCCGATGTGGCAACAGCTACAGATGAATTATATAACTTAGCAGGAGAAAAGTTAGAAGGAAATTTAGTTAGTGAGAACTTAAACAGTCTAACTTTAACATTGCCAGAAGGGTTTACTGGAACTATTAACCTAACAAATGGATATATTTACGAAATGGCTAATGCTTATAGCCCTGGTATTGACTTTGGTGATGGAAAAGGAGTGGTTAAAGATAATACGTTTGGAAGACTACCTAACTTTACTATTACAATAGAGGCTAGTGAACCAGAAGAGGAAACAGTAGCTGTAACAGGTATTAAAGGAGACAAGCTAAGATATGACTTAAAGGTAGGGGATACGGAAACTGCTGCGTTCTCTGCAGAACCAGAAAATGCAACGAATAAAAATATTTCTTATGAAAGCTTTAATCCAGCAGTTGCAACAATTGATGCTGCGGGAAATATTACTGCTGTATCAAAGGGAAGAGCTTTAGCCAGGGCTACTACTGAGGATGGTAGCTTCCAAACTTTCTTCGATGTATATGTAACGGAAAAAGAGGAAGAGTCTAAAGAAGTGAAGGTAACAGGGGTGACTGTAGAAAAGGAAGTGTATGATTTTAAGGTAGGAGATGTAGAGCCTATAAATGTATTTGTTGCACCAGAAGATGCAACAAACAAAAATGTTACCTATAAAAGCTATAACGAAAGTGTGGCTGAAATAGATGAAGAGGGAAATGTTAAGGCTATAAAAGAAGGCAGTGCTATGATGGGAGTCATTACAGAAGATGGAGCATTCAGTACTTACTTTATGGTGTATGTAACAGAGGCAGATTCGAGCACTGACGGAATTATACTGGTGGATGAAAATGGCGAAGAATTTTTAGTTAAAGATCATAAATATGATACTTATTACTACCTAGAAGGAGAAAAGATTACTATTGGAGAAGAGGTGGTTACTTTTGTAGATGAAAGCACTATCTCTTATGGGGAAAAAACTTTAGAACTGAAAAACAAGAAATTAGATTATGAAGCTGAAAAGGTGGAAGACCAGATTTGGATTACTTTTAATAACCTATCAAAACCAGTTGGAAGTGTGGCTGGTGCTTGGAACAGTGGCTATGGAGGTGATACTAAGTTAATATATACATCTGATCATACAAGTGATGAAAATACAGTAGGAATAGATATAGAAGGGAATAACCTTATTGGAAATATTTGGTCTGCTAGCGGCGAAACAGCTATCCTTAAAATTAATATTTCTGAAGTAGCTTCAGATGAAATTAATTTGACGGGTGGATATATTTATGAGATGGCTAACGAATGGAGTCCAGGGATAGACTTTGGTGATGGAAGAGGAACTGTTAGAGACAATACTTTTAATAGAATGCCTAATTTAATTGTAGAAACAACATTAGAAGAGGTTACAAAGGTAACAGGAATTTCCATAGATGAAGCTAGCTATTCGCTTAAAGTTGGAGGAAGTCAGCAATTGAACTTTACTATTTCTCCAGAAAATGCAACAAATAAGAAGATTGAATATAAGAGCTATAATGAGGAAATCGCAATAGTAGATGAGAACGGAAAGGTTACTGCACTAAAAGAAGGTAGGGCAACAATTACTGCAACTACAGAAGATGGCGGCTTTACTAAGGGGATTTTTGTTGATGTAGTCTCAGGTGGCGGAGATATAGCTCCAGCTATAGTTCCAGATGACTTTGAAAATGATTTGCTTTTAAACAGTGATTTTGAAAAACTAACTACAGGCGAAACTTATACAATGTTTGGAAGAAGTATCCCTCAACTTGTGGATAACATGATAGAAAATACAGGCCTTACAATTCCGGAGTTCACATACGAGGTAGTAGAGGGGGACAGTGTATCGGTTGCAAAAATTCAAGGTGACTTTGACCAAAAGGCTATTGTTACTGCAGAAAAAGAGGGTGTAAGTATAATCAAAGTATCCTATGGCCCAGTAAAGCCTGATTGGAGCTTTGAAACCATAGGTGCAATCTCTCAAGTTAATGAAGCTTACTTTGTAGTAGAGGTAAATGATAACCCTGCTGATGTGGAAATAAGCTCTCCAGAACTGGATGGAGTTAACACTTTTGATACTATTTATTATGCTGAGGGAGACACTACGCCATATAGCTTTTCTGTTAATGCAGAAGGCGCAGACTCTGTAGAGGTTACAAATAATGGACATGGCTTACTAGAAGAAAATGGAAAGTATACTGCAAACTTAGAAAACAGGCAGAATATAATTGGCGTTACCGCAACAAAAGATGGTAAGACTAATACTCAGTATTATATGGTAGATGCAAGAAAAATAGAAATTACAGTTACAAATAAAACAGACCCAGGAAAGCCTTTTGAAGTTGGAGATACTGCAAATGTAAGCTTTAAGGGAATAACCCTTCCTATACCTAAGCTTGCAGGACTATACAATCCTCAATTTGGATCAGGCCAATGGGGTGGTGGGGCTAGCTATGTAGAGTACACTGCCAATGGACAATCATATCAAGGGAAGTGTGGCCAATGGGATTTGGCTACAAACAATGATTTTGATGTTCAAATTACTGAAACAGGGACAATGACATTTAACGAAGGCCATATACAAATGAACTGGTGGGGAGAGGAAGCTGGCGCTCACAAAGAAAAATTTAATAACGACTATGCATTTGGAGGAGCGACTCCTGAACATTTAGAAAGTTTCTCAACTATGCCAACTTTCTCTATTGAAGTTGTAGAGTCTATTTCTGTAGCCTCTGTGGAATTTGACGAGGAAGAAGTTACAGTGTATGTTGGCTCAAGCAAAACTTTAGGTTATGAAGTTCTGCCTGCAAATGCTCCAAATAAAGACGTAACATTTGAAACAGATAATGAAAAAGTAGCTTCAGTTGATGAAAATGGAAAGGTTGTTGGAGTTGGAGCGGGAACAGCTACAATAACTATAAACTCTGAGGATAGTGGAGTTACAGATACAATAAAGGTTACTGTTGAAGAGAGAAATACTGAAATTGCACCTGCAGTAGTACCTGATGACTTTGAAAATGATATTTTGCTTAACGCAGACTTTATCACATTAGGAATTGGTGAAGACTACACTATGTTTTCAAGAAGGATATCAGAGCTAGTGGAAAGCATGATAGATAATAACAATCTTGTTGTACCAAATTTTAACTATGAGGTCATTAGTGGAACAAGTGTAACTCTAAAAGAAGTAGCTAATGATCCTGATCAAAAAGCTGTGGTTACTGGAGAATCAGAGGGAATAAGTATAATTAAAGTAACTTACGATGAGGTAAAACCAGAGTGGAGCCTTAAGACTTATGGAGCATCATCAGTAGTTAACACAGCATACTTTGTTGTAGATGTAAATGAGGATCCAGCCGATGTAAATGTGGCATCTCCAGAACTTGAGAATATCACTACATTTGATACAATTTATTTTACTGAAGGAGAGACTACTCCATTTTCATTTACGGTAGATGGAGAGGGTGCTGACTCAATAGAAGTTACAAATAACGGAAATATCTTAACCGAAAAAGATGGCAGCTATACTGCAGACCTAGAAAATAGACAAAATATTATTCAAATTACTGCTACTAAAGAAGATAAAACCAAAACAATGGTTTATATGGTCGATGCTAGAATGATCGAAATTAATGTTGAAAACGTTACAAGGCCAGGAGCAGAGCCACAAAAAGGAGATACGATAGAGATTAGCTTTAAGGGTGTTACTTTACCAGTACCTAAATTAGCAGGCTTATATAATCCTCAATATGGAGCGAACTCTCCTTCTATTGAATATACAATGGATGGGGAAAAGTACTATGGAAAAGGTGGCCAGTGGGATTTGGCTACAAATAATGATTTTAGAATTACATTAGATGAAGCAGGTAGCTATGACTTTACTGGTGGAAAAATAAGAATGAGTTGGTGGGGTCAAGATGCTGGCGCGCACCAAGAGAAATTTGATAATGTGTATGACTTTTCAGGAGGAATGCCAGAACATACAGGCTATTACTACTCAACTCTCCCTAATTTCTCTATTGAGGTTGATGATTATCAAGCTGTGGAGCCTATAGAAATTAAACTTAGCGAAGATAAGATAGAAATGGAAGAAGGGACATCCAAGGAAATAATTGCTACAGTGGTACCAGATGAGGCTACAGAGAGAGGAATAGTCTGGGAAAGTTCAGATGAGGATATAGCAACAGTATCCAATGGACTTATAAATGCAAAGAAACCAGGAACAGTTACCATTACAGCAAAAAGTGATAAGGAGCATTTAGGAGATATAAAAGCTACTTGTGAAGTTACAGTAATTGGAGAGCTACCTGCCACTGAAAAGGAAAAAGAAGAATTAAAAGGAGCAATTGAGGAAGCTAAGGCTATTAAAGAAAATACTACTGAAACAGATTATGGAAAAGTAGAGGAAGACTGGAAAGAGCTTCAAGAGGAAATAAAGGATGCTGAGGGAGTCTATGAAAACGAAGATGTTTTAGTAGCTCAGGTTGACAAGCAAACTGAAAATTTAGAAAAGGCAATGACAGAGTATAATAAATCAGTAAAATATATGTATACTCTTTCACTAAAAGAAGTTGAAGAAGGCGTTGAAGTTAAGATTAACTTCCCTAACTTGGGAGAGTATAGTACTTCTGGAATTACTCCAGAGCTAAGCTTGAATTATAATACTGATCTTCCAAACTTTGAGAATGTAACTACAGGGAACAAGGTAGACAATCAAGAAGAACTAAAAACACTAACCTTTGTAGTACCTAATGAAGAATCAATATTTACTTTGTCAGAAGGGAATGTTAAATATACTTATAGAATACATCCTCAGTTTGGGTATTGGACAAACACAGAATACTTTGGAAAGGGAGACTTCCCAGAAATAGTTGTTGAAATCGGAGAAGTTAAAAAGGTAACCTCAGTAAACATTGTTCAAGATCAAGAGAAGATAATTGACAATGGAACTACAAACTTAACAGCAGAAATAGAACCGGCAAATGCTACTAACAAAGAAATAATATGGACAAGTTCTGATAGCACCGTTGCAACTGTTAATAAGGATGGTACGGTAACAGGGGTTGGAGATGGATATGTAGAAATTACAGCTGAGGCAAAATATGGAGAAGGTAAAGATAATATTGTAATTCAAGTTGAAAATATTCCAGCAAGGATAGAAAATGTTAAAAAAGCAATAGATGAAATAGGAAGCTTAACACTTGATTCAGAAGCAGCTATAGAAAAGGCAAGAACTGGATATGATGCGCTAACAGAAGAGCAAAAGGTTGAGGTTGATAATATTGCAATATTAGTTGCTGCTGAAAGTGCCTTTTTCCAAATAAAATCTACATATGATGCTATTGAGGCCATTAAGGTAGTTGACTTAAAAACTTTAAGCGACATTACTAATGCTAGAAGTTGGTACGATGGATTATCTTCAGATAATAAGGCGGCTGTTACTAATATTGAAAAGCTAGAAAAATTAGAAAAAGAAGTTGGTGAAAATAAGAATGATTTAGATGAGGCACAGAAAGTAGTAGATGTGATCGAGGCCATAGGAGAAATAGACTTAGAGAATAAAATGCCAATTGATCAAGGAAGATACGACTATGATAAGTTATCTGAAAAAGGCAAATCTTATGTATATAATTATGAAACGCTTACTAAGGCAGAAGCGGAGTGGGAAGGATTATATAATGAGTCAAAAGCTAAGTTTGTGGAAGAAAAGATTAATGGTATTGGGACTGTAACAGAAGATAAAGAGGACCTTATTTTCCAAGCGCGAGTAGCCTATAGTATTTTGTCTGAAGACCAAAAAAAATTGGTAAGCAACTATGTTGTTTTAGAAGCGGCTGAGAAGGCATTAGAGGATATAAAGAATGGAGTGGAGCCAGAGACACCAACTCCTGTAGTTCCTGAGGATGATGGAAAAGGTAACGACGATACTCAAGCTACTGGGAATACGCCACAGGCTACAGGGCAAACCATAACTCTTGGAAATTCTACTTCAACAGAAGAAATAAGCCAAGCTGCTGAAGAAATTAAGGATGAGGCACTAAACTTTGCAAAATCAATATCTGATAAAGATACTGAAAAAACAAAAGAACAGGTAAACGCCCTTTATGCTCAAATAAACAAACTATCAGATATAGAGAGAGAAGCACTAGAAAATGATGCGGAATTTCAAAGTGCTATGAAGCAAATTAGTGGTGTTCTACAAAGTGATACTACTTTAGGAGCTTCTGTAGAGAATATAGACTGGTATGTTAAGATGACTGCTGAGAAAGTTCAGCTGACAGATTCGCAAATGTCAGAGATTGATAGCTACTTAAATGGAAAAGGTGAAGTAGTAGAAGTCCTAGATATTTCATTGGAAAATCTCCTTACAGGGACAGAATATAAGCCAGGAGATATGGCTACAGTGGCATTAGAAGGAAAACTTTTAGAAAGTCTGAAGGGTTACAATACTATAATTGCAATTCACTACGATGATGAAGGCAAACCATCATATATAAAATGCAGAATAGAGGACGGTAAAATAGTCTTTGACACAAAAGAATTTTCTACTTTTGCATTCGTTGGTTATGATGGAGAATGGGATGATTTTATAAGTGCTAGAATTGATGAAGGGCAAATTCCTACTAGCAGTAGCCCATTTGGTAGCGAAAATAATACTTTAATATACATTCTGATTGGTGTAGGAGCGATTATGCTTTTAGGTTCATTAGTATATATGAGAAAAAATAAAGCTAATGAAAACAAGGCTAGCGAATAATGCAGACAAAGAAACTAAAAAATATTGTATAGAAAAATGAGACTAGTATATAAAATAAGGGGAAGAGATGAAGAAAAAGAATAAGATTGCCAATATAATAATGTCTGTAGCTATAGGATTAATACTTGTAGGAGGCCTACTATATGTAGGCAACCTACAATCATGGTTTGTAAGTGGAGAAGAAAAGGCAGAAGCTGTTGTCCTTTCAGAATCGGTGGGTGTTCTAAATGTTGAAAGAGATGGAGTTATATTTTCTTTAGAGCCAGAGTCTGTAGTAAAAGAAAATGATATTATTGTTGGAGAAGAGGAAAATGTAGCCACATATAACTTTAAAGAAAGTGGATTCTCAACAGTAGATGGATCTAGTATAGCAATTGACAAGATTTCAGATACTGAGCTTGCAATAACTATAGAAAAAGGAAACATTATTGCTCAAGGAAGTGGAGAGCAAGGGATTACATTAACAACTAAAGATGCTGATTTGATAGTAAAAGATGCAATTATAACTGTTAGTGAACAAAGTGGATCTACTGCAATAAATGTATTGAAGGGAAAGCTGAATGTGAATTCAGAAACGGTAAAAGCAGGAGAGAGTATACTTTTGACTGGTGGAGATCAAGAAGTAGGAAAGGCAGATTTAGGCAGCTATTCTGACATGTACTTGTCTGAGCTTGTCAAGTACGCAGAGGCAGAAGACTTAGTATTTGGAAAAGCAGAAATTGAAAATACTTTAGAGGAAAGAAAGGTTGCAAAAGAGGAAGCACAGGAAGCAGGTATCAATGGCGGATTAATACCTGTAGGGAATAACTCTGGCGAAAATAATAGTTCGACTGGAAGTTCAAATGGAGAAGTTAGTGGAACAGGAAAAATAAATACTTGTACCATTTCAATTAGAACTGATACTATTCTAAAAAATATGGATCAGTTAACTACAGGAAAAGATATTTATGTTCCAGCAAATGGAACTGTGTTGGCAACTACTACAGTTCAGTTCCAAGATGGGGATACAGTGTTTGATGTATTGAAAAGGGTTACTGACTATGCAGGAATTCAAATGGAATATTCCTATTTCCCAGTATATGAAAGTCACTATATTGAAGGAATTAACCATCTTTATGAATTTGACTGTGGTCAAGGATCAGGTTGGACATATAAGGTTAATGGTTGGAAGCCAAACTATGGCGTGACAAAATATGTTCTGCAAGATGGAGATTCCATTGAATTCGCATATACCTGCGACTATGGGAATGACCTATAAAATTATTGGATGTGCTTGAAACCGTAGCCCTTTACTGGCTACGGTTTTGAAGACTTTGAATAAAACTGAAAATATAAAAAGCTAGATTAAATAATAGACTTAGAAGAGGTACGCGTATGAAGCAATTTCAAATTATTAACTTGGATTTTTCATACCCATTAGGGAATAGGATGGCATTGGAAAATATAAATCTTACAATAAATAAAGGGGAGTACATATCAATATGTGGTAAAAGTGGTGGAGGAAAGACAACTTTGCTTAAGCATCTTAAACCGCAATTGACTCCTCACGGGACTAGAAATGGTGAAGTCTTATTTGAGGGAAATCCTATAGAAGAGGCTACTTTAAGAGATACTAGTAGCAAAATTGGTTATGTAATGCAAAACCCTGATAACCAAGTGGTAACAGATAAGGTGTGGCATGAATTGGCCTTTGGACTTGAAAGCCTTGGCTATGATCAAAAGACCATAAGAACAAAGGTGGCTGAAATGGCTAGTTTTTTTGGTATCCAAAATTGGTTTCATAAAAAGGTCTCTGAACTATCAGGGGGGCAAAAACAGCTGCTAAATTTAGCGTCAATTATGGCTATGCAACCAGAGGTGCTAATATTAGATGAACCAACTTCACAGCTTGATCCAATTGCTGCAAGTGATTTTTTAAACACTGTAAAAAAAATAAACCTAGAATTGGGGACTACAATAATCATTAGTGAACATAGACTTGAAGATGTTCTACATTCAGCTGACAAGGTAATTGTTATCGACAGTGGAAAAGTAATTACTTGCGACGAACCTAGAAAAATAGGGAAAATTCTAAAGGACTCAGAAAATCATATGTTTGCTGCAATGCCAACTCCAGTTCAAATATACTATGGTGTTGAAAACAAAGATGTATGCCCTCTTACGGTAAGGGATGGAAGAGCGTGGCTAGACAGCTATTTTGAAAATAGAGAGATAGTTCACGATTCAATAGAGGATGAGGAAGAGTTAGATGAACTTACTGAAAAGGAGGCAGCAGTAAATGTAAAAGAAATTTGGTTTAGATACTCCAAAGATGGGGAAGATGTATTAAAAGGTCTTTCTATGTTAGTTCCAAAAAATAAGCTGTATGCCATTGTAGGGGGTAATGGAACGGGAAAATCAACTACTTTAAAAGCTATATGTGGAATTAATACGCCTTACAGAGGAAAGGTCCTTGTAGAAGGAAAAGATATAAGAAAGTTTAAAAAAGGTGAGTTGTTTGAAAAAAATATTGCTATGTTACCCCAAGACCCTCTAAGTCTGTTTTTGAAGAAAACTGTTAGGGAAGATCTTAAATCAATTTTAAAAGGTGGAGAACTTAGGGGAGAGGAAATAGATAATAAGGTTGAAGAGATGGCAAAGCTATGTGAAATTGAAGTCTACTTAGACACCCATCCCTATGACCTTTCAGGTGGTGAGCAACAACGTGCTGCGCTTGCAAAAGTGCTCCTTAAAGATCCTAAGGTGTTGCTACTAGATGAGCCTACAAAAGGAATAGATAATTTCTTTAAGACCAAGTTTGCAGAAATAATTAGAAAGCTTAAGGCTAGAGGCGTTACTGTAATAATGGTAAGTCACGATGTGGAATTCTGTGCAAAGCATGCAGACTCTGTGTCAATGTTTTTTGATGGAGATATTATTACAACAAATACACCGAACAGATTCTTCTCTTCAAATAGTTTTTATACTACTGCGGCCAATAGAATGGGAAGACATATATTTAAAAATGCAGTTAGAAATGAAGATGTTATTAACCTTTGTAAAAAAAATGCCTAGGTGAGCATGCATGAATTGAAGATACAAAGGTTAAAAACAAGGTGTTTTGGAGGATTCAAACATATTTTAACAGATAAATTAAAACAAATAACATGAAATGAGTTTAACAGGGGGATGAAATGGAAAATACAGCAACTATGGATAGAAAAGTTAAGATTAGTGCAAGACAGTTTATATCAGGGGTGATAGTTTGCCTAATTGCGCCAGCAACTTTGATATTTTTTTCAGGAAATACAAATTTTTATTTGCCGTCAGCTTTGATACTTATGTATGGAATCATTGCGTTGGTTATATCGATTGAAGGAAGAAGTGTACAGCCAAGAGAGTTTATAATTATCAGTGTGATTAGTATGATTGCAGCGGTAAGTCGAGTTGTATTACAACCTTTACCTTTTGTATCTCCATTAATGGGGTTTGTAGTAATCGGAGCTATTTCTTTCGGACCACAAGCCGGATTTTTGATGGGGGTATTGTCAGCGATTTTCAGTGGTTTTGTAATTGGAATTGGGCCTTGGATTCCAGCTCAGATGGTAGCTTTTGGATTAGGAGGATTTGTGGCAGGGATAACTTTTAAAAAGATTATAAAATCTAGAAACAAGGTGAAAATGGCAATAATGGGGTATTTGATTGTGCAAATATTAGTTGCATTTGTTTTAGACTCTAGTGGACATATGGCAGATTTAATTAGCGGCAGTTTTCAAATGGACGGCTGGTTAGCAAATGTTAAATCAGGAGCAATAGTTAACTTTATCCATGGGGTATCTGTTGCAGTAACAATTTTTATTGTTGCAAAACCTATGCTTGAAAAACTAGATAGAATAAAATCAAAATATGGATTGATGGAAGGAATTAAGTAAAATGAAATTTGATAGTTATCATCCTACTATAAATCTTATATTTTTTACAATCATGATTGGTGCAACTATTTTTTTTAATCATCCTGTGTTTGTAGCAATATCTTTTATGTCTAGCTTTATATACTCTATTAAGCTAAATGGGGTAAAATCCCTAATTTTCAATATTGTTTTGATTCTTTTTATGTTAGGTTTTATATTTTACTATGCTTCGTTTAATCACTTTGGGGAAACTATTCTTAGTAAGACTTGGATAGACAATAATATCACTTTAGAATCTATTGTTTTTGCTAGTATACTTGGGCTTGTTATAGCCTCTGTAATCATGTGGTTTTCATGTGTGCACGCAGTTTTTTATGCGGATAAAGTAATCTATTTGTTTGGCAGAATTTTTCCTAAACTATCCTTGTACCTATCGATTATACTGAGGACTGTTCCAAGAATAAAAGAAAGGTGGAGAAAGATTTCCATAGCCCAACAATGTGTAGGAAAAGGCCCTAGGCAAGGAAATTTGTTTAACCGGATTGCGAATACAATTAGAGTAATGTCGATTTTATTTACTTGGACATTAGATGAATTTATGCAAACTACTGAAAGTATGAAATGTAGAGGTTATTCGCTAAAAAAGAGAACTAGCTTTAGTATTTATCGCTTTGATAATAGAGATAGACTCTTTGTAATAAGCATATTTTGGGGCGTTATGATTTTAATAGTAGGAATTTTGTTGAATCAAACGCATGCCTTATATGACCCAAGGATTGTAATTAATAAGGTTACCTTAGGAAGTTGTATTTTTTATATTTTTTACGCAACCTTATGCCTTCTACCTATGATTTTGCAGATTGCAGGTGAAAAAAAATTCAAAAGGCTACACTCTACCATAAAAAGATAGGTGTGATTGGCACTATTTTATTATAAAAAAGGCGAAAATCTGATGGTGATTCGATGATCAAATTATTTGTATTAAAAAGCCCATAAAGTAAGGATGATTATTTTAAATTCTTATTGAAATATTTTCTAAGAACCGTATAATGGAGATATGATAAAAGAATTTATTTTTGAGGCTAGACTTAAGTATTTATATAAAAAATGGTATAAGGAGGAGTTATGAAATTTGGATTTATATTTGAAACAGAATGGAATGTTGGGGAAGATTTTGTAGTAACATTTGAATCGGAAGATTCTTTAGAGAAGGTAATGGGGATTGAGTCGCCAGAAATAGCAGAGAACGCTGTAAAAATTCTTTCTAAATATGGAATAAAAGAGTACAATTTATGCGGATCATTTACGGAGGACCATGTTGAGAAATTAGAGTCTATTTTCGGTAAGGAATATTCGTTTAAAGTAGCGAAGTATTTGCCTGAAGAAGAAAAGAAGTTGGAAGCTTCCGAGAGTCTGTCTAATTATGGGATTATTCTATTGGAAGAAAATACAAAGGATACTGTCTTAAAGGAGTTAAACTGTCCTGCATGCGATACAACAATTTGTTTTGTTAGGGATCAAGAAGCTGCTATTGAAGCTGCTAAAGATTTAGTAGAGGGAGGAATCGACTTTATAGAGTTATGTGATTATTTTGATAAAGTGAAAACTGAGGGAATAATTGAGGCAATAGATGGAGCTGTTCCAATTGGCTCCGCAGGAGAACTAAATTAATAAACCTATATTATTGTAGAATTTAAGGATACGAATAATTAAGAGCCCTTGATTTGTAAACTTGGGATTTCTTTAGACTTTTAGAGACATAAACCCACCTGCTAATGTAATGTGGGTTTTTTCTTGTGAAGTAAGTATTAAAATTCCCTATAACCTTCCTGAAACTATAAGGGAAAAGTGTTTTTATAAGAAGTTTTACTTTTTAATGGGGCCTGTTATTGGGAGTATTAGCTATATTTGTTATCAAAGGTGATTACGACGGAAAAATCTGGGAATCGCTGGTTAATTGTGCTTTCTGCAATTTTACAAATATCGCTTTTAGAAACATCACAATTGAAAGCTCTGACTAAATCAAAAATTACCTTTGTGTGAGTAGGCCCTGGAACTATTCTTAAATCATGTAAATCAGAAAGCCCATCTATAGAAAGCAATTTTTCGGAAACTATTTCCGAAAGCTCAGATACCAAGGGGTCGTTTAATTTGATTGGGTCTAAATGAATTGTACATTCAACACCTAGCTCTGCCTTGATTCTATTTTCAATAGTATCTACAACATCATGAGTAACAAAAATATCTTTTTCACCATCAACTTCTACATGTAAGGTGGCAAAAGCTTTTGAATGGCCATAGTTGTGAATGATAATATCATGAGTGCCTAAGACTTCTGGATAACTTTTAGCTAAATCAATTATGGATTTTACTAATTCTTTAGGAGGGGATTCTCCTAAAAGTGGGCTAGAAGTTTCTTTAATTAATGTTATCCCTGAAAATATAATAAAGAGGGCAACTAAAGTACCAAATATACCATCTAAATTGATTTGGGTGAATTTCCAGACCAATAGGCTTATTAGAACTGCTATAGTGGATATTACATCATTTCTACTATCTGTAGCAGTAGCTCTTAAGGCTTTTGAGTTGATTTTTTCACCTATAGTCATATAAAAAAACATTTGCCATAATTTTAGAACTATTGATAGGATTAAAATAATAACAGTTGTAGAGGAAAAAATTAAATCTGACGGATTAATTATTTTATCAATAGAAGAGCTTAGCAAAAGAACTCCTACCAATAAAATTAGAAATGAAACTATTAGCCCTGTTATATATTCGATTCTTGCATGTCCAAAAGGATGGTCTTCATCTTCAGGAGCTTCAGATAGCTTGAAGCCTACTAAAGTGATTATAGAGGAGGAAGCATCAGAGATATTGTTAACACCATCAGCAATTACTGCTATGCTATTTGAAAAAAGTCCGATAGCCACTTTTAAAGTGGCTATTAATAAATTTGTGATTATACCAATTGTTCCTGCTAGTTTACCACATGCACTCCTAATAATAGGATTTGAATAATTTACTTCTTTTCCAATAAATATTCTTATTAATAACTTTGTCATTTTCACCTCTTCTTTTTATTCATCTAACTCTTATTTTAACATAATAATTAATATAAGAGAAAGCATTATTTTCTCTTATATTTGCAAAATGTATTGTAGTTTATGAAAAACGAGAAATCTCTTCACCTTGTACTATTTTTCTCTATATAGTATAATTAGGCTAGGGATAAAATAATTTTAAGGAGAAAATAGATGTATAACAAAGGAAAGACGCAATCTACACCACCTCCTACAAAGCGAAATGGAGAAGTTGAAAATAATAATTTGAATGATAAATTTGAAACACAATTTCAAGGGAATAGCTTCCAAACAATAAACAAGATAGATATAACTAAAGACTTAATTAAAGAGATAAAAAAAAGCAAAATTGTTAATGCAAGTGTAGCTAGTGAGCTAAAGGCTAAAGATAAAGCTGATACTATAACTTTATTTGAAGAAAAATCCGAACTAGATTTAATAGATGATGAAGAAAGTGGTAAAGCGGCTTGGAAGGAAGAGGCCTCTGATGTAAATATAAAGAATCAGGAGATAATAGCAGAAGATATTTCGTCTTTGGAGGATTCCAACTCAACTGAAAGCAAACAAATAAGTGGCTTAGAGGAAAAAGATGGTGAATCTTTAGCAAGTGAAAATATAGCAAAAAGACATAGAGGTGGGACTATTGCTAAAGGAAAGAAAAGTAAGAAAAAAGCAAAAATTATTACTATAATTATTATTCTTATATTGTTAATCGGAGTAGGAATCTCACTAATGTTTTTTGTAATAAATAAATCAGATTCAATAGCTAGTGCAAGTGAAGTTACAAACCCTTTGACCGGAGAAGAGATTACAGCAGAGCTACCAGCAAGGCCTATAATTGTTTCAATAGACAATGCTGAAGGTGCAAGACCACAATCAGGAATTTCAAAAGCTGATATAGTATATGAGTTCCCTACTGAGGGAAATATCCCTAGATTGCAAGGCGTGTTTTACAGTGAGTTTCCAGAAAGAGTAGCGCCAGTTAGAAGTGTTAGAAATTATTTTGTGGATCTTGCAAGGGAGTTCAAAGGAATTCATGTAGGATTTGGAGTAAGTCCACAGGCAAGTGACTATCTAAAGTCCGGAGTAGTACCATATGTAAATCCAAATACATATGAGGACATAGCAGACGATGATATGTTTTGGAGAGATGAAGCAAGACCTAGTGGTGTACATAATGTATATACAAATTTAAATGATATTTATGAAATGAATAAAACCGTTGAATGGCAGTCTCCACAGATTTTGAGATCATACCCTAGATATGGAACAAATCTTTCTGAGGAAGAAAAGAAAAAAGAAGAAGAATCACTAGATTCAGAAGTAGGAGCTACTACTATAAATATGTCTTATGTTGGAGAAGACATTGAATACACTTATGATAGTGAGACAGAACTATATACAAGATGGGTTGATGGAGAGCTTGCTGTTGATTTTGAAGACCAAACTCCAATAACTGCGGCGAATGTAATTGTGCAATTTGTAAGTGTGGGAATGCTTGACGAGCAAAGGCTAGATATAGACTTAACTAAAGGGGGTCAATGCTTAGTATTTGCTAAAGGTAAGGTATTTGTAGGAAATTGGTCTAGGATAAGCTTAGATGATCCTACAGTGTTTTATAGAGAAATGAAAAATATAGAAGGAGAATCTTACAACAAAGAAATTAAACTAAGTGTAGGCAATACCTGGGTCCAGGTTATTAATGAGGATTATAGTGATGAGGTTCTGTACCTTTAGGTGAGAATAAATAATAGGTGAGAATATTTTGATAGAATTATTAAATGGAGTAGGTCAACCAGTAGTAGACATCATAAGTGGATTTTTCGAGAGCGTACCTTTATTAGGAAGAGGCTTTATTACAATCAGTAGATGGGTGATTGTATTGCTTGTTTTGATTATAATAATTAAATCTGTAAAATCCTTACTTTCAAATAAAAGCCCGTCAGAAATTTGGGCATATCTTTCCGTTGAGGGAGGATCGTATGTTCCTCTTACTCATTGGGAAAATGTAATAGGTAGAGCAAAAAGTTCTGATGTTGTATTAACCGTCCCGTCAATTTCTAGAAATCACGGTGTATTAGCTCGAAAAGAAAATGGAAAGTGGGAATATAATGATTTAGGCTCTAAGAGTGGCACCTTAATTAATGGTAGAAGGGTAAAGGGAACTGCAAAAGTAAGAGTAGGAGACATAATTAACATAGGCGGATTAAATTGTCAACTTATACCAACCAGTTTAAATGAAAAGCTAGAAAACATTAAGCAGCGAGAAACTAAAAAAAATATACTTTCTCCTTGGACTTCATTAATAGCTCTCACATTTATCCAAGTAATTATGTGTATGCAGTTTATTATTACTGAGGGAACAGAATGCTCGGGTGCAATACCTGTTTTTTTTGGTGCGTTTACTGTGCTTATGTGGAGTTATTGTGTTTTTTTAAAAGCTTTAAATAATTCAGCCTTTGAAATGGAAATAATAGCTTTCTTTTTATGTACTCTTAATATGGCAGTTGTAGCCACAGCAGACCCTGACCAAATGGGGAAACAATTTTTTGCAATTGTAGCAGGTTTGGTACTATATACGGCCCTTTGTTGGTTTTTGAGGGATATTAGAAGAGCTCTTAAAATAAGAGTGTATTTAGTGGTAATTAGTGTAGTATTACTGATGGTAAACCTTGTTTTTGGTACGACTCAATTTGGGGCAACAAACTGGGTTAATATCGCTGGCATCTCAATTCAACCTTCAGAACTTGTCAAGATAGCTTTTATATTTATTGGTTCTGCAACCCTTGATGAGCTATATCAAAAGAAAAATCTGACTTTGTTCATAGGGTTTTCAGGGTTTTGTTTTGTTGTTCTAGGTATTATGGGAGATTTTGGAACTGCATTAATCTACTTTGTTACTTTCTTGGTTATTTCATTTTTAAGAAGTGGAGAGTTTTCAAAACTTATATTACTAATAGGAAGTGCAGGAATTGCAGGGTATTTGGTGATAATGTTTAGACCTTATGTGGCAGAAAGATTCTTAACTTGGGGAAATGCTTGGTCCGTGGCAGATGCAGGTGGTTACCAACAAACTAGGACCATGTCTGCTACAGCAAGTGGGGGGTTAACAGGTATGGGAGGTGGAGATGGCTGGCTTCATAAGATTGCTGCAGCTGATACAGATTTGGTTTTCGGAATTATTGCAGAAGAATGGGGACTTATTGTTGGGTTTTTAGCTATTCTATGCATAATCACTTTGGCTATTTTTGCATATAGATCCATTCAACTAGGAAGATCAACATTCTATACCATTGCAGCCTGTGGTGCAACAACTTTACTTATTTTTCAAACCTCTTTAAATGTGTTTGGCGCTTTAGATATATTACCTTTAACAGGAGTTACTTTTCCATTTGTATCTAATGGTGGAACAAGTATGGTAGCATGCTGGGGTTTATTGGCTTTTATTAAAGCTACAGACAATAGAGCAAGTGCTAGCATAGCTGTTAAAAGTTTAAGCGTTGATAAAATAGGAGGAGGCAATATATGAATAAACTAGAAAAAAGAGCCTTAATTTGCATTTTATTTGTTGTGGTATTAGTAGGAGGAATGGGATATTTTATATTTAAGTTAGTAAATGACGGTTCCGCTTGGGTAAGCTACCCTGCTAATGAACATATATACAATAATGGGAAGATGACTAAAGGAACTATTTATGATAGAAATGGCGAATTGCTTGTTAGAAATACTGCGAGTGGCGTGCCTGAATATAATGGAGATCCTTATTTAAGAGAAGCAAACCTACATGCCTCTGGCGACATGGATAACAATATTAATACAGCTGGAAACACTGCTTTTGCAGGGCAGCTGGTAGGTTATGATTTTATTAATGGTGTTTATACCACTGATGATGTGGGAGAAGAAATATACATGACTGTGGATGCGGAAGCTAATTTGGTTGCACATGAGGCTTTGGGAAACAGAAATGGTGCTGTTATGGTTTATAATTATGAAACAGGGGAAATTTTAGTTAATGCAAGCTCGCCTACTTTTGATCCTTTAGATCCGGGAGAAATAGAGGAGGGAGCATATATAAATAAAGGATTATCGTCAAAAATCGTGCCTGGTTCAATTATGAAAGTTGTTACATCCAATGCGGCAATTGATACTTTAGATAATCTAAATGAGTTTGAACATCACTGTACAGGAGTATTAGAATATGGCGGAACAGATGCAGTTACTTGTCCGTATGCACATGGAACTGTAAATTTTGAAGAGGCTTTAGCAACTTCTTGTAATGGTGCTTTTGCAATACTTTCGGAAGAGATCGGTGCAGAAACACTAAATGAATATGTAAATGAAGCTGGACTTACAAAATCATATAATATAGATGGAATACAAACAGAAGAGGGCAGTTTTGAGTTTCCTGAATCAGGAATAAATTTGGCTTGGGCAGGTATCGGACAACATAAAGACCTTCTTAACCCATTATCAATGATGGTATATATGGGGGCAATAGCTGGAGGAGGAGAAGCTGCTGAACCTACATTGCTAATTGGGGAGAATCCGCAAAAGAATATGTCGGCAGACGTGAAAAAGACTAGCTTACTAAAAGCTAGTACTGCATTAAGACTAGATGAGATGTTAAAGAATAATACAGAAACTTATGGAGCGAGTTGGTTATTTCCAGGGCTAGATATTTATGGCAAAACAGGCTCAGCTGAAGTGGGTGGTGGAAATGAAAGTAATGCATGGTTTACAGGCTACATTAGAAATGAAGGGCATCCTTATGCCTTTATTGTAGTGATTGAACAGGGAGGCACAGGTGGTGCTGAGGCTATACCAGCAATGAATAAGGTTTTGCAATATTTGGTGAATTAATAAATATTGGGAGAAATAGAATAGTTATACTATAAAGTATATTTGATTTAGTAGAGAAAACAAGGAGACAACTTTATGAGCATAAATAGGTGGGAAGACCCAATTGATTTAAGAAAAAAATTTAAAAAATTATCAGAGGGCTTACCTTGGCAAGTTGACAAAGAGTTTTATAACACAAAGGTATGTAGCTTTTTTGATATGAATTGTAAAGCTTCTAAACTAGAAAGTGAAATGGCAAAAAAACTATTGCCAGGGGGATTTGAAAGAGAAGGATACTTAAATTCACCCTTTCCTTTAGTTTTCAAAAAAACTGTTGAAGGCATTGTAGATGATATTGATGGAAATAAATATATCAACTTTCATAGATCTAATGGAGAAACCATACTTGGTACAAATAATAAGAAAATTATAAAGGCGATAAAAGATGGAATTGAACAGTATGGAATAGGGATGAATCTTCCATCTGAGGAAGAAGGATTGTTGGCAGAAAAAATTCAAGAACACATGCCTAGTATAGAGATGATAAAATTTTTTACAAATAAAACAGAGGCGACTATGGCTGCGGTGAAATTGGCTAGAGCATATACAAAAAGAAAGCAAATAGTAAAAGTGGGGGGAGCCAATCATGGTTGGTATGAAGGAATGCTTGTAGGTAATGAAGTCCCAGGAAGCAGTATTTTCCTTAACACTTTTGGAATAAATAGGGCTGCAGTTAAATATACAAAAGAAATAAGGGTGAATGACTTAAAAGATGCAAAACGCGCTCTAAATAGAAAGGTTGCGGCGGTAATTGTAGAACCCATAGGAGGAGATGATGGAAGAATGCCCCTTGACTACTTTTATTGTAAACAGTTAAAGGAGCTATGCGAAAAAAAAGGGATTCTACTTATTTTTGATGAGAGCATAACTGCGTTTAGATTAGGTAATGGTGGAGTGCAAGAGTATTTGAATGTACTACCAGATCTTACTATTCTAGGGGATGTTGTTGGTGGAGGACTACCATCTTCTGCGTTAGGTGGAAGAGAAGATATAATTAATCGACTTTCAAAATACACATTATCTAAAGAGCATAATGTATATGTAGGAGGCAATCAATATGGGAATCCAGTAATTGCAAAGGCTGGATATACTGCAATTACTGAGATTATTAGTAAAAATATTTGTCAAAGAACAGCGGACTTGGCTGATAGACTGGCGGATGGATTAAATTCAATCCTGTATAAAGAAAATCTTCCTTTTGTTGTATATAATCAAGGATCTATTGTGCATTTAGAAATTGTAGGGGCATTAAATTTTGATGTGTTTTCTATAACTAAATTAGGAACTATTATTAATTTGAAAAAAATAGAAAAAGATATTATTATGAGAAAAAATATATTGGAAGAATTAAATGCAACATTTTTGTGTGCTGGACTAGTTTTGACCGATGGAACAAAGATGTATATAACTGGGGACATGACAGAAGAACTTATTGATGAGGCAATAAATGAGTTTGGAAAAGTATTTAAAAGGCTGAAAAGAGTTGATGGTCAGGAAGAAAAGAAAGCGAATACAAAAAAGAGAGAAGAAGAAGGAAAGAAGGGTCAAAAAAAAGAATCGGATGAGAAGAAATTGGAAAAAGAAAACAACAAGGCCGTTAAGGTCAAGGCTAAGAAGGAAAACCTGTCTAAGCTAACAGTTGTTGATCCAAAGAAAAAAAGTGTAGAAGAAAGAGAGTCTGATTTTACTATTCCTGCTACTACTACCTTAGAAATAATTGAAATGATTGATTCTGCTGGGGATCCTAAAAATAAAGAAAAAGATAAAGATAAAGAAAAAGAGCATAATAAAGTTGACTCTAGAGGCAAGGCTAAGGTTAAAGAAAAAGATAAAAAAAATGAGAAAGATAA
>CAYJHC010000006.1:0-16331 GCA_964370075.1 uncultured Oscillospiraceae bacterium | reverse complement strand
CTAAGCCCGAAGAAAAAGAATCTGAGAAAGATAAAACTAAAACTAAGGAAATAAATAAAGGAACAGAAGTAGGCAAATCTAAGGGTAAGACAAAATTGAAGAAATAGAAGAAGACAAGGTTGAGGATAAAATAGAAGCAAAATAAAAGGAGCAAACAATGGCAAAGAAACACACAATAGAATCAATGGTAGAATTATTGGAAAAAGAATTTTTTCTTGGAGATGATATTATTATGGCTGTACGGGGGGAAGATGGTAAGGCTAGTTTCCTAGGTGCGAAAATAAGTCTTTTCTTTGAAATCTTTGAAAAAGAAAAGTCGATAGATTACATAATGTGGTTAGTACCTAAGTTTGCTACAGAATTTTCAAAGTCTGGAGAAAAAATAATTGCCACAATGGATGATATTTCTCAGATTATAGGAAAAGGAACAGAGCCTATTTCTTTAGAAAATACTGAAGAATTGATTCATGAACTTGTTAGGGTAAAGGGTGTATATATAGTGGAAGGGGGGCTGCTATTAGCTGGAAATAATCTTGAGGAATTGGCAACTGTAGGCAAGATAATGGAAAAGGCGGCATTACTACATCTTGAAGGAAAATATGTAGGAACTCCTATACCTTTTAAGGACGAAGTAGCAGAGGCTCACAAAAAGAATTATATTGAAAGCTATTCTAAGTTAAAAAGCAGAAAAGAGATGGATGAAGACTATATAGATAGACTTAATGTGGAAGAAAAAGCTGTTGCCAAAGAGATAATTAAAGTTGGAAAAAGCTTGAATAAAAATAATTTAACAATAGCAACTTGGGGGAACTTATCAATTAGACTGGATGAACAATGGATGATGGTTACTCCAAGTGGCATTCCATATACAGAATTAAAGCCATTAGATATGGTAAAGGTGAACATTAATACTAAAGAGACTATTGGTAGATTGAAGCCTACGAGTGAAGTAGACCTTCATATTGAAATATATAAGTTGGACAAAGAAGCAAAGGCAATTGTTCATTCTCATGGAATATATGCAAGTATTTTTGCCAGCCTAGGGAGAGATATTCCAGTTATGAGTAAAGATATGAAAGAAGTAGTAAATGGGCCTTTAATGATAGTTCCTTATTACGACTCGGGAACTATTGAATTGGCTAAGGCAACATCTAAGATAATGAAGAAATATGGTACGAAAGGGGTTATTCTAAAAAACCATGGCACTGTAAATTATGGATCAAGTTTAAAAGAAGCCTTTGACGGTTGCTGTATTATAGATGACAGCGCAAAGACTTATGTAGATAGAAAAAAAGGCATATTTGAATATGCAACCTTATAACTACGGCACGATGCCACCCATGAGTACCTCGTACTTGCTGTGGGGAGGGGGACTCACTGTAGTTCATCAGCCTCGACTTAAAGTGAAAAATGTTGTAGGAAGATAGTTGTTAGTAAAGTTTGATTAAAGAAAATATATTGAAAATAAGAGGAGAATGAATTATGAAAGTAGAAGATAAAGCTGTTGCATTGCATAAAAAAGGCTATAACTGTGCTCAGTCTGTTCTTTGTGCATTTGAAGACAAGGTTGATTTAGAAGAAAAGGATTTATTTAGAATATCAGAAGCTTTTGGCTTCGGAATGGGAAGTCAAGAGGTATGTGGCGCTGTTTCAGGGGCTTGCTTTTTAGCTGGGCTAGTAAATAGTGATGGGGATATTGAAAATCCAAAAACAAAAAAACAGACATATGGAATTGCAAAGGCTATGATTGATGATTTCAAAGAAATGAATAAATCAATTAATTGCTATGAATTAATTGGTGGAGGATCAGGGCAAAGGCTTAGAAGCTGCGATGGATGTATTCAAGATGCTTGTGCAATTGCAGAAAAACATCTTTTTAAGAAATAAAGTCGGGCTTAGAATGGTTGAAAATACCCATTCTTTGTGATATTATAAGTAGGTATGGATACAAGTATACTAGCAGGAGGAGAAACTATTGG
Organism: uncultured Oscillospiraceae bacterium; assembly: GCA_964370075.1. GTDB lineage: Bacteria > Bacillota > Clostridia > Peptostreptococcales > Anaerovoracaceae > CAYJHC01. The sequence goes on along the minus strand of CAYJHC010000006.1, from coordinate 14,352 downwards.
ATATTAAAAACTATAATGAAATAAAAGTACAAGAATTAAAGGAAGCTGAAGAAATAGCTTTAAGAGTAAAAAATGATAATCACCCAACGGTACTATATAAAGACGTTAGACCTATTGTGGATATTAAACATATGCTTAAAACAAGTGTAGAATTATATGGTGATAATGTGGCATTCTATGAAAAGCCGAATAGAAATGAACCATATGCTTCAATTACATATAAACAAACTGGAGCTGATGTTGACAAGCTAGGTACAGCATTGATGAGTTTGGATCTTAAAGGAAAAAAAATAGGTGTAATTGGAGAAAACTCGTATAAATGGGCGCTAACCTATTTAGCTGTAACTGGAGGAATTGGAATCATTGTTCCTCTAGATAAAGAACTAAATAGAGAGGATCTAGTAAATCTTGTTAAACGCTCTGAAATGGAAGCCATTATATATACTGAAAAGTATGCAGATACATTTAAAGGTGCAAAGGACACTAACTTAAAGCATTTAATTAATATGGATTTACAAACTGAAGAAGGAAGTGATGAAACACCTTTTTCTTCAATGCTAGAAAAGGGAGAAAAGCTTTTAGCTGAAGGAAATAGAGACTTCTTAGACGCTCAAGTAATAAATACAGATTTAAGTGTCATATTGTTTACTTCAGGAACTACAGGTATGTCAAAAGGCGTTATGTTATCTCAAAAGAATATTACTGCTGACTTAATGGTTGCACCAACTGTATTTAAAGTTAATCCTTCTGACATATTTTTCTCAGTTTTGCCAATACATCATACTTATGAGTGTACGTGTGGATTTTTGATGCCTTTATATAAAGGTGCGTCGATAGCTTTTTGCGAAGGATTAAAGCATATTACAAAGAATCTAGAAGAAATTAAACCTACTGTTTTTTTAGGAGTTCCTATATTGTTAGAGACTTTACACAAAAAAATCTGGCAAGGAGTTAGAAAAAAAGGTAAGGAAGATACTTTAAAGAAGGTAATTAAGATAAATAAATTTACTAAAAAAATTGGTATAGACCTTGGTAAAAAAGCTTTTAAAGATATTAGAGCTGTATTTGGTGGAAGAATGAGAATAATGGTTTGCGGTGGGGCTGCAATAAATCCTGAAGTTCTACAAGGAATAAGAGATTTTGGAATTATGGCTCTTCAAGGCTATGGATTAACAGAATGTGCACCATTAGGAGCTTTAAATCCAGACACAGCACCTAAGAACTCTTCGATAGGAAGAAAACTTCCAGGATTTGATCTTAAGATATTTGAGCCTAATGAAGAAGGCGTTGGAGAAATCTGTGTAAGAGGAGAAAATGTTATGATGGGCTATTACCAGATGGAAGAAGAGACAGCTGCTGTATTGAAAGAAGGCTGGCTGCATACTGGTGACCTTGGCGTTATGGATGATGAAGGTTATGTATTTATTACTGGGAGAGCCAAAAATGTTATTATAACAAAAAATGGAAAGAACATTTATCCGGAAGAAATTGAGTATAAAGTCAATCAAATCCCATTTGTTCTTGAATCTATGGTGTTTGATGAAGACACAGGTTCTGGCCAAGATACTATGATAGTGGCTTCTATTCGTCTAGATGATGAAGAGGTTGCAGAAAGATTTCCAGGATTAACGGCAGAGGATTTAGAAAAAGAAGTCTGGAAAGAAGTTGATGCAATAAATGAAAAAGAGGCTATGTTTAAGAAAATTAAAAAAATTATTGTAAAGGAAAATGATTTTACGAAGAATACAACTAAAAAAATCATTAGACATTCTCAAAGCAATAAAGAAAAATAAATCAAGTTAAATTCAGTAGTTTAAGGAGGCGCAAATGGTAAGTTATCCGAGAGTTGTAGTTGATTTAAAGAAATTCAGAAATAATGTAGAACAGATTGTTAAAAGATGCGATGAAAAAGACATAAAAATTACAGGTGTAATTAAAGGATATACAGGAATAGCAGAGTGTAGCAAGGAGTTTGAATTAGGTGGAGCAGCTTTTTTAGGATCTTCAAGATTAGAACAATTAGAGGAAGCCAAGAATGCTGGAGTAAAGGTTCCCCTTATGGCAATTAGGGTTCCTATGCTTTCAGAAGTAAAAAATGTTGTGGAAGTTGCAGATTATAGCTTGAATAGTGAAATCCAAGTTCTTAAAGCTTTGAATCAAGCGGCAAAAGAAGCTGGAAAAATTCATAATGTAATTTTAATGATTGATTTAGGAGACTTGAGGGAAGGTTTCTGGGATAAGGAAGAGTTAATTAAAGCGGCACTAATGGTGGAAAACGACCTTGAGAATTTACACCTTGCAGGAACTGGCACAAACTTAGGCTGTTATGGAGCTATATTAGGTACTCCAGAAAAGCTAAAGGAGCTAATTGCAGACACTGAAAAAATAGAAGAGCTTATTGGTCGAAAAGTTGAAATAATTTCAGGAGGTGCTACTAATTCAATTCCTAGACTGATTGAAGATAATATGCCAGAGAGAATTAATCATCTTAGAGTAGGGGAAGGCATTATTATTGCAAAAGATCTACCGGAACTTTATGGGTATAATATGGATTATATGTACAAGGATACATTTGTTCTTGAAGCTGAAATAATTGAAATCAAAGATAAACCGAGTTACCCTGTAGGAGAGATAGGCTATGATGCTTTTGGAAAAAAGCAAGAGTATGTTGATATCGGAATAAGAAAAAGAGCATTAGTTGCAGTTGGGAAAGTTGACTATGCATATTTAGATAGTATTTTCCCAATAGATGCAGACATTAAAGTGTTGGGAGCCTCAAGTGATCATACAATACTAGATATAGAAGATGTGGGAAAAGAACTTAGCATTGGAGACATAGTTCAATTTGAGGTGAATTATGCAAGTATAGTATTTGTTACTAACAACCCTAATGTTAAGATTGATTTTGTTTAAAAATAGTGTGAAGGAGAAGAGAATGTCAGAACAGATATTGTTAACCAAAAAAGGTTATGAGGAAATTAAAGCTGAGTATGAAGATTTAGTAGCTGTTAAAAGACCAGAAGTGGCTCAAAGAATTAAAGAAGCTAGAGAACATGGTGATATTTCAGAGAATGCTGAATATGATGCTGCCAAAAATGAGCAGGCAGAGTTAGAAGAGAAAATTAAAAAGCTTGAGGAAATTATTCGTAAAGCAGAGTTTATTGAAGACAAAAAACAAGTTAAAGGGAAAGTAAGTGAAGGCAGTCAGATAGAAGTTAAAATAACTGGGGGGGAAAAAGAAATAGTTACAACTTATACTATCCTTGGAACAACAGAGGCTGATCCACTTAATGGAATTATTTCTAATGAATGCGAAGTGGGAAAGGCCTTACTAGGAAAAGGCCAAGGTGAAGTAGTTACTATTGATGTACCTGCTGGGCAAAGGCATTATGAAATTTTAAATATTAACAAATAATAACAAATAATAGGAGAGCATGAAGGTACTTCTAGATAGTAAGGGTGTAGTTTTAATTTGCCCAAATAATTGAACTGATAGAAATCTATATGGGATTTTCATGAAATAAATTGGAGAATAAGATGGAAGATAATAAGAATTTGGAACTTGAGCAAGAAGAACTGTCTCAAGAGGATATAAGTGAGCAAAGAAGGATTAGAAGAGAAAAACTTAAGGAGTTACAGGATAATGGTAGAAATCCTTTCTTGATTGAAAATTGGGATGTAACTGCTTTTAGTAAAACAACAAAAGAGAGCTTTGAAGAAATGGAAGGAAAAGAAGTTTCGATTGCTGGAAGAATAATGGCTAACAGGCATATGGGAAAAGCTTCTTTTGTTGATATTCAAGATAAAGAAGGAAGAATTCAGTCATATGTTAGACAAGATGTTATTGGAGAAGAAGACTATAAGTGGTTTGTTGCTTATGATATAGGTGATATAGTAGGGATTGTAGGAACAGTATTTAAAACGAAGCAGGGAGAGGTTTCTATAAAGGCTTCAAAAGTAGTTTTATTATCCAAGTCTTTACAAGTCCTTCCAAACAAATGGCAGGGATTGAAGGATACAGATATTAGATACAGGCAAAGATATACAGATTTAATTATGAATCCTGATGTAAAAGAGACTTTTGTTAAGCGTTCACAAATAATTAAAGAAATTAAGAAAGTGCTTGAAGAAGACTTTGGGTATTTAGAGGTAGATACCCCAATACTTACAACAATTGCTGGTGGTGCAAATGCAAGGCCTTTTGCAACACACCATAATACACTAGATATTGATATGAAACTTAGAATTTCGAATGAACTTTACCTAAAGAGATTAACTGTAGGGGGCCTAGACAGAGTTTATGAAATGGGTAAAATGTTTAGAAATGAAGGAATGGATAGAAATCATAATCCGGAATTTACTTCTATGGAGTGTTATATGGCTTATGGAGACATGGACGATATGATAGAGGTTACAGAGCAAGTTGTATCAAAAGCAGCTCTTAAGGCAACTGGTTCAATGGTTATTGAGTATCAAGGGAAGCAATTTGATTTAACCCCACCTTGGAGAAGGATAGATATGGGAGATGCGGTAAAAGAGATTACTGGTGTAGACTTTGGAACTATTGAAACCGATGAAGAAGCTCAAAAAGCAGCTATTAAAGCAGGAATGGATAAAGCAGATGTAAAAGGATTAACTAGAGGTAAGATTCTTGCAGAAATGTTTGAGGAGTTTTGTGAAGAAGAGCCAGGCTATTTAGATGGTCCGATATTTGTAACAGGGCATCCTGTTGAAATTTCGCCTCTTTCAAAGAGAGATCCTAAAGATCCTAGAATAACTAGACGTTTTGAAGCCTATGTAAATTGCTGGGAAATTGCAAATGCGTTTTCTGAGTTAAATGACCCTATTGATCAATATGAAAGATTTAAAGAGCAGCAATCTCAGCTTGACACTGGAGAAGATGATGAAGCGCATCCAATGGATGAGGACTTTGTAAATGCTTTAGAAGTAGGACTTCCTCCAACAGGCGGCCTAGGGATAGGAATTGATAGAGTTATTATGTTAATTACTAATGCGGCAAGCATTAGAGACATAATACTATTCCCGACAATGAAACCTGTAGATAAGCATTAATCTATATCGAGTAAAAAATAAAGGGAAAGGCTTATGCTTTTCCCTTTTTTATCGAATGCCTTTTTTATATAAGTAAAGGCTCAAAAACAAATAAGAAATAGAAATTAAACCTAGGGGGAGTTATGAAAATTTTCGTTTCCATTGTTAAGGATGGAATTATAAAAGCAATAAAAACAGGACTGATGCTATTTAAAATAATGATACCAATTTATTTGCTGGTGGTTGTCCTTAAGTATTCTCCTGTTATGGAGTGGTTAAGCAATATACTTGAGCCTGTAATGAAAATATTCAACCTTCCACCAGAGGCTTCAGTGCCAATAATTACAGGAATATTTACAGATGAATATGGAGTAATCGCGGGGATCAACTCTTTTGATTTTTCTTCTGCTTCAATTACTACTATTGCTATGATTGCCTTAATGGCACATTCTCTCCCTGTAGAATCTGCACTTGCTCAGAAAATTGGATACCCTGCAGGAAAGATTGTTCTTCTTAGAGTTACAATGGCAGTTATAACTGGGGTTATGGTAGGTTGGATTGGAGGTATATTTTAATGTCAGAAAGCTGGAATTTTATATTTGATGAAATGCTTAATGGAACAATTTCCATGGTAATTAATGTTATGGTAGTTTTAGTTCCACTGTTTTTGATTATTGAGACATTAACAAAGTTTAATGTTATGGCCAAAATTGCAACAAAACTTTCCTTTATTGGTAGGCTTATAGGGACTAGTCAAAAGGCAGTATTTCCATTGCTTGTAGGAATTGTAATGGGAGTTACTTATGGGGCGGGAACTTTAATTGAACTAAATAAAACAGACCCTTTATCAGAGCGAGACTTTGCAACAATAGGGATATTTATGTACATGTGCCATGGTATGATTGAAACAGCTTTTCTTTTTGCTATAGTTGGAGCCAATATATGGGTCATTACAATAGGGAGATTGTTGATTGCATTGGTAGTTACAATAGTGTTGTCAAAAACTCGTTGGATAAAAAAACTATCTGCTATTTCTCCAAAACCTGAAATTAGTGACCTTAAGTAAAGGTGTATAATGTTTTATTTAGAGGATGTTTTCTTTACTTCGGTTTACTTTTGTTAACATATTAGCAAAATAATGCAAGTTAAAATAGCAAGTTTTGACTTGCTATTTTACTGGTAAAATAGTATACTTTTAGTAATTTATTGTTATGAATGAGTTTAGGAGGTCTAGATATGAAAGGCTTTAAAAACGACACAATTAGAAACGTCGCATTGGCAGGACATGGCGGCGTAGGCAAAACTACTTTAATTGAGGCTGCCCTGCTTGCTACAGGTGAAATAAGCAGATTAGGACGAGTTGAAGATGGTAATACCATTTCTGACTATGATAAAAAAGAAATAGAAAAGGGCCATTCTCTTTCTAGTTCTATTGTTCCCGTGAAGTATAATGGAGTTAAGATTAACTTTATAGATACTCCGGGATTTTTTGATTTCATCGGAGAGGTTGATTCAGCACTTAGGGCTGTTGAAACCGCAGTTATTGTAGTTGATGCATCCGCTGGAATTCAAGTAGGAACTGAGAAGGCATGGGAAACTTGTATAGAGTTTGATGTCCCAAGATTTTTCTTAATTAATAAAATTGATAAAGATGGAGCTGATGTAGATCAAGTTGTTGCAGATTTAAAAGAAAAATTTGGACATTCGGTTGTTGACTTTAACAATAAGGAAGAAGTAAATGAACTAATTGCAGAGGAAGACGAAGAACTTATGGATAAGTATTTTGAAGCAGGTGAGTTTACTCAAGAAGAATATGAGAAAGGCCTTTCAATGGCTATTACAAATGGAGATATATCGCCAGTATTTACTTGTTCTGCTACAGAAGGAGAAGGTATTGAACGATTATTGGACAGACTAATTGAACTTATTCCAAAGGCAAGTGATCATGCAGAATATCCAGCTCTTAATGGAAAAGACGAAGAGATTTTAGTAAAGGTTGATCCAGAAGGTGATTTAGCAGCATTTGTATTTAAAACAGTTGCTGATTCAGTTTTAGGGAAAGTTTCTTTAGTAAAAGTTATTGCTGGAAGTCTTAAATCTGGGCAAGAAGTATATAATTCCACTTCAGAACATGCTGAGAAAATTGGAACTATGTTCTTCTTAAAAGGAAAACAAAGAGAAGATACCAATCTTGTAGAAGAAGGAGATATAGTAGCTATTGCTAAATTGCAACATACAAAAACGGGAGACACTCTTTGCTTGAAGAATGATATAATAAAATTCCCGCCAATAAAATTCCCAGAACCAACATATTATGTTGCAGTTGAGCCAAAGACTAAGGGAGATGACGAAAAAGTTGGTGTTGGCCTTAATAGACTGAAAGAAGAAGATCCAAGTTTCTTAGTAGAGAGAAATGTAGAAACGCATCAGACATTACTTGGAGGCCAAGGAGATATTCAAATTGGAACTATAATTTCTAAATTAAAGGATAAATTTGGTGTAGAAATTAACATAATCCCACAAAAAATAGGGTACAGAGAAACAATTAAGGGGACATCTGATGTTCAAGGAAAGCACAAAAAGCAATCAGGGGGTGCTGGCCAATATGGAGATGTTCATGTTAAGTTTTCCCCTTCAGCTGAAGACTTTGAATTTACAGAATCTTTATTTGGAGGTTCGATTCCAAAAAATTATGTTCCTGCAATTGAAAAAGGTATAAGAGAAGCTATGGAAAAGGGTCCCCTTGCCGGTTGTAAGGTAGTAAATATAAAAGCAGAGTTGTATGATGGATCTTACCATGATGTTGACTCAAATGAGATGGCATTTAAGCTTGCTGCTGCTTTAGCCTTCAAGAAAGGAATTGTAGAAGCTAAGCCTTGCTTATTAGAACCTATTATGCATATAGAAATAGTAATCCCAGATGAATATATGGGGGATGTAATGGGAGATATGAGTAAGCGTAGAGGTAGAATACTAGGTGGAGAGCCTCTTGCAAAAGGTGGCGGCCAGACTATAATTGCAGAAGCGCCTCAAGCAGAGTTGTTTGATTACGCGATTACCCTTAGAGCGATGACTCAAGCTAGAGGAAGCTTTAAAATGAAACATGAAAGATATGATGAAGTCCCTAGTAATTTAGCTGAAAAAATAATTGAAGAGCATAAGGCTGAAGTTGAGAATCATTAATTTTTACTTGAAATAGAGTGCTAATAACTTCAAGCTGAATGGAGAATTATTAACTATAAATAGTTAAACTATTGTATTAAAAACAAGGTGTAAGCATAAAATGATACACCTTGTTTTTTTGATATTTAATTTAATCTACAAATAATATGCTAATATAATGGGAATAAAAATACAAATTTGCTGTAATTGATATAAAATAAAGTTGATGTGTTATTTTTTTGACAAACTATGATATTTTATGGTACACTAAACAATGTAAAGGCTTGGTATAGAATTTGAGGTACTGAGACAAGATAAGTGGAAAATTAGGAGAGTGCAGAAAGAAGGAGTTTATGTCGACGGAGATAGGAGATAAAAATTCTCTATCAAAAAAGATTAGTGTTTTGAGTTTAGCCAAGTTTACACTACCATCAATTGCAATGATGATAGTGATGGCATTTTATACAATGGTGGATGGGATATTTGTTGCAAGGTTAATAGATACTGATGCCTTTGCAGCTGTTAATATTGTATATCCAATTTTGAACATTGTAAATGGAGTAGGGATAATGTTAGCAGCAGGAGGCTGTGCTTTTGTCGGGAAGGAACTAGGGGAAAAGAAAGATCAAATTGCTAGAAGACATTTTTCTATGGTAGTGTATTTCGGAATAGGAATAGGTTTGATAGGAATGGCTTTATCTATAACCTTTATAGATCCTATTATTACATTTCTTGGGGCGTCACCAATTACATATGAATATTGTTATGATTATGGATTTATTCTTATGCTTTTTATGCCAGTTGAAATTTTACAAATTTTATTTCAATATTTTTTTGTAGTTGCGGGAAGGCCAATTTTTGGATTAGTTGCAACCATAGTAGGTGGTGTTGCAAATATAGTTTTAGACTATTATTTTATTGCTGTTTTGGATATGGGTGTAGGTGGTGCCGCCTTGGCAACTGGAATTGGATTTACTATACCGGCTGTTACAGGTATAGTTTATTTTTCAGTAAAAAGAAAGGGTACACTTTACTTAACTTTTGCTAAGTTAGAATGGAACCCTATTAAGAAGATAATGCAAAATGGCTCATCTGAGATGGTGGCTAGCCTGGCTTTATCTGTAACGACAATCCTATTCAATTGGGTAATGCTGAAATATATTGGAGAGACAGGGGTGGCGGCAATTAGCATAATGCTATATGTTGATTATTTGTTAAATGCAGTTTTCTTTGGATATGAAATAGGTGTTGCTCCTTTGTTTAGCTATAATTATGGAGCAGGAAACAAGAGTAATTTAAAAAAATTAATGAAATTAAGCTTAAGATTTATTGCAGTTGCTGCAATCATTATATTCTTCATAGCAAATGTGTTTTCAGATCAGTTGATAGGAATATTTGTTGAGCCTAATGATCCTGTATTTGCTATAACTAAAGATGGGCTTTGGCTTTTTTCCTTAGCGTTTCTGGTGATGGGATTTAATATATTTGCATCTGCAGTTTTTACTGCATTGTCAAACGGGAAGATTTCGGCGCTAATTTCTTTTCTGAGAACATTCTTATTGCTATCTGGAGCAATTCTTCTTCTTCCAGAGCTATTTGGAATAGGGGCTGTTTGGCTAGCAGTTCCTGTGGCAGAGAGTGTTGCTATTATTGTTTCTTTGATTTGTATTTTAAAATATAGAAAGAGGTATGAGTACTTATAGTCATAAAGTCGATATTTACACGATAAATGAAAAAGTATGCTTAATTTAAATTTAGGCATACTTTAAGTTTTTTTTTATAAGGAAACTATTAATATTTCTAGTTGATTAATTAAATATTGTGAGGGCTTCTGAAATATTTTTTACGCCAATTAGCTCTAAATTCTCAAATTCCTTGCCATGCAAAGATACATAGTTCTTGTAAGGTAGGATTAGTTTTTTTAGTCCCATTCTAGAGGCTTCCTTTGCTATTTTCTCTGCGTTTTGAACGCTTCTAAGTTCTCCAGTCAATCCTAGTTCACCAACGGCTACAGTACCCTCATCTAAGGTTTTACATCTAAAAGACGAATAGATGGCAAGTGCTATGGATAAATCAGTATATGTTCCTTCGGGCTTTATACCACCTACAATATTAACATAGACGTCTTGATTAGATAGAGGTAAGCCTGCTTTACGTTCCAAAATAGCGAGTATCATATTTAACCTGGATAGGTCAACTCCAACAACAGTCCTTCGGGGGAAATTTAATGAGGTCTGGGCGCATAGTCCTTGAACTTCTACAAATAAAGGCCTAGTTCCTTCATATGCAGCGCCTATGATTGATCCCTCTTGATTGGAAGCGACTTGATCCAAAAATATTTTTGAAATATCTGGTATTTCAATAAGGCCGCCTTCTTCCATTGCAAAAGCACCTATTTCATTAGTAGTGCCAAAACGATTTTTGTTTGAACGAATTATTCTTAAATCTTGAGTTCTTTCGCCATTAAAAGATAATACGCAGTCTACTAAATGCTCTACGATTTTTGGTCCTGCTAGTTCTCCGCTCTTAGTCACATGGGCTACGATGAAGATCGGGATGCTTCTATTTTTTCCTATTTTCATAATCTGGCCACCACAAGCCCGTACTTGGGAGACACTTCCAGGCGAAGAGGTTATTTCATCTGTATACATTGTTTGTATTGAATCGATGATTAAAAAAGAAGGGTTAATTTTTTCTACTAAAGCTTCAATAACATCTAGGTTTGTTTCAGATATAACCAATAAATTATCACTTATACTAGGGCAAATTCTATCAGCTCTTAGTTTTATTTGTTCTTCAGATTCTTCACCTGAAATATATAGAACAAGGCCTATTTTAGTAGCAATATGATTTGCTACTTGCATAATTATTGTGGATTTTCCTATGCCGGGTTCACCAGAGATAAGCGTTAGAGAACCAGGGAAAATGCCGCCACCTAAAACTCTGTCTAGCTCAGAAATACCAGTATTATAACGGCTTAGATTTTGACTATTATTTATTTTGTTTAAAGGAGTTGCTTTGGGATTTCTGCTAGGTGAACCAACACCTATATTGGTTGATGTGGGCTTAGCTTGCTTTTCCTCAACGAAAGAATTCCAAACACCACAAATACATTGCCCCTGCCATTTTGGGCTTTCGTAGCCACATTCCTGGCAGAAAAAAATTGTTTTTTGAGATTTTGCCATTATATGATTTTGGTGTTGCATTAACTTACACCAATTCCTCCTCCTAACTGAAAATTAAATTATCATATTTATTTATTTCTTGATACTTTCTAACTCAAACCAAAACTTAGAACCTTTACCAAGTGTGCTTTCGATGCCATAATTTGCCTTATGTAACATTAGAATTTCTTTTGTAATTGATAGGCCAAGACCAGAACCGCTAGGAGTTCTAGTGTGATTTGAGCTTACTCTATAGTATCTTTCCCAAACCCTAGGAATATCTTCTTCTTTTATTCCTATGCCATGATCAATTATTTCAAATCTTATTTTACTTCCAACTTTTCTTATGTTTACTATTATTACTTTGTTATTTTTGGAAAATTTAAATGCATTAGTTAATAAATTGTTTAAAACCTGTTTGATTTTGTCTTTGTCTCCTAATACATTAAGATTTCCACTACAATTAACAATTAACTCGTAATCCATTTCTGTCACAAAAATTTCGTAAGTTCTAAGAATGCCATCGAGAAGCCTTTTGGGATTAAAAGCTCTCATGTTTAAAGTTAGAGGATGTGCTTGAATATTAGTTAATGTTAACATATCACTAACCAACTTATCAAGTCGATTAGCTTCATCCATAATAATTTTTAAATGGGCAGCACGTTTTTCAGGGTTATCCCCTGAAATATCTCTGATCATTTCAGAATAAGAAACTATCATAGTTAATGGGGTTTTAAGGTCATGAGATACATTGGCCATTAAATCCTTTTGAATATTTGTACTTTTATGTAGTTGTTCGGATGTTGACTTAAGTGAATTTGCTAGATCTTTTAACTCTGTATAGGAAGCCGTACTGTTAATAGCTACACCATAGTCCCCCTTTGCTAATAAATAGGCAGCCTCTTTCAACTCATCTACTGGCTTAGAAAGCCTCCTTGCTAGAAATGCAGCAAACAAAGCTGCAAATGCAATAGAAGCAGTAAACACGATTAGTAACTGATCTTCAAAAATAGAAATAGTGGAAGCACGAGGAGATAAAGGGGACATTAAATATATAGTGGTAAAGGGATCTTCTGAAAGAGGTAACCCATAAATGAAAATGCTTTCATCGACAGTAGGGTCGGAAACTACAAATGAAACTGAAGGGTCTCCCCTGTTAAGGAGTTCTTGGCCAAAGTCTACTTGGGCGGAAACACTTGACAAGATAGGGAGTTGACCCGCAGAAAAAGAAAGAGCTTCATCTTCAGATTGGATAATTATTTTTAAGTCATTCCTTTTTACGGTATTTTCTATTTCTTCGGTAAGCTGCTCTTGGGGCCAAGAGTCATAGGAGGCCTGTAAAGATTTAGCCACATCTTTTGTGTGGTTAACTTTCATGTTTTCATAGAAAGCATTGAGAAAGAATATTTGCATTAACCAAATCAATATAAATAGTACAATTACGAACAAAATAAAACTACCTAATATCCGAACCCTTAGGCTGTTAAAGTCTATTAGATTTAGATGTTTTTTCTTTTGATTAACATTCAAACTTATACCCCATTCCCCTGAGAGTTACTATATAGTCTCTGTAAGGGCCTAGCTCTGTTCTAAGGTTTTTTATATGGGTATCGATGGTTCGGTCATCCCCATAAAAGTTATACCCCCAGATAGCTTGAAGTAGACTCTCTCTTGATAAAGCAATATTTTTATTTTGAACTAAATAAAATAGTAAGTCATACTCCTTAGGAGTTAAAGATATTTTTTCTCCATCAACTGTAACAACCCTTCCAGAAAGGTCAATCGTTAATCCTCCAAAGACTAATGGGTCGGAAGTGATTTCTTTTATTGTTTTATTACTTCTTTTAATTATAGCTGAAATTCTAGCCATTAGTTCCTTTGGGCTAAATGGTTTAACAACATAGTCATCTGCACCCACCTCAAAGGCAAAAAGCTTATTGTATTCGTCTGACCTTGCAGAAAGCATTAGTATAGGTGCGTCAGAAATTTTGCGAATTTCCTTGCAAGTAGAAAATCCGTCTAATTTAGGTAGCATTACATCTAGAATTATTGTATCGTATTGCATTTTTTTGCATAACTCTAATGCTTCTATACCATCTGCAGCTTCATCTACAATGTAATTTTCAAATTGTGCATATTCAGCAACTACATTCCTGATGTTTTCCTCATCATCAACTATTAATATTTTGTACATATTGCTCTCCTATCCCTCAATCTATTACCATAATTTGGTTCTTATGTCCAAACTTTCCACTTTGTAATATTCTACCATATATTTATTGACATGTGTTAATAAATATGATAAATTTAAAATTTAAATTATATTTGACATAAGTGTGCTAGTGAATTATACTGAATTTATAGCAGAAAGCGGAACCAATTATGAATTTCAATTTGAAAGCACTAAGGTAACCCAGAGAAGTGAAAACTTCCACAGGAGGGATTATGTTTAATATTAACGATAAGGTTGTATATCCTCTACATGGCGCAGGTACCATTAAAAGCATTGAAAAAAAGCTAGTTTCAAATAAAATGAAAGAGTATTATTCACTTTACATTCCTTTTCGTAAGCTAGAAATTCTTATTCCAGTTGAAAATTGCCAAGACTTAGGGCTACGGGCAATCATAAGTGTTGAAAAAATTATAGAAATTGAGGATGTATTAGGATTGAAAGAATATTCATCCGAGAATAACTGGAATAAGCGTTACAGAGAAAATCTAGAATTATTGAAAACTGGGGATCCTCTTTTGGCGGCAAGAGTTGTGAGAAATCTTTGTAGGCTAGATAGCAAAAAACCTTTAGCGACTGGAGAGAAAAGGATGCTCAGTAATGCAAAAAGTATATTGGCAAGTGAAATTTCATTAGTAAATGGGAGCTCTGAAGAAGAAACCTTGTTGTGGATTAAAGAAAAAGTGATGGATGATCTCTTAATATAATCACATCTTATGCTTATTATAGAGTATATAAATAATC
>CAYJHC010000005.1:0-40749 GCA_964370075.1 uncultured Oscillospiraceae bacterium | reverse complement strand
TTTTAGATAAAATGACAGTAGCAGAAACGAAGAAATACATTGAAGAAGGGCATTTTGCACCAGGAAGTATGCTTCCGAAAGTTATGGCTGCCTTAAAATTTGTTGAAAAATATCCTGACAAAAAAGCATATATTGCCTCATTGGATAAGGCGAAAGAAACCTTAGAAGGCACAGATGGAACAGTGATTGTCTGGGAATAAGGCGTCTAATATAAATAATACTCTGAAAACTATAACTTGTTTTCAGGGTATTATTTAATTAAGTGATTAAAATATGACATCTAGTGGATAAAATAGTATCTAGCTTATTAGTAAAACTTGCACATAATGATACCTTTGGCATGAAAAATCAATAGGGTGTTACAGGTACTTAGTTGCAACATATGCAAAACATAAGCTAATTAAACAAGAGATTGTAGGTGTACCGAACCAGGCAAAGAAAATATTCCTTATTACTTTAAAGTTTACTGTGGCAATTCCTTTAGTTAAACCAACACCGACGACAGCACCAACAATTGCCTGAGATGATGAAACAGGAATTCCAATTTGCGCAAAAATATAAACGACAATAGCACAAGAAAAAACAACTAAAAAGCCGGATAACTGATTTAATGAAGTAATCTTTTCGCCTACGGTATACATTACTTTTCTACTATAAGTTAGAACGCCAATAGCGATTGAAAATCCACCGATTAGAGTTGCAGTGGTAGTGCTTATTAAGGCTAATTCTCCTGAGTAAAGGGCTGTTATATTTGCTACATTATTTGCGCCAAGAGAATATGCGCCAAAGATACCTGCTACATAATAGCCTATCTTAATAATTCTATCATAACTATTAAGAGATTTCTTTTTATCTGAAATAAGCTTTTCTGCTATGTAGTACATTAGGAAACCTAAAATACCGGCGCCAATAGGAGTTATTATCCATGCCCCTAAGAAGCTGAGCGTAGCAGAAAGGTCAGATTGCCCTTGAAGTAAGCCGTAACCGATAACTGAGCCAACTACACACTGTGATGTGGAAACAGGAAGGGAAAGTATGGTCATTCCCATTACAGTTATTCCTGCAGCAAGCATTACCAAAAATGCTGCAAGGACTGTAGTTACTCCGCTTTCAAAACTGTAGTTACTTAGATTTTCAATGCCGTGGGCTCCATCAAAAAGTGCTCCAATTATTACAAAAATTGCAGTCAAAGTTACAGCTACCCAATATTTAACTACACGGGTAGACACAGCTACACCAAATACATTAGATGCATCATTTGCACCTAGGGTCCATCCTAGGAATGCACCTGAAGTTACTGACCATAATCCTAACATTTAATTTATCCTACCTTAATATCCAATTTTATTTTCAATTCTCTTATTATTAATTTATATTGGGTCTAGAATCGTGAAAGAACTGAAGACTGCTAAAATACGTAATTCATAATTATGATTCTGGAAGGCCTTGTTACACCTTTCTAAGAACCGCCATTACTTGAATTGAATCAGCGATATCTTCGATTAAATCAGAAATATCACAGATTTTATTTATTATTTCTTTAAAATACATTTTTTCGGCAAGAGGAAGATCTGATTGGAAGATTTCTTTAATTAGAGAAATCTCTACATAGTCTACTTCCTTTTCTAAGTTGCTAATTACTGTGAGGGTTTGGGTTTCTTTTAATAAAAGCTCGTAATCGACAAAGAGGTTCTCTAATGCCAAAAGTAGAGATTGATGCTGTTTTAGGGTGATTGATACTATATTAGTTATGTAAGTTGAAGTAAAGCTAGGCAGAATTGCCGCCTCGCAAATAATTTGCCTTGATATTTCTTGGCAGGCATTTGGTATTTCATCAAGCAAAATTAGAAGTTCAAGTAATTCTCCTCTAGTTTTTGGGAGCATAGGTATGTTTGTTAAATTTGAAATTAAATCTCTCCTTAATATATCTGAGGCATGCTCATCTTCGTTAATTTTTTCGTATATTTTTTCTAGAGAAGGTGACTGATTGTCCTTGAAGTATATCTCTATAAATTTGCTGAAATTTATTAAGCTAGAAGAGGTTGCTTGATTAAATGGGGCGAAGGTATTCTTTAAGTCATTTTTTTTCTGGAAGAACATAGAAACTCCTTTCGTGGTTACATTTCAATAGGGGGAAAAGATGTCTGAGCAAAATAAAAATTATTTAAAAGGGAAATAGTATTAGTGCATATTCTTTACTGTTAAGTATAGCCTATTTTAGTGAAAATTGGGAGTAGAAAATTATGATAGAGCAAAGCGAATGTTCTAGTTAGCCTCTTTGCTCTTAAAAATTATATTGGTTAGAATTTCTTTCTGCTAAATTAGCGGATTTATGTAGGGCATAATGTTTGAATTAGAAGAACTATAGTTTAATTGCTTATTGTTTGATCTTGAAAAGCTAAGCTTAAATGAAATGATTGTTAATCTGTAAGCAGAGTTGGGAAGAAACTGATAGGGCCTAAAAAGGCTTGAATTGTAAAAAATGTTTTTTGTGAGAAGGGTTTGGATTAAATGTTTATGGGTAATAAATTAGATATAGAGTTAAAAGCTAAACTTAACTATAGTAATAGAGGAGGAGAACGTATGAGTAAAATAATAGTAGTTGGAGCAAATCATGCAGGAACAGCGGCAATTAATACCATTTTAGATAACTATAAAGGAAATGAAGTTGTAGTTTTTGATAGTAACGATAATATTAGTTTCTTGGGTTGTGGCATGGCTCTTTGGATAGGCAGGCAGATAGAAGGCGCAGAAGGTTTATTCTACTCAAATAAAGAAATTTTAGAATCTAAAGGCGCTAGAGTTTATATGGAAACAGCTGTGGGAAATATTGACTTTAAAAACAAAAGAGTAACTGCTGAAGATAAAGAAGGGAATGAGATAGTCGAAGATTACGATAAGCTTATTTTAGCAACAGGATCAAAGCCCATTATTCCAAATCTTCCAGGGAAAGACTTGGAAAATGTACAGCAGGTAAAACTTTATCAAAATGCAGCAGAAGTTATAGAAAAATTAAAATCTACTAATGTAAATAAAGTTGCAGTTGTAGGAGCTGGATACATTGGGGTAGAACTTGCAGAAGCTTTTGTAAGAATTGGGAAAGAAGTAACATTAATTGATATGGCTGAAAATTGCCTAAGCACCTACTATGACAAAGACCTTTGTGAAAAAATGGAAGAGACTCTTAAAAATAATGGAGTTAAGCTTGCGTTTGGAGAAAAAGTAGATAGGCTAGAGGGAGAAACTGCAGTAGAAGCAGTTGTAACAGATAAAGCTACATATAAAGCAGATATGGTTATTTTAGCAGTAGGCTTTAAACCAAATAGCCAGCTAGGGGAAGAAAACCTGACATTATTCAAGAATGGTGCATACTTAATAGATAGACACCAAAGAACATCTGATCACGATGTATATGCAATTGGTGACTGTGCTACAGTTTTTGACAATAGTATTGATGATGTGAACTATATTGCTTTGGCGACAAATGCAGTTAGGTCAGGAATTGTGGCTGCACACAATGTTTGTGGAACAGCTTTAGAAACTATTGGAGTTCAAGGGTCAAATGGAATAAGTATATGGGGATTACATATGGTTTCAACGGGTCTAAATGAAGAACGGGCTAAAAAATTTGGATATGATGTAGGGGTAACTGCATTTACTGATAACCAAAGGCCAGAATTCATGAAAGAAAATGATACAGTAACTTTAAGAATAGTTTATGACAAGAAAACAAGAGTAGTCTTAGGAGCGCAAATGGCATCTACGTATGATATGTCTATGGGGATACATATGTTTTCGTTAGCGGTTCAAGAGAAAGTTACTATTGATAAATTAAAGCTTACAGATATTTTTTTCTTGCCTCACTTTAATAAACCGTATAACTATATAACTATGGCGGCACTTTCAGCAGAGTAGAAAGGCCACTTTGATAGTTCGATTTATGTGTTGGTGACATGTTGACAAAACAATTATGTTATTGAGAGGAGAAGGGTTAGAATGTGCATCCCTCCTCTCATTTTTTTACAAGAAAATACTTTCTAGTTTTTACCGCAACTATTCAATTAAAAGAGGCGGCCCTTTTCTTTTTACTTTGAAGTAATGAGCTAGGAATACCCTTTTAAGTGGGAACACAGTGTACCTATAGCTGTATAGCGCTGTGTTGAAATTTTTGGATAAGAAAATTTTGCCTAATTCGTTAAATTCAATCCTTGATACTATTGACAATTCAATTGTTATGAGGTAAAATATCTAAGCGACTTGAATAGAATAGCCAAAGAGAGCCGAAAAGGCTCTAATTTTTAGTTGAATGGAGGAATAGCAGTAATGAGAGTAAAAGTAACATTAGCTTGCACAGAATGTAAGCAAAGAAATTATGACACTATTAAGAACAAGAAAAATAACCCGGATAGAGTTGAGTTTAATAAATACTGTAAATTTTGCAAGAAACATACAGCACATAAGGAAACTAAGTAGTTAGTAAGGAGAAACAAATGGCTAAGGAAAAAGCAACCAAGGAACCTCAAAAAAAGAGAAGTAGATTGGCAACAGTTCAGGCTCAAGCTGGAAAAAAGCGACGTAGAGGTGGTTTAAAAGAATATTTCAAAGGTGTAAAAACTGAAATGAAAAAAGTAGTATGGCCTACAAGAAAAGAATTAGGAGCATATACTGCATTGGTTTTAGTTGCTTGTGTATTTTTCGCTGCAGCATTTTGGATTATTGATACAGGTTTCCTAGCAATTCTTAAGCAATTAATGGGAATTAATTTATAGGGAATAGAAGAGGATTATAATGTCTGAATTTGAAACAAAAGCAAGAGAGTTTGGTGAACAGGAAGGATTGCGTGGTGATGGTACTCCTAAATGGTATGTTATTCACACTTATTCTGGTCACGAAGACAAGGTTAAACTGAACATAGAAAAATTAGCTGAGAATAGAGATATGGGAGATCTAATTTTAAGTGTAGTTGTGCCTAGAGAACAAAAAGTAGAATTAAAAAAAGGAAAAATGGAAGTTAAGTCCCGTAAAGTTTTTCCTGGCTATGTAATTGTTAAGATGATAATCACAAATGAGTCATGGTACTTAGTTAGAAATACCCAAGGTGTTACTGGCTTTGTAGGCCATGGATCAAACCCTATACCACTTTCGCTAGATGAAGTTAGAAGAATGGGAATAGAGAAAATCGATGTGGATTTAGATCTTAAAGTAGGAGATAGTATTCGAGTTATTAATGCACCATTTGAAGGCTCAGTTGGAGTAGTAGAAGAGGTTGTTGAGGATAAGCATAGAGCAAAGGTTAAGGTCTCAGTAAATGGAAGAGAAATTCCAATCGATTTGGAATTTGCCCAGATAGACAAACTTTAATATGTTATGTAAATGATAATATCATTTCATATATGAATATTATGGAAAGGAGGAAAAAGAATGGCAAAGAAGATTGACGGATATATCAAACTTCAAATCCCTGCTGGAGGAGCTACACCTGCACCACCTGTTGGACCAGCCCTAGGTCAAAAAGGCGTTAACATTATGGATTTCTGTAAACAGTTTAATGCTAAAACTCAAGACCAACAAGGTATGATTATACCGGCTGTAATTACAGTATATGCAGATAAGTCCTTTAGTTTTATATGTAAGACACCACCTGCTGCAGTACTTTTAAAGAAAGCTGCTGGATTAGATAAAGCTTCTGGTGAACCTAATAAAACTAAAGTAGCTACTATTAAAAGAGCACAAGCAGAAGAGATCGCTAAGACAAAAATGGCGGACTTAAATGCTGCTACTGTGGAAGCTGCTACTGAAATGATTTGTGGAACAGCAAGAAGTATGGGAATTGTAGTTGAAGACTAATTATTGGGAGGCGAAAGCCGTTAGTACCAAGAGGAGGAAAAAATGCCTAAACACGGAAAGAAATATCTAGAAGCCGCTAAGTTAATAAACCATGACGAGCTTTATGATCAAAAAGATGCACTAGAACTTGTAGTTAAAGGTGCTAGCGCTAAGTTTGATGAGAGCGTAGAAGTTCACATTAGACTTGGAGTAGATGGAAGACACGCAGATCAACAAATTAGAGGAGCGATGGTACTTCCACACGGAACAGGAAAAACTAAAAAAGTATTAGTATTTGCAAAAGGACCTAAGGCGACTGAAGCAGAAGAAGCTGGAGCTGATTTTGTAGGAGCTGAGGAACTTGCGCAAAAGATTCAAACTGAAAATTGGTTTGATTTTGACGTAATTGTTGCAACACCAGATATGATGGGAGTTGTTGGTAGACTAGGTAAAGTATTAGGACCTAAAGGCTTAATGCCAAATCCTAAATCGGGAACAGTTACAATGGATGTTAAAAAAGCTTTAGAAGAAATCAAAGCTGGTAAAGTAGAATATAGACTAGATAAAGGAAATATTGTACATACAAACATCGGAAAAGTTTCATTTGGAGCAGAGAAGTTAACTGATAACTTTAATGCACTATTAGAAGCTATCGTAAAAGCTAAGCCATCTGCAGCTAAAGGAACATACCTAAAGAGCATCACTGTTGCTTCTACAATGGGACCTGGAGCTAAGATAAACGCAGCTAAGATAGGAAACTAATATACCGGATAAACTTTAACTTAATAATGAAAGAAAACCGTAGACAGCGGGTGTGAAAACTTAATTTCCCGCCGAGGTACAATATAAAAATATTGACCTTGCATGTGTACAACAGGCAAGGTTTTTTATAAGTACCAAAGAAAAGAGATTGTGCATACGGGCATGGTCAGAAAGGAGATGTAAAATGAGCGAGACAAAAGAAATTTACCAGAAAAAACAAGTCGTAATTGATGAAATTAGTGAAAAGTTTTCTAAAGCTAAGTCTGCTGTAGTTGTTGACTATATGGGAATAACTGTAGCTGAGGCGGATGCGTTAAGATGTAAACTTAGAGAAGCAAATGTTGATTACACTGTTTACAAAAATACATTAGTTAAAAGAGCTATTGCAGGAACAGAATACGAGCAACTAGGAGAGGTTCTTGAAGGACCTAGCGCCTTTGCTATCAGTTATGATGATGAAACTGCACCATCTAGATTAGTTAATGAAGCTATTAAAGGCATGAAGAAAATGACTTTAAAAGCAGGTGTTGTTGAAGGAAAAGTTTGTTCGGCTGAAGAAGTTGAAAAGCTTGCTAACATTCCATCAAGAGATGTGCTTATTGCTAAGTTTATGGGTAGCATACAATCGCCAATATCTAAGGCAGTTAGAACATTTAAAGCTATTGCTGACGAAAAAGCAGAAGCATAAATTAAAAATTATAAATTAATATAAAATCAATACGAGATTTTAAATATGAAATAGAATTTCAGAAAAGGAGAAATAGAAATGGATAAGACTCAAATCATAGAAGCGCTAAAAAGCATGACAGTTGTAGAAATAAACGAGCTAGTAGAAGCTTGTGAAGAAGAATTTGGAGTATCAGCAGCTGCACCAGTTGCAGTAGCAGGTGGAGCAGTAGCAGGAGCTGCAGAAGAAGAGCAAACTGAATTCACAGTAGTTCTTACTGGCCCTGGAGCAGAGAAAATCAAAGTAATCAAGGTTGTAAGAGAACTTACAGGTCTTGGACTAAAAGAAGCAAAAGAGCTAGTTGATAACGCTCCTTCAAACATTAAAGAAGGCGTTGAGAAGGGTGAAGCTGATGCAGTTAAAACTCAACTTGAAGAAGCTGGAGCTTCAGTAGAAGTTAAGTAGTTTTAAATTAAACCTAAATTAAAGAACTTTAGTAGCAATACTAAGGTTCTTTTTTATAGAAATAATTTCTTTTTGACTACGTCTAAAGTTTGATGCGTTATGATTAAGGGAGCTTTATTCAAAATGGAATTGAGTTGGTATTTTTTTAGATGTAACGTAGAATTATGTTATTAATGGGAATAGAAACCAAAATAAAGAAGAAAGGATTTTGGTAACTTTAGAGTTGATTTAGCTGATTCTAACCCTACTAGGGGGTTGATAAGGGCAAAATAGAAAGATATACTAATTCAGTACGTTAGAATGATAAAGTGAAGTTAAGAGGTATTATATGAAATTTAAAGTGCTAGTATTATTAATTCTTTCCATGACGATTTTGATAACTGGTTGTGGAAGCCAAGAAGATACAGAAGGAAGGACTATAACCGACGCGGCAGGTCGTGAGGTCATTGTTCCAGAAGATGTTGAGAGAATTATTGCCACAGGAAGTAGCCCAAGAATGATTTCATATATGAGGTTAGAAGATAAGGTAGTAGGAGCATCTGGCATGGATTGGGAAAATGTGACGCCTATGACTACTTATGCTTATGTAAATAAAGAAAAATGGAAAGACCTACCAGTTGTAGGAAGCGATGCTTTTGGAAATACAGATTATTACCCAGAAACTATGATAGAAGCAGACCCTGATGTTATTTTTACTACTTGGACAGAGGATATAGCGGAAGATATACAAACTAAAACAGGAGTGCCAGTTGTTGTCCTACCAGAAGGTGTACTTTTTGGAGATGACTACAATGAGGCTCTAAGGCTAATTGGAAAAGTAACAAAGGAAGAAGAAAGAGCTGAAGAGATTATTGATTTCATTGATGGAGTATTAGCTGATTTAGGCACGAGAACCAAAGATATTCCTGAAGAGGATAAACCTTCAGTTATTTCAGCTGCAGCAACATACAATGGTGCAAAGGGAATAGATGGTATAAGACCTAATGACCCATTGCTCACTGCATTAAATGCAAATAATCCGGCTGAAAATGAAGAATATGGGACTACACTAGGAGTTCAAGTTGACAAAGAACAAATTCTTCTTTGGGATCCAGACTATATATTCTGTGATTTTACTGGAGTCCCATTGGTAAAGCAAGATGAAAAAGAAAACCCAAGGTTTTATGAGGAGCTTACAGCTTATGAGGAGAATCAAATGTATCAGCATCCTAGTTCTACGAGCTACTTTACAAATGTAGAGCTTCCGTTATGCACAGGCTATTTCATAGGAAAAACTCTTTATCCTGATGAATTCTCTGACGTGAATATTGATGAAAAAACAGATGAAATAATAGAGTTTATGCTAGGTGCTGAGAACTTCTCGGATACACTTAAGGATTATGGCGGCTATTACGAAGAGATTAAATGGTAAGAGGAGAGTATTGTGCATCATTATAATAGTAATGCGATAGGAAAATATGAAGCTCATTTGAGAAAGAAAAAACTAGTAATTCTTATTATTGCTATTTTTACTTGTATTTCGGCAATATGGGCAGTAAGTCTTGGGCCAACTAATTTAGGCTTTACTCAAGTGGTAAAGACGCTATTTGGGTTCGGAGATACATCAATGGAAGCAGTGATTTTTAATATTAGGCTTCCGAGGATAGTAACCGCACTAGTAGTAGGTGCAAGCTTAGGTCTTTCGGGAGTAGTCATGCAATGTGTTCTCAATAATCCTTTAGCCTCAGCTTCAACATTAGGAGTTTCTCAAGGGGCTGCATTTGGGGCGGCGATTGGAATAATAGTATTTGGTGGTGGGGTAGTTGCAGATGCATCTGCGACGTATTCTATTGAAATAAATAGTCCATATATAGTTGTTGCATCAGCTCTATTCTTTGCATTACTTTCTACAGCTTTGATTATTGTATTCTCTAGGATAAGTAAGAATATGGGTGCAGCAAGTTTAGTACTGGCAGGAGTGGCAATTAGTTCACTTTTTACCGGAGGAAGTGCGTTGCTGCAGTACTTTGCTGATGATTCCAAGATAAGCGCTCTGGTTTTCTGGACTTTTGGAAATTTAGGGAATGCATCTTGGGGAGAAATAATAATTATCACTATTATATTAGTTTTGATATTTATATATTTTGTCTGTAATAGATGGACGTATAATGCGATGAAAAGTGGTATGATTACAGCAGGTAGCCTTGGGGTAGATACAAAAAAGACAATGCTTATTGGGATGGGACTATCTTCTTTAGTTGCAGCAGTAGCTGTATCCTTCGTAGGGATTATAAGTTTTATAGGCTTAGTTGCACCACATATTGTTAGAAGGTTAGTTGGTGATGATTATCGACATTTAATTCCTGCAACAGCAATTATGGGTGGTTTAATTCTTCTTCTAGCAGACACCTTAGCAAGGATGATAATATCACCAGTAGTTTTACCTGTAGGTGCCATTACATCTTTTTTAGGCGCACCTTTATTTTTGTGGCTTCTAATTAAGGAAGGGAGACGTTTATGATAAAGATTAGCAATTTAGACTTCTCCTATAGTAAGAGTGAAGAAAAAATCCTTCTAGATATAAATACAGATTTTCAAAAAGGCAGAGTAAAGGGCATATTAGGAAATAATGGGGCTGGAAAAAGCACGTTAATAAAGTGTATAAATCGCACATTTGAATTTACTAATGGTGAAATTCTAATTAATGGCAAAGCTGTAGAAAATTTTACTAAAAAAGAAATGGCTCAAGAGATAGCGTATATTTCACAAAATGAAAGACCTACTCATAGCTTGGTCTTTGATACTGTACTTCTTGGCAGAAAGCCGTACATTAAATGGGAGCCTACCCAGGAAGATAAGGAAATAGTTGTAGAAATATTAAATAAACTAGAGATAGTTGAACTGTCAATGAGGTTTTGTGACGAACTTTCGGGAGGAGAGTTTCAAAAAGTGCTGCTGGCTAGAGCTTTGGCACAGAAACCAAAGTTTCTCCTTTTAGATGAGCCTACGAGTAATTTAGACCCTAAAAATCAAATGGAAATGATGGAAGCTATAAATGAAATATCTAATAAAGAAAATATTGGTGTTGTAGTGGTTCTTCATGATTTGAATTTGGCGATTAAGTATTGTACAGATTTTGTGTTTTTAAAGGCAGGAATTATTCAAGCACAAGGAGGACGTGAAGTTTTCACTGAAAAAATAATAAAAGATGTGTATAATATAGATGTGGAAATAATTGATTATAAAGAGAGGCCAGTAGTGGTACAAGTATAACTGATTGGAGAAAAGAATGAAAGATATAAAAAATTTGAATAAGGAAGAGCTGTGGGAAAAGGTGCTGGATTTTCATGGGCATACATGTGGAGGATTAGCTATAGGATTTCAGGCTGCTAGATATGGGATGGAACTACTAGAGTTGCAATTTTCAGATGATGAGGAGGTAGTTTGCATTGCAGAAAATGATGCCTGCGGAATTGATGCGATTCAAGTTATATTAGGGTGCAGTATAGGAAAAGGGAACCTGTTATTTCATATGACAGGAAAGCAAGCCTTCACTTTTTTTAATAGAAAAACTGGTGAATCAGTAAGAATTGTATTGCTTGAGAGACCGAAGGATATGAGTAAAGAAGACTCGTTTAACTATGTGATGAGTAAAGAACCTAAGGACATTTTTGAAATAAAAGAAGTCAAGTTAAAACTTCCAGTAGAGGCAAAAATTTTTGATTCATATGCTTGTACAAATTGCGGAGAAATGACTGGAGCTAATTGGATTAGAGTAAAAGGTGAGGAAAAATACTGTGTAGATTGTTATGAGACTTATAATAGATTTGAAATATAGAATTACATTTAGCTGTTAGCCTTTCCTGACTTTCCTTGCAAAACATATTATTATCCTTTATAATAAAGGTTGGTTATGTGAAATTAAGGAGGTTATCAATGAAAGAAACGGAAAGTGGGAAACCAAAAAAGTTTAATAGAAGAATAGATGTTTTAGATTTAAAAAATGAGTATGAAGAATTTCAAGATTTGTGCACTACTTGCTTTGAAGACGATGCTTTTAGAAGGCAAAGGGACGCTTATGAGTGGTATTATGACAATAATCCATACAATCCACCTAATGATGCGAATATGATGTATATAATGAAAGACTGTGAAGAAGATGAGAAGATGATTGCAGCAGATGGTCTTACGCCTTGTGAACTTTATGTAAAAGGAGATATACTTAAAACTGCACATTCAGTTAGGACTATGACTCATCCGAACTATAGAAAGCAGGGAATTTTTAAAACTATGACAGAAAATTCTATTGACTACGCTAAACGAAATGGCCTTGATATTATATTGGGTTTTGCAAATAAAACCTCATATCCTGGTTATAATAAGTTTGGCTGGGAAACCGTTTTTGTTAAAGATATATTCGTTCTTCCTGTAAATATTACAATGAAATTAAAGTCAAAAATCAAAGTTGGATTTTTGGCCAGTATGATAAATGGAATGTACCGTGTATACTATAAAGCAAAAGTATTAAGCAAAACAAAAAAGGACAAAGTAGAGGAACTAAAAATTCAGAAACTAGATAAGGTTCCTGAAGATGTAAATGAAGTTTGGGAAAAGTACAAAGGCTTGTATGAAGTACTAATAGCTCGAGATTATAAATATTTAAATTACAGATATAATGAAATGCCTACTGAAGAATATACTACTTTGATGGTAACTTCCAAGGGAGAAAAAATTGGATATACAATAATACGTGGAAAAAGGGTAAAACAAATACTTGAAATTTTCACAGATCCTATGAACGAAGATTATATTTCTACTTTACTTGATGCTACAATTAAGTTCTGTGATGATGGAGTAACTGAAAGTATTCAAGTGTTAACTGGGTATTATGGGAAATACAGAAAAGTTTTTGAAGAATATCATTTTATGTCAAACATTAAATCTCATAGAGAAAACTATAGAACCATGATTGTATTGCCGTTAACAGAAAAAGTAAAGGAAGAGGATGTAAAAGTAAAGGAAGCTTGGTATATATCTATAGGAGATGGAGAAAGCGCATTTTAATAAATGAAAGAAAACTTTATGGTTGGGGGGTGTAGCAGTGAAAATGCTACACTCTTTTTGTATAAGCGAAAACCCCGGAATATATTATCAATCACTATGAATTATAGCGAAAAAAAGTTATAATAATATAAGAAACAATATGTTTCACTAAAATGACAACAATGGAACAAGGGGAAGAATGACAAATAAGAAAAGAAAGAAAAAAAGCAGATCAAACAAAAATGAAAATGTAAGTCAAAAGAATAAAGTGAATTTAAATGACCCACAAGGTGAAACAAAGTTAATTGAGAACTCTAAGGCTGGCAAAGTGGAGATTGATGGAATAAATGACTCAGAAAACTGCAAAGTAGAGATTGATGGAATAAATGACTCAGAAAACTGCAAAGTAGAGATTGATGGAATAAATGACTCGGAAAACTGCAAAGTAGAGGCTGGAAATGGCAAAATCCAAGAGATAGTTGTAAAATCACCACTTTTAAAAAAAATCAAAAGTGTAAGTAACCATTTAATTGATTACTTACAGAAACAAAAAAAAGAAGATCCTAAAATGTTTAATGCTTTTTCTGCTTTAGCAGTAGTTGTTGCAGCTATATTTATTATTTGCATAATGATGGTTGTTAATAGTGGAAGCCTTCCACTGGTGACGGGAATGGAAGAAGACTACCCTAGCAGCAATAAAGAAAGTAAATATGTTGGTGACTTTTTTGGAAAAGAAAAAACAATTGTATATTATCCTAGCTTAATTGGAGAAGAAGGGAAAGAAGCAAGAAGAAATGCTGAGAGAATACTCTTTGAATCTAAAGGTCATGGTGGAAAGCTGTCAGTTGATTACTCATTTACCAATTATAATGAAAAATATATAGGGATAGAGTACACTTCTTTAGAAAACAATAATACGGAATTTTTTTCGTTAGAAGGAGAAGAAATAACTACTGAGGTATTAGGGGACCTCCTTAAATTTCATATCAAAATGGGAACTAAGGCTAGTATGAAAGATGATGAAAAATTAGCTAGCTATGTGAGTACTGATGAATTTAAGGAAAAGTTGGAAAGTGAACAAATTCCCTATGAGTTTACCATAACTGGTAATGAAATAAATATTATTTATGATAATATTTACGAAGGTCAAGGATTACAATTTTCACTACCGCTAGACACTTTTTCTAATAGTATTAATTTAGATTTGGGTGTTGAACAAAAGAACCCAGAGATGAAGGCCACTAGTCCGCTTAGATACGTAGACCCTAATAAGCCTATGGTCGCACTTACTTTTGATGATGGCCCAGTAGAGGAAAACACAAGGCCTATAATTGAAGAACTATATAAATATGATGGAGCTGCAACGTTCTACGTATTAGGAGGGATGGCCTCTAGAGCTTCTCAACACGAAGTGCTGATAGATATGGTTAACATGGGAAATGAGATAGGAGCTCATAGTGTGACCCACGCAAACTTATCAGCTTTGGCTAATTCTAAAGAAAAAAAAGATACTAATAGATTGAACAATGAGCTTTATAAAGTTCAAGATGATATTAAAGCTATTACAGGTGGATATGTTGTGGAAACTTATAGACCACCATATGGCTTGGCAAATTCAAAAGTTCGTGCCAAAGGGAATTTTCCGTTTATATATTGGACTGTTGATTCTCTAGACTGGTATTATAGAGATGCAGACAAAATATATAATAAGGTTATGAAAGAAGTAGGCGATGGAGATGTGGTACTTCTACATGATTTGCACAAGGAAACTGTAGAAGCAAGTATTAGATTGATTGAGACTCTTTCGGAAGAAGGCTACCAATTAGTTACTGTCAGTGAACTTATGGAGGCGAAGGAAATAAAAGCAGAGCCTCATAAAGTATATTTTAGGTAAACTGGATAGAGGAAATCAACTTAACAAATATTACTCGTAAAACTATTAATTGTTGAAAGGAAGTATATGCCTTTTGAAATAAAAAGATTAAATATAGCAAATATAAAAGGGAAGGCGGTTATGTGGGATGATAGAATAGCACGATTTTCGACCCACAAAGATACAAAAAACACTTTGTCAAAAATAAAGAAGAAAAATAGCATTCATATTCGAATTCCAGAATATAGTGGAGTGGAAGAAAATGAGTATACAGAGGCAATAAGGGAAGGCTATAAAGATGGCCTGAACGAAGCCTTAAGAAAAAAGATGAACACAATTTGCATACCTGTTACTCGTAATAAACTAAATGATGGGATTATATGGAGAGAGCTGGTTGCTTTAGAGAAGGTAGTGTTGGAGCATTTAGAAAAAAATATATGTAACATAGAGATTTTGATTGAAAATGATTGTGAAGATTTGCTGGAAGAGAGTTTAGCAAAGGATATACTAGATTATATTTTAAAAAACTTTGATATTGATAGAAAAATTATAGATACAGATACTAGTCCGAACTTGATGGAGATTTGTACTATGTATGGGGCAAGTGATTTAATTATTCCTAAAAAAACAGTAGGGAAAAATCTGGGAAGTGCAGTTATCCAAGAAGAGTTGTTTAGCACAATTAAGAAAGCAAGGTTAACAGATCTAGAGTTTTATGCTAGAACAGGTTTTGAAAAGGAGATTTTTACTAAAGGGGAAACAAACCAGAATAACACTTTGAGAAGAGATGAGTTAATAGGCTTGGTTGTTGGGTTAAAAATGCCTTCTGAAGAGGGCAGGCAACTATTGAGAAAAGGTGGGTACAACCTAGAAATTAACTTAAAAGCAGACTTAATACTTGCTTATTTTATTGATAGAGAAATAGGCAGTCTATACTTATTACAATTGGCATTGGTTCAATATGGAGAGGTGAAAAAATAATGAAAAAAATAATTGCAGCATCTCAAAATAAAAAGAAAATAATTGAGATGGAGACTATTACTAAGGAATTTGGAATGCTAATAATTCCAAGAGACGAAGCAGGTATTCCAGAGGAAATACAAGTTGTTGAAGATGGAGCTACATTTGAAGAAAACTCATACAAAAAGGCAAAAGAGATAATGGACGTTAGTGGAGAAATTACTATTGCTGATGACTCGGGTTTGGAAGTGGATTATTTAGGGGGAGCTCCAGGAGTTTACTCTGCTAGGTTTGCAGGGCCTGGATGCACTGATGAGGATAATAACAATAAACTTAAGGAGCTTCTTGAAGATATTCCCTTTGAAAAAAGAACAGGTAGGTTTGTATCTGTAATTACTATGGTATACCCTGATGGGAGAGTAATTTCGGCCAGAGGAGAAGTAGAAGGACATATTCTGCTAAAGGAACAAGGTGAAGGTGGTTTTGGCTATGACCCTTTATTCCAACCTTTAGGCTACGACATTAGTTTTGGAGAATTTACTCAAGAAGCCAAAAATATGATTAGTCATAGAGGTAAGGCTTTAAGAGAATTAAAAAAATTGCTTTCTGCAAATAGTGGTATATAATTGAAGATGGAATATACAATAAAAGAGGCATGTACATTGGAATATTTCATAAAATAAAAAAGTGAAGTGAAACTGTGTAGGCAGGTGATATTGTTTGAAAATAGGTGGTAGAAGAGTGGGATTATGCGAACAAAAGGAGTAATGAAAAAGATATTTGTATTGGTATTATTAGTAATAAAACGATTTAGCAACCCATACTATCAAGGTATGGCGGCTCAACTTTCATTTTATTTTACATTGTCGATTGTACCGATGCTTGTCCTTATTTCTCAGATATTAGGGGCGGTTTTTGGAGAAAGTCTAAAATCAGCAATATCCTGGTTAACAGAGAGAGGGGACGATAAAATGATTGAATCGGTTATTGGCGCGATAACATATGAAACCGCATACGGAACCAATGTTATATTAGCCATCATACTGATTTGGGCTGCATCAAGATCTCAGTTTTCATTAATGAGAATTGCAAATTTTACCTTTTCTGATGGTGAATATACGGGCAAGGGGTTTATAATTGATAGGCTAAAAGCTGTACCAGTAACAATATTCACACTAGTCACAGTAATGGCAGGAATTCTGGTTCTTGTTTATGGAGAACAAATACTGCAGCTGGTTTTTGATTTAGTTGGTTTGGAAGGAGAGGGAACTGAAGTTTGGCTTAGAATTAGGTGGCCAATAGCTTTAGGAGCATTTTTCTTGATGGTTTTATTTAATTACTATATAATGCCACAAGTAAAAAAACCACTAAAATCTCAGCTTCCAGGAGCAATATTTGCTTCAGCTGGAATACTGCTGGTGACTTACATATATTCTATTTATATTGGAAGGGCTACAACTTATGATATTATATACGGATCACTTTCTTCTGTAGCTGCTCTTTTGCTTTGGTTTTATCTATTAGCCTGGGTTCTTTGTCTTGGGATTTTATTCAATAAAGCCTGGGAAGACTACAATGTATTAGAAAGAGAACGAAAAAAAGGATTATGGTAAAATAATAATTTGATTGGGGAATACAGGAAACTAAAAAGAATATTACGACTAGCAGGAGGTTTCCAATGAGAGGAAAAGGAAAAATTCTAATACTCATGGTATCGGTATTATGCATATTAGTGCTAAGTGGCTGTGAGAAAAACTATTCAAAAACTGAACAATATTTTTTAACTATTGATGCGGAAAGTATTGAAAAGCAAGCCTTAGAATATTTTGGCTTGAAAAAGAATCAGGCGGATGAAATTCAAAGTAGGCTTACCGAGGAACATGATAGAATAATATATGATGTGAATTTTAAAGTAGGAGAAAAGGAATACTCAATAAAAGCTGATGCTGGCACGGGAACAATATTAAGTGGCTATGATGGGGAAGAAGAATTTAGAGTCTTGCCTTCGGATGGCCATAAGTATTTTGGACAAGAACTTTCTATGAAGAAAGCATTACAGTCTGTAGGTTTAAATTTAAAAGATGTAGATGCAATATTAAATGTTTTAGATGTAAAGAACAATGAATATAAAGTACAATACTACTATCAGGGAGAAAAACATACGATTGTTATTCATGCATTAACTGGAGAAATTTTGGAATAAAATACCGGCCTCTTCAAGTTAGATTTTTAGGTCTGACTTAGAGAGGTCGGTATTTTATATGTTTCCTTAGTTTAATTTTAGCTTATGCTATTTCCCACAACAGTGCTTATATTTTTTTCCACTACCACAGTTGCAAGGCTCGTTTCTTCCAGGAGTTTTTTCCTTAACAATAGTCTTTGATTTTTTGTAATTTTTTAGAATGCTTTCTCTTTCTTCAACACTCAGTACATTGTCCCAAGCCTCTAAAGAAAATAAATGTTCTGCGCCTACATCTAACATATTATAATAAAGCTTTTCGAAATCAATATCTAAATTAATCACAGTATCTTCTTGGATTTCTTCTACTGCTATAGATTTTTTTAAGCTACTATTAATTCCATCAAAAAACCCTGTTACCATAATTTTAGATAATTGGAATTTTTCTGCAAGGTCCGCTATTGAACCTGAGAACTGAGAGCTCTTTGATTCTAGTATGTGAGTGTATATCTTGATTTCCGCATCACTGTATTCTTTCCAAAATTCGTCAAAAGTACTTTCATCTTGATTTGCTGTTAGGGTTTCCCACTCTTTAAATAATGACATATTTTCCTCCTAATTTCTATTTCATTCTTGCAATGTCTATTACGTCGCCCATTATTGCACTGCCTGTTGGTAGAGGGCCTGCTCCTTTTCCGTAGAACATCAATTCTCCTACTGCGTTTCCTTGAACGAAGACTGCATTAAATTCATTGCTTACACTTGCAAGCGGATGGTCTGCGTGTAATTCTACTGGCTTAACAAAATACTCTATATCATCACCTACTCTTTTAGCAGAAGCAATTAGCTTAATTT
The DNA here is from genome assembly GCA_964370075.1 of uncultured Oscillospiraceae bacterium. Lineage (GTDB taxonomy): Bacteria > Bacillota > Clostridia > Peptostreptococcales > Anaerovoracaceae > CAYJHC01. The sequence goes on along the minus strand of CAYJHC010000005.1, from coordinate 22,140 downwards.
TACAGTTAGCTTCCTTAGCTTTTTCTATATCATCTTTAGTGATTTGAGAGATTCCTACAGTTGGAATTTCTTCAGGCTTGACATATTTTCCAAAAGCAAGGGCCATAAGAATTGTAAGTTTGTTTGCTACGTCAATTCCTTCTACGTCAGCAGTAGGATCTGCTTCAGCGAAGCCTTTTTCCTGTGCTACTTTTAGGACATCTTCATATTCCAAGCCATAATCAGTCATTTGAGTCAAAATATAGTTAGTAGTACCATTTACAATTCCAAGAATTTCTTCAAACTTATTTCCTCTAAGCACTGTTGAAAGCGGATTAATAATTGGAATACCTCCACCAACACTTGCTTCGTACCTAAATTCTACGTTATTTTTCTTTGCAGTTTCTGTTAGCTTATCAAAGTTAGCAGCTACAGCAGCTTTGTTAGCAGTAACTACAGATTTTCCGCTATTCATAGCTGCAAGCATAAATGAAGTTGCTGGCTCAATTCCACCAATTAACTCTACAACGATGCTGATGCTGTTGTCTTCAAAAATTTCTTCTGGGCTTGATGCGAATTTTTCTTTTGGAATAACTATGCCTCTATCTATATCTATTTCACGCTCCAAAATTTTGGTGACGTCTATAGAAAGGCCAGTGGTTCTTTTTATTTCTTCTTTGTTCATGTCTAAAGTTTTATATGTACCAGTTCCGATGTTGCCTAAACCTAATATTGCAATATTTACATTTTTCATTCGAATTTTCCTCCTTAATCAAAACCTATCCTTGAATTATACATTAAAATGAACTATATTTAAAGAGGTTATTATCATTTTAATAGGCATTTTAATTGATTTAAATATTATGATTTTTAATGAATTATGCTTAAATATTTTGAGTTAAAAGCCTTCTATGGTGCTAAACTCTAACCTGAAAAACGAAATAGGTGGTTATGAGCAAAGAAGGATTGTTGTTTTAAACGAAGGAGAGAAATATGGAAATAGTATTAGTAGAACCTGAAATACCACAGAACACTGGAAATATAGCAAGAACCTGTGCAGCAACAGGTACCGTCTTGCACTTAGTTGAACCTTTAGGATTCTCCATTGATGAGAAAAGTGTAAGAAGAGCAGGTTTAGATTATTGGGAGTTTTTAGAGCTTAAGACTTATAAATCATTAGATGAATTTTTAAAGGTCAATCAAGGGCGAAGACTGTTTTTTGCAACGACTAAGGCGAAAAAGACATATGCAGATATAGAATATGAAGAAGGAGATATGATACTTTTTGGAAAAGAAACTGCAGGCCTTCCAAAAGAGCTAATTGAAAGCGATAAGGGACAAGCAATTAGAATACCAATGGGTAAAGACGAAAGACTAAGATCTCTAAATCTTTCTAATGCAGTGAATATAATATTATATGAAGGACTTAGGCAATTATCTTTTCCAAATTTGATTTGAGAAAATGATAAATATTACAGACTTTATAGCATTAATTGTGCCAATTCCGTTATAAATGTAAAGGGAAAAATAAAAAAAATAGAAAAAGACAAAAAGCGACTAGAAAAGCTTAGTTCAAATTGATATAATACTTTTATGAAACTAGATTATTCTTTAAATATAAAACAGACACAAAAAATGATGGTGTCGACTAAAATGATACAGGAAATAAATATACTCCAGTATACAGTACAGGAGTTATCTTCTTATGTCCAAGAAGAAATGCTAGTTAACCCTGTTCTTGAGGTTAAGGAAGAATTAGAAAAAAATAAAAACACAAATAGTGATGACTCAGGGTTTAGCTCGAAAGAAGCTTTGGACTTTATTAAGAATAAAAATTCTGTTGAGCAACCATATAAGACAAAAAGAAGAGATGACGATGATGTCAGAGAGTTTACAGACAAATATAGACAAGATGAGCAGACTTTAAATGAACATTTAAAGTTTCAACTTTCAGTTTCTTCAATTTCAAAAGACCATGGAGAAATTGGTGAGTATATAATTGATACACTAGATGAAAATGGCTATATGACTTCCACAATAGATGATATTGTGGAATCTTTAGGTTGTCCTAAAGAAAAGGTTAAATCTGTTGCAAGATTAATAAGAACTTTTGACCCGGCGGGGGTTTGTGCAATTGACTTAAAGGACTGCTTGTTGCTTCAGCTTAGGAGGCTAGGCAATGAAAATGAACTGCTAGAAACAGTGGTAAAATATCATCTAGAGGATATTGCAGAAAATAGAATTCAAGTAATATCTAAAAATCTTGGAATTACAAATAAAGAAGTTGAAAACATAAGAGAACTGATAAAAACTCTTGACCCTAAGCCAGGAAGTTACTTTGGAAACAGTGAAGAGATGGTGTACATTAATCCGGATGTTATAATAACTAAAGGGAAAAACGGATATGAAAAAGAGTTTAAAGATGATAGTGTACCATCACTATTGGTAAGTAGCTACTACAAAACTTTGCTAGAAAATGCAAATGAAGACAAAGAATTAGAAAAATACCTTACAGATAAAGTGAATTCTGCGCTTTGGATAATTAAATGTATAGAAAAAAGGCAGGAAACAATTAGAAATGTAATTGATGCTATACTAGAATTTCAAAATGACTTTTTTGAAAAAGGGGAGCTTTACTTAAAGCCACTTACATTAAAAACTGTTGCGGATCATATAGGAGTGCATGAATCTACAGTTAGTAGAACTATAAACGGTAAATATATGCAGTTTGATGGAGGGGTTTTAGAGCTTAAGTATTTCTTTAAATCGGGAGTAGGAAGCAAGAGTGGAGATAGTGTTTCCTCTACTAGTGTAAAAGCTAATATAAAAGAACTGATAGGAGAGGAAGACCCTAGAAAACCTTTAAGTGATCAGAGCATAGTTGACCTACTTACAAAAAAAGGCTTTGATATTTCTAGAAGAACAGTAACAAAATATAGAGAGAGCATGGATATACCTTCTTCGACAAAACGAAGGAGATATTAGCTACAAAAGTTAATTTGGGTCATAATAATACAGGACACGTATTAAAATATAGATAACAAATAGTTAATAAATGAAAGCTTGGGAGGAGAATTTTATGAGTAAGAAAATCGCCATTAATGGATTTGGCAGAATCGGTAGAAACGCATTTAAAGTTGCAATGGAGAAGAATTTAGAGGTAGTTGCAATAAACGACCTAACGACACCAAAGACATTGGCGCATTTACTAAAATACGATAGCTGCTTTGGTCAGATTAAGGATGATGTAAAGTCAACTGATGATGCAATTATTTTCAATGGTAAAGAAATAAAAATTTATGCTGAGAAAGATCCTGCAAACTTACCGTGGAAAGAGTTAGAGGTAGATATTGTAATTGAAGCAACTGGTTTCTTTACTGATGGAGAGAAAGCAAAGGCACATATTAATGCAGGAGCAAAGAAGGTTATAATTTCTGCGCCAGCGACTAATTGCGATGTTACAATTGTAATGGGTGTTAACGAAAAGGATTATGACCCTCAAAAGCATAATATTATCTCTAACGCTTCTTGTACGACAAACTGCCTAGGGCCTGTTGTAAAAGTAGTAGATGATAATTTTAAAATTGTAAAGGGGCTTATGACTACAATTCACTCATATACAGGAGACCAAAGAATCTTGGACGCACCTCATAGTGATCTTAGAAGATCTAGAGCTGCTGCAGTTTCAATGATTCCAACATCAACAGGAGCAGCTAAAGCAATTGGATTAGTAATGCCACACTTAAATGGTAAGTTAAACGGATTCGCAATGAGAGTTCCAACTCCTGCAGTATCGGTTGTAGATGTAGTGTTTGAAGTTGAAAAAGGAACTACTGCTGAAGAGGTAAATAGTGTGCTTGCTAAGGCAGCAAACTCAGAATTAAATGGAGTTTTAGGATTTTGTGATGAGCCTTTAGTTTCAATTGATTTTAAGGAAGACCCAAGATCATCGATAGTTGATGGAATGTCTACTATGGTTATGGATGGAAATATGGTTAAAGTTGTATCTTGGTATGATAACGAGTGGGGTTACTCAAATAGAGTAATTGATCTATTAACATACATCTCATAGTAAGGAGCAACTTAGGAATGAAAAAGACTATCAAAGATGTAGACATAAAGGGCAAGTCAGTTCTGGTAAGATGTGATTTTAATGTTCCAATGCAAGATGGTAAAATTACGGATGATGCTAGGATTGTTGGATCGATTCCTACTATAAAGTACCTTTTAGATAATAATGCAAAAGTAATAATTATGTCTCACTTAGGAAGACCAAAAGGCCAACCTAATATGGAATTTACATTGGAGCCGATAACACCTGTTTTGAAAGATATTATTTCAAAAGAAATGGGGAAAGAAGTAAAGGTTACATTTGGGAAAAGTGAAACAGTAGTTGATAAAAATGTAATAAAACAAGCTAGTGACTTAAAAGATGGAGAAATCCTTCTTTTAGAAAACACAAGGTTTAGACCAGAAGAAACTAAAAATGAAAAAACTTTTTCTATGGAATTGGCTTCTTTAGGAGATTTATTTGTAAACGATGCATTTGGAACTGCTCATAGAGCACACTGTTCAACGGTAGGTGTAGCAGAAGAAATTCCAGCGGTACTAGGATTTTTGTTAGAAAAAGAAGTTGAATACTTAGGTGATGTAGTAGAGAACCCTGATAGACCATTTGTTGGGATAATTGGGGGTTCAAAAGTAGGCGATAAGATTCTGGTAATTGAAAGCCTTCTTAATAAAGTAGACTCTTTGATAATTGGAGGTGGAATGGCCTTCACATTCTTCAAAGCCATGGGGTATGAAATTGGCAAATCTATTTTGGATGAAGAAAATATTGAGTTGGCAAAGGGCATTATAGATAATTCAGAAAAAAAAGGCGTGAAGTTGCTTCTGCCAGTTGATGTGTTAAATGCAAAAGAATTTGATAATGATACAGAAACTAAAATCACTTCTAGAGAAAGTATACCTTCTGATATGATGGGATTAGATATTGGGCCAAAGTCTGCAGAAATTTTTACAGAAGAAATTCAAAAGGCACAAACAGTCATATGGAATGGTCCTATGGGTGTATTTGAAATGGAGACTTTTTCTAAGGGAACAAGGGCAGTTGCTGAAGCTATGGCAAAAAATCAAGGCGTTACAATAATTGGCGGAGGAGATTCAGCGGCAGCTGTATTAGGGTTTGGCCTTTCCAGCGAAATGAGTCATATTTCTACAGGTGGTGGAGCTTCACTCAAGTTTTTGGAAGGAGAAACTTTGCCCGCAGTAGATATTGTAGAGGATAAATAAAGGAGAATTATATGCGAATACCATTTATTGCAGGCAACTGGAAAATGTTTAAGACTAAAGAAGATGCATTTATTTTTGCCGAAGAAATAAAAGGGCTTGTGGGGGAAACCGATGTGAAAGTTGCTATTTGTGCTCCTTTTACAAATCTTCAACTTTTAAAGAAGGTTCTAGAAGATACTAATATAAAAGTAGGTGCTCAAAATGTTCATTTTGAAGACGAGGGAGCATTTACTGGGGAAATATCAGTTCCAATGCTTGAAGAATTAGCGGTGGACTATTGTATTATAGGCCACTCTGAGAGAAGACAGTATTTTAACGAAACTGATGAAAATGTAAACAAGAAGCTTGTTAGGCTTTTCAATAGCCCAATTATTCCAATACTTTGTGTAGGCGAGGTTTTAGAAGATAGAGAGGCTGGAAAAGAAAAAGAAGTTGTGGAAAAACAAGTTAAAGGAGCCTTAATGAATATTTCTGCTTCCCATGTTGAAAAACTTGTAATAGCCTATGAACCAGTATGGGCGATAGGAACAGGAAAGACAGCAACGCCAGAAGATGCTGATGATATGTGTGGATTTATTAGAGACACTATTGAGAAACTTTATGGTGAAGATGTTGCATTGGAAGTGGTAATTCAATATGGGGGTAGCGTAAAGCCAGGAAACGCTACTGAGATTATGAATATGCCTAATGTTGATGGGGCATTAGTAGGTGGAGCAAGTTTAGTTCCAACTGACTTTAATCAAATTATAGATTTTTAGTTAATATAATACTTTAGGAGGAATAATAATGGCACATATTATGGAAATGTTTGCAAGAGAAGTTCTAGATTCAAGGGGTAATCCTACTGTAGAAGTAGAAGTTTTACTTTCAGACGGATCTGCAGGCAGAGCAATTGTCCCATCAGGAGCATCAACGGGAGCTTATGAAGCTGTTGAGCTAAGAGATGGAGATAAATCTAGATATCTAGGAAAAGGAACCTTGAAAGCAGTGGACAATGTAAATGAAATTATTGCAGAAGAGCTAATCGGAGCTAATCCATTTGATCAAGTTGCAATTGATAATTTCTTGATTGAGCTGGATGGAACACCAAATAAGAGCAAACTTGGAGCTAATGCAATTCTTGGAGTTTCCATGGCAGTTGCAAGAGCTGCTTCTAAATCAGTAGGCTTACCTTTATTCCAATATTTGGGTGGTGTTAATGGGAAATTGCTTCCTACACCTATGATGAACATTATAAATGGAGGAGCTCATGCAGATAATACTGTAGATATTCAGGAGTTTATGATAATGCCAGTTGGAGCAGAGACTTTTTCTGAGGCTTTAAGAATGGGTGCTGAAGTTTTCCATAGCTTAAAAGCAGTATTAAAAGGAAAAGGTTTAAATACGGCAGTAGGCGATGAGGGTGGTTTTGCCCCAGACCTTGCTACCAATGAAGAGGCAATCAAAGTAATCATGGAGGCTATAGAAGATGCAGGTTATGAACCTGGTAAAGATATCAAAATTGCACTTGATGCGGCTGCTTCTGAATTTTATGATAGTAATTCGAACAAATATAAATTATCAGGAGAGGGAGTCGAAAAAACAGCTGATGAGTTAGTTGATTATTATGCAGATCTTTGCAATAGATACCCGATAGTTTCAATTGAAGATGGATTTTCGGAAGATGATTGGGATGGCTGGAAAAAAATGACTGACAAACTAGGAAGCAAAGTACAAATAGTAGGAGATGATTTGTTTGTTACTAACACGGAGAAACTATCAAAAGGAATTGAAATGGGAGTAGGGAACTCTATCTTGATAAAGGTAAATCAAATCGGTACCCTTACTGAAACATTTGATGCTATGGAAATGGCAAAAAAAGCAGGATATACAGCGGTTGTATCTCATAGATCTGGTGAAAGCGAAGACACAACAATTGCAGATATAGTAGTAGGCCTAAATGCAGGACAAATTAAGACAGGATCTTTATCGAGAACAGATAGAATTGCAAAATATAATCAACTTTTGAGAATAGAAGATATACTTGGTGAGTCAGCTCAATATGCAGGAATGGACGCATTTTATAACCTAGGGTAAAAATATTTAAAATAGTCAAGCATTATATATTATACAGGAGTAGGGCTTGTTAAGGTTTTTATGCATATTGATTTTGGAATTGACGTATTAGAAAATTCACAATAATTCACTAAAAATTCAATATCCATTATTAAAAAAATCTTGAAATGCTAATATCTCTATGATATACTTGAATGGTTATAGTAGGAGGTGACAAATGTCAACAGTTTTAATGGTAATTTTAGCAATAGTATGTATTGTCCTAATAGGAAGTATCTTGTTACAATCTAGTAACAGTGCAGGTCTATCAGGTGCAATTGGTGGAGGCGCTGAGCAGCTTTTTGGAAAGAAAAGAAGCAGAGGTTATGAAGCCATTTTAGAAAAGTTCACAACTATTTGTGCAGTACTTTTCATCATAATATCATTAGTACTAGTTATGCTAGAAAACTAAATTAATAAAACCAAATACAGCATTTTTCAAATGTACAAATAATTAGAATATTATTCTAATTGATGAATTTGTTTTTATGAAAATAATTAGTATTGTCTGCTGATTATTTTTGTTAATAATATTTTTTTGTAATTGTTTTAGGAGGAAAATTTATGGCATCCAATATCGGATTATTGACGATCATTGTTCCTTTGGTTGCAGTGGCGGCACTAATTGTTGCTTACTGTTTATCAGCGTGGATCGGCAAGGTAGAAGAAGGAACAGACAGAATGAAAGAAATCGCAGGTTACATCAAGGAAGGGTCAATGGCTTTCTTGAGCAGAGAGTATAAAACTATGGTTATCGTAATCATAGGATTATTTGTACTAATCTGGCTTGCAATAGGAATTGAAACAGCAATACTTTATGTAGTAGGGGCATTGTTATCAGTGTTAGCAGGTTTCTTTGGAATGAAAGTAGCAACAAAGGGAAATGTAAGAACTGCAAATGCCGCTCAAACTGGTGGAATGGCAAAGGCGTTAAAAGTAGCATTTAGAAGTGGTGCGGTTATGGGTCTTTGCGTATCAGGTCTAGGATTATTAGGATTAGGAACTATATTCTTAATTATGGGACTTGACAGTATAGATGTAATTACAGGATTTGGACTTGGTGCATCTTCAATGGCTTTATTCGGAAGAGTTGGAGGCGGAATTTACACTAAGGCAGCAGACGTAGGAGCTGACTTAGTAGGTAAAGTTGAGGCAGGAATTCCAGAAGATGATCCAAGAAACCCAGCAGTAATCGCTGACAACGTAGGAGACAATGTTGGTGACGTAGCAGGAATGGGTTCTGACTTATTTGAATCATATGCAGGATCAATTATCTCAGCAATCTCACTTGCTGCTGTAGTTGCAGTAAATACTTCGGATCAGATGTTAGCAGCTTTATTCCCATTAGTGCTATCAGCTATTGGATTGTTAGCTTCAATTGTAGGAATAATGTTTGTTAGAGGTAAAGAAGGCGGAAATCCAGCAAAAGCACTTGATGCTGGAACTTATATAAGTGGTGCTATTGTAGTAATAGCCGCATTTGCACTAAGTTACTTTATGCTTGGAACTATTAACTATGCTTGGGCAATCGTTGGTGGATTAGTAGTAGGTATAGCTATTGGTAAAGTTACTGAAATTTATACTTCAGGCGACTTTAAATCAGTTAAGAAGATTGCAGAGCAATGTCAAACAGGTCCTGCAACAACAATAATCTCAGGCTTAGGTGTAGGAATGCTTTCAACAGTATGGCCAATACTATTCATTTCTGCAGGTATCTTCGTAGCATACTACACAGCAGGATTATATGGTATTGCATTAGCGGCTGTAGGAATGCTTTCAACTACGGGTATGACAGTAGCAGTAGATGCATATGGCCCTGTATCAGACAATGCTGGTGGTATTGCAGAAATGGCTGAATTACCTCCAGAAGTTAGACAAATCACAGATAAACTAGACGCAGTTGGTAATACAACAGCAGCTATCGGAAAAGGTTTTGCGATTGGTTCAGCGGCACTAACAGCGCTTGCTCTATTTGCAACTTATGCAACAGTTACAAAACTAGATGCAATTAGCTTACTAGAGCCAATTGTAATTATAGGATTATTTATAGGAGCTATGCTACCTTTCTTATTCTCAGCAATGACTATGAACTCAGTTGGTAAGGCAGCTTACCAAATGATTGAAGAGGTAAGAAGACAGTTTAAAGAGAACCCTGGAATTATGAAGGGTACTGATAAGCCAGACTATGCTAGATGTGTAGATATATCTACAAAAGCAGCATTAAAAGAGATGGTAGCTCCAGGAGTGCTTGCTATAGCAGCGCCTCTAATTATTGGTATAGTTCTTGGACCAGCAGCTTTAGGTGGAATGTTAGCAGGAGCTTTATCTGCAGGAGTACTTGTAGCAATTATGATGGCTAATGCAGGCGGTGCTTGGGATAATGCCAAGAAGTACATTGAAGAAGGACATCACGGTGGAAAAGGCTCTGAATCTCATAAAGCAGCAGTAGTTGGAGACACAGTTGGAGATCCATTCAAAGACACTTCTGGACCTTCAATTAATATCCTGATTAAGCTTATGACAATTGTAGCAGTAGTATTTGCACCATTATTCGTTTCAATCGGTGGATTACTATAATTTAGAAACGTAACGAATATTATTTAGCCCTTATCGAAAGATAAGGGCTTTTATTTAACCTCAAAGATTAATCTATCATAGGGAAATATATCAAATTTTTTTGATATAACCTTGACAATAGGTTTCTAAAAGCTTATAATAATCACATCAAGATAATTTGATGTATAAAACGTAAAAGCCCGTTAAGGGAATTAAAGAAGCTGTTGAAAAATAGCTTTTATTATGAAGTATAATATCAAAAAAAATTGATATGAATTTATAGCATTGCAATTGGAGGCAAAGTAGATATTAAGATACAGTTGAAACTTATTATAGTAGAAAGGGTATACAATGGAAATACTAAAATCAGCATGGGACTTTTTTCAACACCAAATACTAGGAATGCAATGGCTTAATGAATTAGTAGGAAATATATTAACTTCATTGGGAATGGATATAGATACTAGAGTTGGTGGGAGCGTACAGTTTTTTGTCTATGATGTAATTAAAATTGTAATTCTCCTATGCACTTTAATATTCTTGATTTCATATATCCAAAGTTATTTTCCTCCAGAAAGAAGTAAAAAGATTTTAGGAAGGTTTAAAGGAATAGGAGCTAACTGTACGGGGGCCTTACTTGGAACTATAACTCCATTTTGCTCGTGTTCTTCGATACCACTGTTTATTGGATTTACAAGCGCAGGACTGCCAGTAGGAGTTACTTTCAGCTTTTTAATTTCTTCTCCAATGGTAGATCTAGGGTCCTTAATTTTGTTAATGAGTATTTTCGGACCTAAGGTAGCTATTGCTTATGTAATAATTGGGTTAATTATTGCTGTAATAGGAGGAACATTATTAGATAAAATGAAGATGGGAAGGCATATAGAGGACTTTATATTATCAGTAGGGAGTGTGGACATTGAAGCGCCAACACTTACCAAAAGAGATAGACTTACATTTGCTAAAGAACAAATGCTTACAACATTTAAAAAAGTATTCCCTTTCATTTTGGTAGGAGTTGGTATTGGGGCAGTAATACATAACTGGATACCAGAAGACATTATTGCAAGCGTACTGGGCACAGATAATCCGTTTGGAGTTATTTTAGCGACATTAGTAGGAATCCCTATGTATGCGGATATTTTCGGAGCAATTCCGGTAGCAGAGGCATTACTTTACAAAGGGGCCGAGCTAGGGACAGTGTTATCATTTATGATGGCTGTAACAGCACTAAGCTTACCTTCTCTGATAATGTTGAGAAGAGTAGTTAAACCAAAGCTGTTAGGTGCATTTATTGCAATAGTAGCTATAGGTATAGTATTAGTAGGATATTTATTTAATGCTTTTTCATACTTATTGCTATAGTGGGTAAATTAATAAATTAAAAGTGTATAATAGAAAAAACATGTATAAAGAATTAAGACGTAAGGAGGAAGAATTATGGGATTATTTGGCAAAAAGAAAGAAAAGAAGATACCTTGTGACTGTGGAGGAATGTGCACTCCTTCGGAGATTGAAGCAAAAAAAGTAGCAGATGAAGCAGCAGCGGCTGCAAAAGAATCTACAGGAGCTTGTTGAGAGGTGCCACCTACAGCTGGCGGAGCTAGCTTAAAAGAATCTACTTCAACTGGTGCAAGAATTAAAGTTTTAGGTGTAGGATGTAAAAAGTGTATTGACTTAGAAAAAAACACTGTTAAAGCACTAGAATCTTTAGGAATTGAGACTGCAGTAGATCACGTTACAGATTTTGTCGAAATTGCATCTTATGGGGTGATGAGTACTCCAGGCCTAGTAGTTGATGGAAAAGTAGTTTCATATGGGAAGGTTTTAAAAGAAAATGAAATTATGAAGATTCTAGAAAGAGAATTTAAATAAAAGTTGAATCAAAAAAATTGCGGATTTAAGTAAAGCTTTGAAATAATAAGTGATTGGAACTTAACCTCATTAGGCATATAAAAAAACAGCCAAAAGGCATATTCTTAAATAAGAATATGCCTTTTTTCAATGATAATATGCTATAATTAAAAGATGGAATTTATAGGAGGAAGACATGGTAGAAAACAGTAATTTTATTCATAATATGATTGATAAAGATAATGAAGAAAAAGTTTATGGGGGAGAAGTCTATACTAGATTTCCGCCTGAACCAAATGGCCACTTGCATATAGGTCATGCAAAATCAATTTGCCTTAACTTTACTACAGCTCAAAAGTATTCAGGGAAATGTAATCTTAGATATGACGATACAAATCCTGTTAAAGAAGATATAGAGTTTGTCAAAGGGATTGAGGAAGATGTTACATGGCTTGGATTTAAATGGGATAAAAGGCTTTGGGCTTCAGATTATTTCAATCAGATGTATGACGCAGCAGTACAACTGATTAAGAATGGGAAAGCTTATGTTTGTGACCTTAGTGCTGAAGAAATTAGAGAATACAGAGGAACACTCAAATCTCCAGGAAAGGAAAGCCCTTACAGAAATAGAACCATAGAAGAAAACCTTGATTTGTTCAACAAAATGAAACTGGGGCAGTTTCTAGATGGAGAAAAAGTACTAAGAGCGAAGATCGATATGGCCTCCCCTAATATGAATATGAGAGACCCTGTTATTTATAGAATTGCTCGGGCAACTCATCACAATACAGGGGATGACTGGTGCATATATCCGATGTACGACTATGCTCACCCAATTGAGGATGCCATCGAAGGTATTACCCATTCGATTTGCACATTGGAATTTGAAGACCATAGACCTTTATATGATTGGACACTAAAAGAAATTGGATGGTGGAATACTCCTCCTAAACAAATAGAATTTGCAAGGCTTAACCTTACTAATACGGTGATGAGCAAAAGATACCTAAAAAAAATGGTTGATGATGGAATTGTGGATGGTTGGGATGATCCAAGAATGCCAACTATTTCGGGATTAAGAAGAAGAGGCTATACTCCAGAATCAATCCGAGACTTTTGTGAGAGGATAGGTGTGGCAAAGGCTAATAGTACGGTGGATATAGGATTGTTAGAGTACTGTATTAGAGAGGACTTGAAGCTTAAGGTAGTAAGTAGAAATGTAATAGAAAACCCAATTAAAATTATAATTACAAACTATGACGAAGTAGCAAGTGAAGATTGTCTTATGGAGAATAACAAAGAGGTTCCAGAGATGGGAAAGAGGACTGTCCCTTTTAGTAGAGAGATTTACATAGATGGAAATGACTTTATGGAAGTTCCTATCAAAAAATACTTTAGATTATTTCCAGGCAACGAAGTTAGGCTTAAAGGTGCTTACTTAATTACATGTAATGAAGTTATTAAAAATGATGATGGAAGTATAAAAGAACTACATTGTACATATGACCCTGAAACTAAAAGTGGTTCTGGGTTTTCAGGAAGAAAGGTTAAGGGAACAATCCATTGGGTTGATGCGAAAACCGCAGTTAAAGTTAAAATCAGAAACTATGGTTATTTAATGATTGATCAATTAGATGAAGCGGGTGAACCTACGGGGGAATCTGTAGAGAACCCTAACACACTAGAAGAAATTATTGGATACGCAGAACCTAGTTTATTAGAATCGAAAAAGGGAGAAAGATTTCAATTCTTCAGGCATGGTTATTATGTGGCGGATAGCAAGTTACATAATGAGAATGGAGAAGGTGACCTTGTGTTTAATAAAATAGTAGGATTAAAAAGCTCTTTTAAAATTTAATAGGTGAGACATGACAGAAGAAATATTAAAACTAGTTATGTATACAGCAATTAGTATAGGCATCGGAACCTTTCTTGGTAATGGTGCCGTATTTCTATTTAATCGGATTCCTCCCACTTGGCTTTGTGATTATGGGGAAGAACCTTCTGATGAGCTCAAGTCGAGAGATTGCCAAAGAGTAAAAAGTAGTCCGTATAAAGGGATTTTTGTGGCGCTGTTCACAATAGTTAGCTTACAACTTTTATTAAACGACGTAAAAATTGCTATTCCGGCCATTGTGGCGACTTTTATTTTGCTAGAAATAGCTATTAGTGATATTAAGTATATGATAATTCCAGATCAATTTGTAATGCTTCTTACAGTCACTGGAATGGGATTTGTACCGCACTATATAGAAGTAGGAAGTGCTATTTGGATACAGCCACTAGGAGCTTTGGTTGGATTTATCATAATGCTTATTTTAGGCTTATTTTCTAAACTGATTTTTAGAAAAGATGGGCTAGGGTTTGGGGATATTAAGCTTTGTGGGGCGCTGGGTTTTATTGCAGGTCCTATAGGAATAATTCTAATAATTAGCGCAGGGTTTTGTGTAAGTGCTATTGTGAATATTTGGAAGCTAGCTAGACGCAAAATTAAAAAAGATGATGAAAGGCCGGTTGGTCACTATTTTTGTGGAGCTACATTAATTTATTTTTTATTTGTAATGAGTAATGAAAATGTGGGGATATTTTTTCAAATTGGATTATAAAAGAAAAAATATTGCATAAAAAATCGACATAATAATGTATGAAAGAAATTACATTTTGTTAATTGATATATATGGTTGCTGTTGAAATTTAAAATAAGTAAAGATTGAAATAAATTTCATGGTGAAAAATGAATAAGGAAATTTTATAAATTGAAAAAGAAACTAGATGATAGAAATATATTATTAAAAATAAACTATGATGGATCAAAATTTCATGGCTGGCAGAAGCAGTTGGATGTAAATACTGTTCAAGAAACTTTAGAAGAAGCAATTAAAGCTTCGTTAAAGGTGGAAAAAATTACAGTAAAAGGAAGCAGTAGAACTGATACAGGAGTTCATGCTATAAGCTTTCCTGCTTCTTTTATTTTGAATGTTCCAATTCCGACTGAAAGAATTAAATCCACTCTAAACGGAAGATTACCTGAGGATATCAGAGTGTTAGACGTTATTGAAAAACCTACCGATTTTCATCCAAGATTTGACGCTACAGGAAAAACATATGTCTATAGAATAATCTTAGGCCGCGATAAAAGTCCATTTATGAATAATTATGCTTATCAACTTGAATATGATTTGGATATGGAAAAAATGAAGATGGCAGCTAAACAGATGGAAGGAAAGAACGACTATGCATCTTTCCAAGCTGCTGGAGGAACTGAAAAATTAACTACGGTTAGAGAAGTGTTTTCAATAAAATTTGAAGAAAAAATAATTGGAAATCAAAATGGTTTATTAACTGAGGCTGAAGTCATTGGTAACGATAAGAAGGTGATTGATATAGCTGTAACTGGAGATGGGTTTTTATATAATATGGTGAGAATAATGGCTGGCACCTTGATAGATGTAGGCAGAGGAAAAATAGAAGCTGATAAAGTTGGTGAAATAATTCTCAGTAAAGATAGAGAAAATGCAGGTCATACAGCACCTGCCTGCGGTTTATACCTAAAAGAAGTATATTTTAAAGATATGTAGTTACAAATAAAGGTGAAGGAATAGTTAATGAAATATAGAAAAAGGGGGAAAAGATGGAAAGATTGAGTTGGGACGAGTATTTCATGGAAATGGCAAAATTAGCAGCAAGGAGATCTACATGCCTAAGAAGAAATGTAGGTGCAGTAATTGTAAAAGATAGGCATGTAGTGGCAACTGGTTATAATGGTGCACCAAAAGGGGTGTCTCATTGTGATGAAATAGGTGGATGTCTTAGAGAACAGTTAAAGGTACCTTCTGGAGAAAGGCATGAGCTATGCAGAGCTTTGCATGCTGAACAAAATGCAATAGTACAGGCAGCTACTTTAGCACAGTCCATAGACGGAGGTATTATGTATGTAACACATCAACCCTGTGTTATCTGTGCAAAAATGATAATTAACGCTGGAATTAGCAAAATTATTGTTAACGAAGGTTACCCTGATAAGTTGGCCACTGATATACTAAAAGAAGCAGGGTTAAAAGTTGTTTTGTTAAAGGGAAAAGAAGAATAAAAACTTGTTACTAGTGTTGAACTAGTGGATAGGAGGGCTTAATTTTCGAAGGAAGATAAGCCTTTCTTTTCTGAAAAATTAGAATAGAAAATGGATTTTGAATTGAAGGGGCCTAAAATAATGAACATGGAAGAGTTTAAACTAGATAAATCTATAACTCTAAATGATAATGAAAAGAAAAAATTATATAGTGACATTAAAAGAATTGCACTACCAATAGCAGCCCAAAGTTTGATTGGCACATCTTTAAACTTTGTAGATAACATTATGGTAGGTAGCCTTGGAGAAGTTGAGTTAGCTGCAGTAGGAGTAGGTTTACAGATATATCTGATATACTGGATGTTTATATTTGGATTTACTAGTGGCTGCTCTACTTTTTTGGCTCAATTTTGGGGAGCAAAAGATATAAAAAATGTTAAAAAGACCCTAGGTTTTTCTTTAACATTTTCCGTATTAGTAGGAGTTAGTTTCTTTATCGGTTGTAGATTTTTTTCTACTGAAATTGTTAGCATATTTACTAACATTCCAGAAATAATTGTTCTAGCAGCTGAGTACACTAAGGCGGCTGCCTTTGCCTTGTTCTTTGTATCAATAACACAGCCGTTATACGTAGCTCTTAGGGCTACTCACCAAACTAAACTCCCACTTTATATGAGTATAGTAGCTTTTGTTACAAATACATTTCTGAATTATATGTTAATCTTTGGAAATTTCGGAGCACCAAAACTTGGCGTCGAAGGAGCTGCTGTGGCAACTGCAATTTCCAGATTATTGGAATTGTCAGTGGTTCTAATTATAGTTTTTGGAAGAAAAAATGTAATTGCGGGAACACCAAAAGAGTATATTGGATGGAATAAGAATTATTTAGGTCGAATAACAAAAAATGCTTATCCTACTATCATAAACGAAGTTTGCTGGGGAATCGGTAGGGCTTTATTTGTGGCGGCCTATGCTAGGATAGGAGTCACAGAGTTTGCAGCAGTAAGAGCAGGAGATATAATCTATGATATTTTTATCATGGCCTCATTTAGTATAGGGGATGCAGCATTAATTCTTATTGGACAAAAAATAGGAGAAGGGAAGCTAAATAAGGTTTACCCTATGGCTAAAATACTTGTCAAAATAGGCATAATTATTGGAATTGTAATGGGCTCATTAATGGTGGTATTTGCAAATCCGCTCCTAGGATTATTAGATAATTTTTCTAAAGAAGGAATAGATCTTGCATTTATTATAATTATTATTTATGCCGTATTTTTCCCTTTAAACATATTCAATGGAATGATGATTACAGGAATTTTGAGAAGCGGTGGAGATACGAGAGCTGCAATGTTCATAGAAGTGGGAACAATGTATATTATTGCAGTGCCACTAGTTTTTATTACAGCTTTATGGATAGGTCTTCCAGTATATATTGTAGTGCTATTTGTAAAGTTGGAAGAAACATTTAAAGGAATTATTCTTATCAAACGTCTTAAATCAGGAAAGTGGATTAGAAATGTAATAAATAATATGGAAGTAAAAGAAAAATAGTAGGATATTGCTATATTTTGTAAAAAAATATAACTAATTTGGTGTAAAAATTGTTTGTTTTTTAACTGTCAGACTTTTTCGAAAAAAAATGTATTTTTTTCTTTACTTTTTAATTTACGGGTGTATAATTGAATTTAAATGAAAGGGGTAATTAATGGGGAGCATGGTAAAATTCCGAAACGGTATATTAATTGCAGCAGTTGTTATAGCCTTAGTTGCGGAAATTTTTTCTTTGTTTATCTTAGGCTTTGACATTGATTTTACAATAGGCTTGGCAGCAGGAACTGCTGTATCTTTAGTGAATTTCATCATTATGTCTATCTGTACAGAGATTTCTTTGGAGAAACAAAAACCAGTAATTAACTTGCTCGGATCTGCAAGCAGGTTTGTGTTGTATGGAATTTCTTTTACATTAACAGTTATGCATTCTTACACTATGGGTGCTGGTTGCGCAATAGGATTCTTTACAATACAACTAGCAATGCTATACTTGTTTGCTATTAAGCCTTCATTAGCTAGAAGCAAGAACCTCTAAGTTACAAAAAGTATAAATTTTATTTTAGGAGGAATGGATATGGTAATAGGACTAGGTATGGAAATAGGGCCTAGAATAATTGTCCAATTTGGGGATTCGGGAGTTTTCCTCACAGAGACTGTAATATTCGCCTGGATAGTGGCTGCAATAATTATTATACTTGCATTATGGTCCACTAGAAAATTAGAAAAAATTCCAAAAGGCAAGCAGTTTTGGGCTGAAACAGTAGTAGGAGCCATATACAAATTAGTTGAAGATTCAATGGGAGGAAAGAGAGCCACAAGCTATGCTCCTTACATAGGAACTCTGTTCTGTTTCTTGCTATTTGGTAGTGTGCTGGGAATGTTTGGATTTAGACCAGTTACGGCAGACTTGAATATGACATTGGCTGTAGCGTTTTTCACATTCTGCATAATACAGTATACTGCGATTAAACATCATGGAGTAAAAGGCAAGCTAAAAGAAATGTGTGATCCATACCCATTTATGTTTCCGCTGAAGATAATTGAGCAAATATCTTTCCCAGTGTCATTGGGACTTCGACTTTTTGGAAATATCTTAGCTGGATACATTGTAGTACATATGCTACTTGGTGGATTGGAAACATTGTCAGAAACAGTAGGCTTACCTATTCCGCTGTTCCAGGCATTGCTACCGTTACCTGCGAATATGTTTTTTGATATATTTGAACCATTGTTACAGTCATTTATATTCGTTATGTTATCAATGGTATTTATCAGTATGGAAATGCTTTCAGATGGAGAGCACGAAAAGCATTAGTTATTAAGCACTATAGGTAGTATTTAGAACAAAATAATGAAATCGTTATTACCCGCAAAGAAAATATGCGGTTAGTATAAAAGAGTTACTAATAGTCGAATGACTTAAAAACGTAGTAGATTTTAGGAGGAGAAATCATGGGTACAGAATTAGTATTAGCGTTATCAGCAGTAGGCGCAGCATTAGGTATTGGTATTGCAGCATTAGGTATTGGTATTGGCCAAGGACTTATTGGTAGCAAGGGTGTAGAAGGTGTTGCAAGACAACCTGAAGCAAAAGGTGATATTATGCAAGTTATGCTTGTTGGACAAGCTGTAACTGAGACAACAGGAATATTCACATTCATCATCTCAATTATTCTAGTAGTTGCAAACCCATTTATGTAATAGTGGGGTCAGATTAAGGAGACGCCAATGATAATGGAAAACTTTATGTTTGACAACTTTGTAGTCGCAGCATCAGGTCCAACAGTTGTAGCACCTATAATCAGCTTTAACTGGACACTATTGATGCTTATGATCACAGTATTGGTTCTTTTTATAATCTTAAAGAAGGCTTTTTTTGATAAGGTTAAAAACTTTATGGATGAAAGAACTGCAGGATTGCAAGGAGCCTTTGACAGTGCTGACTTAGCGAATAAGGCAGCAGAGGCTAAGCTAGAAGAATATGAAAAGAAAATCGCTTTTGCAGAACAAGAAGGAAGAGACATTGTTAAAGCTGCTAAAACTAAAGCAGATGCAAGAGCAAAAGAAATACTTGATGATGCTAACGAAAAAGCTAATAGTTTGGTTTTAAAAGCCGAAGAGGAAATCGTTAGACAAAGACAAAAAGCAGTTGACGAAATAAAAAATGAAATCAGTATGTTAGCAATCTTGGTAGCAGAAAGAATCTTAAACCAAGAATTAAAAGACGTACCGAATCAAGAAAAAATTGTAAACCAAGTAATTGAAGAGGTAGGGAGTGCTAAATGGAAGAATTAAACGTAAGCCTTACTTACGGACAGGCATTATATGATGCTGCAAAAGATCTTGGTAGGGAAAAAGAATTATTAGAAGAGGCCAAAGAGGTCCGCTCTATTTTAAAAAGCGAACCAGGTTTCATTATGCTAATTAACGACCCGACAATTACAGGAAGCGAAAAAAAGAAGATTATTGCTGATGTTTTTGAAGAAAAAATTTCTCAAGAACTAATGAATTTCTTTTATGTGCTTATCGACAAGCGCAGAATTGCTTACTTTGCAGAAATGGTGGATCAATTTGAAAAGATTTCACATAAGGCAGAGGGACTTGGCTCTGGAGTAGTTTATACGGTTACTCCTTTGTCTGAGGAAAAAATGGCAAAAATAGAAGAAGAAACAGGAAAACTTCTTAGAGAAAAAGTTAAGCTTACCCAAGAAATAGATACTAGCCTTATTGGTGGTATAAAGATTCTTATTGATGGTAAGATGATTGATGCATCTATTCGCAAGAAATTGCAAGATATGTCAGGTCAGTTAGTTCATTAAATTATTTTTAGAAATGGAGGCAGGCTCTATGAATTTGAGACCAGAAGAAATTGGAGCAGTCATAAAAGAGCAGATAAAAAGCTATGATAAACAGCTTAATATTTCTGACTTTGGAACAGTTCTTCAAGTAGGAGACGGAATTGCCAGAGTTTATGGATTAGAGAGCTGCATGATGGGAGAACTTATTGAATTCCCTGGAGAAATCTACGGAATGGCACTAAACTTAGAAGAAGATAATGTAGGTGCTGTAATACTAGGTGATGATAAGGAAATCAAGGAAGGAGCCATTGTAAAACCGACAGGAAGAGTAGTTGAAGTTCCAGTTGGAGAAGGTATGGTGGGCAGAGTTGTAAATGCTCTGGGAATGCCAATTGATGGTAAAGGACCAATTATTGCAGAGGATCACAGACCAGTTGAAAGTCCAGCTCCAAGTGTACTCGACAGGCAGTCAGTAAAGCAACCACTTCAAACTGGTATTAAGGCTATTGACTCAATGATTCCTATAGGAAAAGGACAAAGAGAACTTATTATAGGAGATAGGCAGACTGGTAAAACAGCAATTGCTGTTGACACAATTCTTAACCAAAAAGGGAAGGATGTAATTTGTATTTATGTTGCTATTGGACAGAAGAATTCTACAGTAGCACAGATGATGAAAACACTTAATGACAACGATGCTATGGACTATTCAATTATAGTATCAGCAACAGCTAGTGATGTACCAGCATTGCAGTACATTGCGCCGTATGCGGGTTGTGCAATGGGTGAGCACTTTATGCACCAAGGAAAAGATGTGTTAATTATTTATGATGACTTATCTAAGCATGCAGTTGCATATAGAGCGATGTCATTACTATTAAGAAGACCACCAGGTAGAGAAGCTTACCCTGGAGATGTATTCTACCTACATAGTAGATTACTTGAAAGAGCAGCTAAACTATCGGATGATTTGGGAGGAGGCTCAATTACAGCCCTTCCAATTATAGAAACTCAAGCAGGAGACGTTTCAGCATATATCCCTACAAATGTAATTTCTATTACAGATGGACAGATATTCCTAGAAACAGAATTATTCTTCTCGGGGCAGAGACCAGCTATAAATGTTGGTATATCAGTATCCCGTGTAGGAGGAGATGCACAGATAAAAGCAATTAAGAAAATCTCAGGTCCTGTAAAAATGGAGTTAGCTCAGTATAGAGAACTTGCAAGCTTCTCTCAATTTGGGTCAGATATAGATGCTGATACAAAAGCTAGACTAGATCATGGACAAATATTGATGGAAATTATTAAACAACCTCAATACAGTCCAGTAGAAGTACATCATCAAGTAATGATTTTATTTGCTGCTAGCAAGAATTACTTGAAATCAATTCCTGTTGAAGAGTTAAAAGACTTTGAAACAGAGTTGTACAGCTATATGGATACTCATTATCCTCAAGTTGGAAAGGCTATTCTTGAAAAGGGAAGCATGGACGAGGCTATAGAGAAGGATCTAGTTGCAGGTATAAAAGAGTATATCAAAAGTAGATAATAGATAGGAGAAAGTTAAATGGCTTCTAGCGATATTCAAGATGTAAAAAGAAGAATAAAAAGTGTTACCAGCATGGAACACATTACAAATGCCATGAAACTTGTTTCAGCTGCTAAATTGAGGAAGGCAAAGGCCATCTTTGAAAAGTCACACGAGAATACTCATTTTATTGCTACTTCTATTGCAGAAATATTTAATAACGCAAGTGATGTTCCAAGTGAGTATTTAGAAGGCGATAGGGAAATTGTAAAGACTGCATATATAATAGTTGCAAGCTGTAGAGGGCTTTGTGGAAGCTTTAATTCAAATGTAATTAAAGAAGCAGAGATGGAAATATTAGCAGATCCAGAACCACCTGTAATTATTGCAGTTGGAACTAAGGGTAAGGACTA
>CAYJHC010000004.1:0-41949 GCA_964370075.1 uncultured Oscillospiraceae bacterium | reverse complement strand
TGGATATTATGCAAATTATTTTTTAAAAAGATGAGAGTGGGAGAAAAATGAAATCAAATAAGAGAAGAAAGTTAATAGCCGCTGCATTAACATTAACAATGCTAATAGGCAGTGTTCAAACAACATTTGCTAATACAGGAGAAAACTCGTCAAATGCAGAGTTTATAGCGAACTATTTTCAAGCTGACCAAGAAGCTGGAGAATTGAAAGCTATAGAAGCTGAATTCGTACAAGAAAATGGAAATGAGTCAGAAATTAGTTTTAATGAAGGGATGACAAATTTAGAGACTGAATTGGATGAGAATGGTATAGCTGGACAAAAGTCTGCTTATCTGGAGGGCGATAATTCAGAGGAAAAGTCAGAAGGTATTGTTAAAATTGTAATTGATGCTGCAGCACAACTAGAAACTACAACTCCGGTAGATGTAATGTTTGTAGTAGACCACTCTGGTACAATGAATAGTAATATTACTCCTGGTGTAGCTAAGAGCAGTGATATGGTAAATTTATCAGCAACAATGAATCCAAATCTTTTATATAGAACTGTATATAAAATTACTGATACAGCTGGAGCCGTTTCATATGTAACATATTATTTTAACCCACATGAATTTACAGAAGGAATTGGTAATTGGAACGTTTCTACTATGAAAAACGCAATAGATAAAAGCTTTAAAGAATATGTAGCTAATCCAAGTAATAATATTGATGAAGCTTTAGAAAATAAAATAAACACTGGTAGCTACTCTAACCAAGCAGATGAGGAGAAAGGCTATATATATCAACTGGAGCTTTATAAATATGCTGATGGAGTAACTGCTGCTTCAAATTCAGGAAGGATTTTTGATATAACAGATGATTATGTTACTACAAAATATGTAGGATTTACAACAGAAGAAAAGAGAAGTTCAGAAGAAAAGAAACTATATGAAAAAATGGATTCATTAATGGATCTTGATGATGTACATACTACAGAAGCAACTGTGACAGATGCAATTGGCCTAACAGGGAGACCTGAAGCGGGAAATGTATTTATGTCACCTTACGCGTTAAGCTCAGATCCAAGCAAAGCGTTAGAGAGAATGAATGAAGAAGATTTTAATTATGACCGACTATATTTGACTAAAGCTGTTACCATGGACTTAGCAAATAAATTAATCACAGAAAATTCGGATAATAGGGTAGGGACAGTAAATTTTGCTGGCGAAGTAGATGAAGAGAAGTCGATAGCTAAGTTAGATAATTATGAAGGTGGAAAAAATGGATTACCAGCAGCCTTTTATGATACTGCAGGATACTTTTACACCAACTGGACAGCAGGACTAAAAGCGGCAAAAGAAGACTTTGTTAGAATTAACGAAGGAGAGAAAGAAGCTTCTGATAGAAATCAGTATGTAGTATTTGTTTCTGATGGAAAACCAACTATAAATGGAGTTCCAGCGACAACAATTGATGAGCTGCAAGCTATGGGAATTGAAGTAATATCTGTGGGGATTAACTTAACCACTGCGGATTATAACACGATGAAAAGTCTAGGTGCTGATCAAACTGTAAATGTAAGCACGGCAGAAGAATTTCAAAGTGTATTCAATGGTATAAATGCAATAACAACTTCTACGCCTATAAGCCCAATAATCACAGATGAAGTTGGAGAAGGATTTGATCTATTGATAGACGGAGATCATCCTCTAACATTAAATTGGATTGAGGGAGCAACTCCTAGGCAAGCTACAATTGAGAGTCAAGAGGACCTTGCAGATTATGGAATAGTAGTAGATGGTAAAAAAATTACTTGGGACACTTCAAAAGTAAATGAAGAAAGTGACAGTACGGTTGTAAGTGGAGCAAGAATTAGCTTCTATCAAGATTTTGATGAAGAAAAAATTGATGTTGACCATTTTACAGAAGAAAAAACTAGTCTATTTGAGACAAATGGTGATGCTTCGGTAAAGGCGGATATTAATTCTAATGGAGATACTGAAAAAGATGAGAAAATTTCTCTAAGTAACCCGGGAACAATTAAGGTAAGTGGATTATCAACTATCACATTAGAAAAAACTTCTAACCCAGTATCTGGTTCAACAGTAGAAGTAGGAGATGCAATTGAATATACATTAACTCTGCAGAATAAAGGTAATGTTGATGTAAAAGGTCTAGAGATAAATGATTTTATACCAGAAGGGACAGGAAATCCAACAAATGCAACTTTTGATGAAGAAAATAACAAAGCAGTTTTCTTAGCGGATGTACTTGCAGAAGAAGTAGTTTCACAAAGTTTTACAGTAAGTGTAACTGAAGTGGAAGAAGGATTTGTAATTGAAAACATCGCATATTTTGGACTGGAAGGAAATAACTTCTTCTTAAATAAAGACACAGAAAAACTAGAACTAAAGAGTGGCAAAAGTAATAACTCTTTTGATGAAGAAGGGAATCCAGCTCTTAAGAGTAATACTGTAACTCATACACTGGTATCAGAAGAGCTAATAGTTACACCAGATCCAACGCCAATACCAGTACCACCAACACCCCCAGCGCCACTGGCATTAGTAATTCCGCCAGGAGTGGCTGAAGTGATTGCTATAAGTGAAGCGATTACTATAGCTGATGAACCAACTACTATAGAAGATGCAGAGGCACCTCTAGCGCGAGGTGGAGCTGCATGGTCACTATTAGACTTGATATTGACAATTGTAACAGGATTATTAGCAGTTTCATTATTAATAACATACTTTACAGGCAGAAAAGAAGAGGATGAAGAAGAGTATGGAGAAGTTAAAAGAAAAGGCCTATTAAGAATACTAAGTGCAGTACCAATGATAGGAGCGATAATACTATTTATATTAACTCAAGATATGACATTACCAATGATCATAGTAGATGAGTGGACAATAGTATTTGCGGCAATAACATTAGTACAAGCTGGAATCACATTCTTCTCAAGAAAAACAGTTGAAGAAGATGAAGAATCAATGGCTTAATGAAAATTAGTATAATATAGAATATAGAAGAGCGGCTTTTTAAGAGTCGCTCTTTTTGTAAGTTTATTGAGTATTGAAAGAGTTAGTTGAAAAAGCTTTGAAAAATGAGTTCACAATGTTTAGGAAGAAAATTTAAAATAGTAGGAAAAGTCATAAATCTAGGCTTATATGTCAAAGCTATTTATCAACAAAAAAAGAGGAATTACTTCTTAAAAAGTTCAAAAGTAAATAAAAAGTATAGATTGTTGTTACGGTTGGTTTGTTAAAATAAATGTATATTACAAATTAAAATATTTGAAAAAGACAATGAAAAAAGTAGAAATAGACTTAGCTATTAAATACATACAATATTCATGAAGAAAATATAGCAATATAATATATAGCAAAATAAATAATAATAGAATTGATAACAAGAGGAGATAAAATGAAAATAAAGACTATTAAGACTATGAGATATAGCATTATTGGAGTGGTGTTACTTTTGACAGCCATATTTATAAATGTACAAGTTACATTTTCTATAGAAAAAAGCTCTATGTGGTCATTGTTAAACTTAATATTAGTTGTTGGAAATTTAATGCTTTCTGGTGTTTTACTAATTAATTATCTAAGAAGCAGAAAAAACAGAAGCGAGAATAGTAGTGATGAATATGGTCTTTTAAAACTTTTTAGTTTATTTATAGCTATATTTGCAGGTGGTATTTTTTCGGTCACACAAAATATGACATTGCCAATGACATTGGTAGATGAATGGACATTTTTGATGGTTGTAATTGCGGTGATTCAAATAGCTATTGGTATATTTACAGTGATGACACTAAAATTAGAAAAAAATGATGTAGAAGAAAACAGCTACACTGATGAAAAGGAGTATGCAAGTATTTAAAAATAAATTAGTATTATATTTAATGAATCTAAGATAAGAGATGTTTGGTAAAACCACATCTCTTTTTTGTTAAATTGCAAATATATGTTAAACTTATAAGGGATTAATTTAAATAAAATATTAAGAGGAAATAATAAATTTCTTAGAGAAGAATAAAAGAACAATGCACAGTCATATATAATAAATTTTATAAAATAGAAATGGAGATGGAATAATATGGACTTATTAACTTATAAACTGAATGGTTACTGCTGTAGCCAAATAATAATGAAAGAATGTTTAGATAAAATGGGAAAGGAAAATCAAGAGTTGGTTGACGCAAGTGCAGCATTTTGCTATGGGCTAGGTGTAAAGGCAAATTGTGGAATTGTTACTAGTGCACTGGCTGCAATGTACTTATATGATCCAGAAGAAGCAGCAAATGATTTTGGGCCATATTTTATTGAGTGGTTTACTGAAACATTTGGTTCAATGGACTGTGAAACTCTTCTTGAAGGAGGAAATCCAATGGTTAAAATTGAAAAATGTACAGAGATGGTAGTGGCTTCGCAAACAAAAATAGAAGAGCTGATGGGATGGGACAATGACTAAAATTAATTTACCTAGTAAGGAAGAATGTTTAAATTTGCTAACAGAATATAAAACACCTGAAAGGCCCAAAAAACATAGCCTTATGGTTGCAAAGGTTGGAATAATAATAGGAGAGGGACTAAATAGGAAGGTGCAAGATTTAAGTTTGAATATTGATTTAATAGAAGCAGCAGGGTTGCTCCATGATATGCTTAGAGTGGAAGAAAACCATGGAGAAAAGTGTGCTGAAATAATGGAAAAAAAGGGCTATAAAGAATTAGCCTTTTTGGTAGGCAATCACATGACATATAAGTTTAATCACAGAAATGTAGACGAAAAATCAATTTTTTGCCTAGCTGATAGATTAGTTCTGGAAGATCAATTTGTAGATGTAGATCAAAGAATGGATTATGTATTGAAAAAATACATAGGAAATATGGAGGCAGAAAAAGCTATTCAAAATGCAAAGACACAGATAAAAGAATATATAGAGTTTTTAGAGAAAGAGCATTTAGGGGAAGAGTTAGAAAAGTTAGTGAAACAAGCTTTGGCGCAAGAGAAAATTGAAAGATAAAGAAAGGGTATATTGATTTACTTTCTATTCAAATTTGCAGAAATCGTAGCTGGGATAATTGCGATTCCTATTGTTATTAAAGAATTCAAAAGAATTAGCGCCTTGATTCGTAAGGCATAGCATTTAGGAGATAACTTAAAAAAGTTAGTAGAGAAAGAATTAGTTAAAGAAGAAGAATTAAATGCTCCTTTTTAGGAGACAGGTGAAATAAATTAATCTGTTCTGCAAAAAGAGGAGCATTTTTAATGTATAAGCTAAATGTATAAAGAGTATCGATTGATACTATATAAATTAAGGGAATTCTTTTGTAGGCTATTTGGCGTAGTTAAACTTGCTAGAGTAAAGGGATTATGCAAGTAAAGTGAGACGAAAGCCTTTATTTATCTTCAAAATTACTTTCAACCATAGCCATTTTTCCTTTAGCAAGTTCTTTGTCTATGTAGACCTGGCCGCATTTAGGGCAGCGGGGAACGGGGTGTTTAAAAGAGCGACCTAGGTATGAAAAATTAGTATCCATTATTTCTAAGGGTATACTGCACCTATAGCATTTCTTCATTGATTCTTTTTTCTCCATTCCAAACCTCCTCTAAATCTATTGCAATTCTATGTGTGAAAGCATCAATTAATAAAATTTGATCATCTACTTTTTTGTACTCAACCCAGTAGGTAGCATTTCCTACTTTTTTATACCCAGAAAAACTTAGTTTTTCCTCATCATAGATTACTCTTTTAGTTCTTTCGCAAAATTGGATAACAGTTAATATTTCTTCTTCTAAAATTTTAAGCGAGGAAAGCATATCTTTCACTTCGTCAGAAATTATAACCTTATCTTTATACTCGTTTTCAGTAATTTCCATATCTTCTCCCCAATAGTTCCTAAGTAAATTTTTCTTAAGTTTCAACCTGTTTAAGCGCCTTTCTGTTGTAGAAGGACTGGATGGTGTATTGCCAAAGTATAGGTCTAATATATGAATGGCACCCTCTCCATTATTCATAAAGGAGTCTCTACAATTAATACAATAACATATATATGGCAGATTTGATTCATCTAATCTTCTTTTTTTAACATATTCTACAAAAGCTTTATCAGCTATTTCGCTTTGCCCACCATAGCCACAACAGCCAGTGTAGTTTTCGTGGTAAGAATTTGGAGAAATAGCAAGATTACTACCAACAAGGATATTTCGAATAGTCTCTCTGATGGGGGAATCTGCCCTAGTAACACAGGGATCAAAAATAGTAAATGTTTTGTTTATTAGGTTAAGTTGGCTACTATGCTTGAGATTAGCTGTATATGACCCTTCTTGGTCTTTACTAACTATAGGTGTTAATCTATTTGAAAAATCTTCACTATCTATAAAGTCATATAAATATTTAACTTTGATTTCTGGTAAAGCTTCACCAAAGAACTTATGGCATGAAGGGCAGGCTAATACAAATATAGGTTCATCTAGCCCTTTCCAGCTACTACGGATTAGGTCAAGTGTTTTTTCTGTAGAGCCTTCATCTCCAGACCAAAGAGCTGGTAGGCCACAGCAACCAAGAAAAATTCCAGTAGAAGGCTCTTTAGAGAGAATAAGTTCATAAGATTTTTCCACTAGGGTCGGCTCGCTTGCAGTTAGTTGGCAACCAGGGAAGAAAAGATACTTGGGAGAAGAAAACTCTTCAGGAGTTCTAATTAGTAGTGAGTCACCATTAGAAAAGTTCATATCTTTCATAAAATATTCATTAAAGGCCCAAGGAAGCTTTTCTTGCTTGTGCATACTTTTTCTACCTTCTAGAATTAACCCTCCTAAATTAATATCTTTAGGGCAAGTATCAAGACAAAGACCACATTGGGTACAGGTTTTCATAAGCCTTTTTGCTGGAGTGGCTTTTACCTCTGATGAGCCAGGCAATGTAGTTGCTTGAATTTCATCTCTAATTCTTAGAGGCCACTTTTTACTATATGAAGCTAGGTCACAATACAATTGGCAAGAGTTGCATTGGCATTGTATACAGCGATTTGCTTCTTCTATTGCTGCTTCTTTTGTGAAACATGGTTCTATTTCAGAGGATAAATTTATGCATTCTTCTTCGGTAAGTTTACTTTCTTTTGCCAAAAGCCCGTCATCAATCTCTATCTTAGACTTTTTCTTGCCATCTCCATAATTAAGGTTTCCGGTTCTTAGAAAGTTATCAATATAAACTCCAAAAGAGAGGCCCATAGCAAGTGATTCTACTTCATCAAGGCCTAATACTTGGCCACCGAAAAAAACACCTGCCCCATTCCATTCAAAGGAAATTATGGAATTTTCTCCTAGATATTTTGGATGGGAAAGGTCTTCTTCTGATAGGTTAGGCTCAAAACCAAAGGTAGAACCCAAGGCTCCTGTTGCTATGTAAATTGCATCATATTCAGATAGTTCTTCTATACTAAGAATCTCTTTATTTAGATACAAGTTATATTCTTCATGAACAAGTTGAAGTTCAATATCTTCTTTTACCACTTCTGCTGGACAGTTTTGGGATGCAGTTCCTCCTAAGGAAGAAGACTTTTCAAATAAATCAACTTGATATTTTTTAGTTGCTAGCTTTAATAGGCAGCCTAGACCGCTTAGTCCTCCCCCTACAATTGCAATTCTTTGATTGCGAAGGGGTAGGTTATAGTCGGTTGGTGTTTTCCTTGTTGCATATTCAACTACAGACTGTTCTATTTTTTTTATATTAATACTACAGTCTAGCGGGCATGAGGGTTTGCAGCCTTCTTGGCAAAGGGAAGAGACGATAGCAGGAAAGCCAACACCGTTTCTAAATGCCTTATATGCTGCGTTAAAATTGCCTACCTTTACTTTTTCTAAGAAGTCAAAGATATCATAGCCAAAGGGGCATGAGTCTTGGCAAAAAGGAATTTCTTTTTGTAGGCAACCTTTAAAATTCTCTAAATATTTTTCCATATTATTTTAGCCTCCTCTCTGCCATTGCAGAGTAAATTGATCGATACTGAGGAATAATGGTAAGACATGTTACTATATTTTACCATACAACTTAAATATACGGCCCCCTAAAGTGGAGGCCGTATATATTTAAGTGTTATAAGTTGTTTTTAAACTGGGTTGTTCTTGATGTTTTCCATTTCCTCATAGAAGTCTGATCCTAGGAAGTACTTCTTAGGAGGATTAATAGTTTCACCATTAGCTAAAGCTTCGATGCCAGCTTTTACCTTCGCAGGTGTTGCTGGTAGTTCATAAACTCTAACTCCACAAGCATTGTTTATAGCGTTAATTACAGCCATGTGTCCAGATGACTGGAATGCCTCTGAAGCACCAGAAGAACCATAAGGTGTAGTTGATCTTGGGTTCTCTAAGTGAATTAGGTTAAAGTCGTCTGGAATTTCCTTAATAGTAGGGATACCAGCACCCATAATGTTGCTATGTTTTTTAACATCATCATAGTTCTCTGTTAATGCAAATCCGATACAATGTGAAAGTCCACCGTATGCTTGACCGTCAACTGATACTGGGTTACCAATAACACCAACATCATCAACTGAAGTATAAGAGATAACTGTTGTTTTACCAGTTGCTGTATCAACCTCTACTTCTGCAAGGAATAAACCGTAAGTGTAAGCTGGAGTTGGGTTTCCTACTCCTGTGTTAGGGTCTAGTGCAGAAAGTGTTTCGTCTGTAGCATTTTGATGTTGAGCTTCGTATCTAGTTGGGATTCCCTCGGCTACCATTTCATCATAAGTTCTGAAAGTTCCATCAGCTTTTTTCATTGCATTAATAAGCATATCTCCTGCCATTTTAGATACAATTGTATTCATGTAATGCTGACGAGAAGATGCTGTAGCTCCAGTATCTACTCCGTAAATACTATCGTTTTGTCTTAATTCAATATCGTCTAATGTAACAGCAAGCTCTTTAAGTGCTTCAACTGTACACTGCAGGGAACCAACGTCTCCGCCTTGCCCTTGATCTTGCCAAGTGTCGTATTTAGCGAACTTTCCGTTAGGTAGAAGTTCAATAGCAAGTGTTGCTTGGTCTTCATTTCCTTCTGTAACGTTATATCCACCCCATGCAATACCAACGCCTCTTCTCTTTTCTGGAGTATCTTCAGCTTTTGCTCTAGCAACTGCTGCGTCATATATTGGCTTCATAGTATTCATCATTTGCTCCATTGGATAGTCAATGTAAGTGTGGCTGTTTACATTTAGTTCGCCTTCTCTAGCAATATTAATCCATCTGAATTCAAATGGATCAATTCCCATTTTTTCAGCCATCATATCCATCATTGCTTCTGAACAAGTATATGCTTGAGGGGAACCGTATCCTCTGTAAGCAGTACCATATGCATGGTTTGTACAAGCAGTTCTTGATAGAGCCATTACATTTGGAACATTATATGGGAAATATGTAAATCTTGCAGTTCTAAATCCAAGGTCATCGCCAAGCTCATTGTAAGCTCCGTGGTCTAAACCAAAGTCCCACTCAGCAGCGATTATTTTACCATTTTCATCACAAGCAAGTCTTGAGTTAGAGTATGAAGGAGCTCTCTTACCTGAGTAAGCCATAAACTCTTCATAAGTCATTGATAATGCAACTGGCATTTTATCACAAGCTAGGCAAGCGATTGCTGCTAGTGAGTAAGTTGCTCCTGCAATACCCCAACCAAATGTAGCTCCAGTAGGGTTCTCAATAACTCTTACTTGCTCAACTGGAACACCAGTAGCTTCAGAAATATCACCTACGCTAGCACCGATTGCCATTGCTTTACACTGAACAGTAAGCATATCATTGTCACCCCAGTAAGCTTGTACTGTATCACCCTCGATAGGCATATGTGGCTCCCTAGTAGAGTAGAAGGACCCTTCAACTACATTTGGAGCATTTTCGATTAGCTCAGGTGTATCGTACGCAGCACCCTTAAGCGTTGGCTGGTAAGCCCAAACGTTTGGATGATCATCATGGATTCTCATTGCATCTGGCATAGCAGCTTCAAGGTAGTTAGTGTATTCTGGAAGTTGTTCATAATCTATAGTTACTTTTTCAGCAGCAGCTCTAGCATGCTCTTTTGTATCAGCAACAACTAAAGCAACACAATCTCCATAGTTAAAGATTTTATCTTCAGCAAGAAGAACGTGAGTTTGCTCTGTTGCAAGTGTTCTTGGAGAGAATGTGAAGAAGTTAAGCCTGTTAGAACCGTTAACATCTTTATGAGTAACAACCTTGTATACTCCTGGCATTGCTTCTGCTTCTGCAGTGTTAATGCTCTTGATTTTAGCGTGATGAGCAACTTTAGGTTGTGCCATTACAGCATGCAATGTATTTGCAGGCATTTTTAATTCAATATCATCACCATAGTCAGCAACTCCACAAACTTTTGCTAGTGCAGCAGGTCTTACTAATGGCTTACCATAATACTCTCCTGGAGTTCCTTGATCTACCATAATGTCTTCAACTTTACAGTCTCCACGCATTACTTTAGCCGCTTCCATTACAGAGTCAACGATTTGCTTATAACCTGTACATCTACAAATGTTTCTGTGCTTTTGGAACCAGTCTCTAACGTCTTCTCTAGTTGGGCTATCATTTTCTTGAAGAAGCTGATATGCAGATACGATAAATCCTGGAGAACAGAATCCGCACTGAACAGCACCATGATGCATAAACGCAACCTGTAGTGGGTGTAAGAAGTTTGGAGCTCCAATTCCTTCAATTGTTGTTAACTTGCTGTACTCTTCAATTTTGTCGATTTTTCTTGTACATGCACGAATTACTTTTCCTTCAAGTATTACTGAACAAGAACCGCAAACACCTTTACCGCAACCAACTTTTGTTCCAGTTAGTCCAAGTCTTCTAACTACGTCAGCTAGAGTGTCCTTGCTTGGGTCACAGATAAACATTCTATCTGCACCGTTAATGTTAAGTGTCATCTTTCTCAGTTTCATAAAAACCTCCATATAGTTTAAAATAAAAAATTAATAATATAATTCGCTAGAAAATTACTGAAGTATTATAACTTTGGTAATTGATAACGATTATTGGAATAGTCACGTACAAAAAAAGTGTACGCTATAAACGTACACTTGGATTGTCTGAGATATGTCATTCAGTTGTTAAAAAAGTTGCTAAAATAAAATTTAGAATAAGAAAATTAATCTTTACTTAACTAAAATTACTTGAGCTATTTGATGAATCCTTTTCAAACACGGAAGGCATACCTGTTACCAGCTAAACCCATTGGCCTAAGTTTCCGCAATTTCACTAGATGCTCACTGCTAGGAAAGTTTAGGCTCGGATACGTTTATGTTATGTTGTAAAAATGACCTCTAAACAAGAACTCATTTGAATAAATTATATCATTAAGGAAATGATGAAGTCAAATAAATTAAGAAGTTGCAAAGAGAATATACTGAGAAAAGCAAATTAGTAAAAAAACCACTAAGAAAAAGTAGGGAATTTTTTAAAAAGTAGAATGGATTAAAAAATTTGACAAAGTTAAATAAAACTGTTATTAATTATAAGCGGAACCTGGAATAGGAGAAAACAATGATATTAACAAGTAGCTATTGTGATAAATGTAGAAAAGCAATCCCCGCAAAATATATTTTTCAGGGAGGATTTACCTATTTTAAAAAAATGTGCAACCGACACGAAACCGATTTGATTGATTTAAATATTACTCAAGATGAGTTTATTAGTTGGATGGGTACTATGGAAAATAAGGTGATAAATATTCCGCCTAAAGTAAGCTTAACTGAAGGGAGTCAATCAAATAATAGTCAATGTCCACTCCACTGCGGGACCTGCGAAAATCATTTACAAACGGCCTGTTGTGTAGTAATTGATATAACTAAAAGGTGCAATCAGCACTGCCCATATTGTTTTGCAAGCGCAATAGAAGAGCCATCAAATGATTTGACCATAGAAGAAATTGAAGAAAAATTTAACTTTCTTGCTGAGATAGGCGAAACTACTCCATTTAACATACAGTTATCTGGAGGAGAGCCAACTGTTAGGGAAGATCTTCCTCAGATAATTAAGTTAGCAAAAGATAAAGGGTTTAATTTTATACAGATAAATACTAATGGAAAAAGGATAGGACAGGAAGCAGGATATGCTGAAAAATTAAAGGCAGCAGGAGCATCTGTAGTCTTCATGCAATATGATGGAACGGAAGATGGGATATACAGAAAATTAAGAGGGGAAAACCTTCTGGAAATAAAGGGGAAAGCTATTGAAAATCTAAGGAAAGCTAGGCTTTCTACCACATTGGTACCAACTATTGTTCCTGGCGTAAATGAAAAAAATATTAAGGGAATATTAGATTTTGGAATAGATAATATTGACATAATAAAGGCTATTCATTTTCAACCAGTAAGCTATTTTGGAAGACATCCAAAAGATAAAAAAAGAAGCTCGATGTTTAATGTGATTAGGGAGCTTGAGAAGGCAGACTACTCAATTATGAAAGAGGACTTTTTGCCTATAACATCGGGTCATCCTCTGTGCTGTTTTTACTCCACCTTCCTTAAAGATGGAAACAAGTTAGTCAGCCAAATTAGAGCAGAAGACAAAAATAAAGGACTAAGTTGCTGTGAGGTTGATCCTGAAGAAATAATTAAAAAAGATAGAGAATTTGTCATAAATAAGTGGGATGTTGTGGGACGAGAAAATGTAATTCTAGACCAAGTAGGCCTGAACGGAAATGAAGAAGATATTCTTAAAGGAGTAGATTGCTCTGAAGACATAGAAACTATGGATCAGTTTATTCAGTTTTATAGAAGAAATACAATAACAATAACTGCAATGCCTTTCCAAGATTGTGAGACGCTAGATAGTGAAAGGTTAAAAAGATGTAGGGTGCAGGTATTAAGTGAGGAAAATAAGTTAATACCGTTTTGCGCTTATAATAGTATTTATAGAGAAAGAGAAGAAGAAAAGGGGTAAAAGATGTACAGACCAGGAAAATTTACAATAACAGATCAGGGAATAAAAATTGCAAAGTTAGAAAAGGGTGCGGCAGTTTTAGAAATTGGCTGTGGGCTAGGAGAGACAACAGAAAGACTAGAAAAAGAATATGGGTTTGAAGTTTCCCCTATCGATAATTCCTTAGAAATGGTTAGACAAACTAATCTTAGGAATATTCAGACAAAAGCATCATATGGCGATGGTGAATTTTTAGAAGCTTTTTCTTCTAATACATTTGATGGAATTAT
This sequence comes from uncultured Oscillospiraceae bacterium, assembly GCA_964370075.1. Classification (GTDB taxonomy): domain Bacteria; phylum Bacillota; class Clostridia; order Peptostreptococcales; family Anaerovoracaceae; genus CAYJHC01. Next base: position 28,741 of record CAYJHC010000004.1, on the reverse strand, counting down.
TTCAGAATGTGTACTTAGTATTATTGGAAAACCAGATGAAGCTATTCATGAAGCTTTCTGTACTTTGAAAAAAGGTGGAAAATACATTATTTCTGATTTGTATTTTACTAAGGAAGATCCAGAAGAAGTTGCAGAAGCTGAACGTAAAGCCAAGGTAGATGCAACAACGGAAGTTCCATATAATCAATGCAATGATGACTGTGAAGAAGCTCATGAAGTACGAAATGTAGATTTTAGATATGAAAATATATTTTTTAAGAAACAGCTAATTAAAGCCTTAGCTGATACAGGTTTTACAGACATATATTTTGAAGATTTTACTGGAGAACTTGAAAGTTTTGTAGCCGAAGAGATAATGCAAGGAGAAGAGTGTGTCTATTCTGCAGGTATTAAAAAACAAATAGGGGACAGAAAGGGAATTGGATATTTCTTACTCGTTGCAACAAAGGCTTAGTAAGGTAGCGCCAATGAAAAACTATTTAGATCAGTGGATAGTTGAGAAAATAGGGATGAAAGATGAGCTCTTGGTAGAAAGTTTTAAAGTACGAAAAAAGTTGGAAGAATATCAACTAGAGAAGCTCAAAGAAACTATAGCCTATGCAAAGGAAAAAAGTATTTTTTATAAAAATCATCTTGCAGGTATGGAAATAAACTCCATTGAAGACCTTAAAACCTTTCCATTTACTGATTCTTCAAATTGTAATGAAAATATGCTATGTGTATCTCAGGGGCAGGTTAGCAGGATTGTGACGTTAGACACAAGTGGTTCAACAGGAAATCCAAAGAGAATTTTTTTTACAGAAGAAGATCAAGAATTAACCATAGATTTTTTTCACAGGGGAATGGAAAATCTTATTGATAGTACGGATACACTTCTCATATTAATGCCGACAAAGACTCCTGGATCAATAGGGGATCTACTTAGAAAAGGTGTAGAAAGAATGGGGGCAAGGGTAGTTCCAAAAGGGCCCTTGTCACAAGAAGAAACTTATGAAGAATTACAAGATTTAATAAAGAGTGAAAAAGTAACTTCAATTGTAGCAACGCCTACGCAGATAAGATTACTCGCACAATCGGTTATGGCAGATGGAAATGGTAGAAGAAATTTCGATGGAGAAAATATAGCTGTGGAGGATTATAGCGTAGGAAACTCTACTTTAAGAGAAAAGGAAGATAGTTTTTCAAAAAAAATAAAACTTAGAACCATACTTCTCAGTGCAGAGTACGTGCCAGATCAAGTGGTGACACTAGCGGAGAAAACTTTTGGATGTAAAGTTTTTGAACATTATGGAATGACAGAATTTGGACTGGGAGGAGCAGTAAGTTGTTATTGCTTGGAAGGTTATCATCCCAGAGAGGCAGATATCTATTACGAAATAATAGATCCAAATTCAGGGGAAGCTGTAGAAGACGGAACTTGGGGAGAGGTAGTTTTTACTACACTGACTAGAAAAGCTATGCCCTTTATAAGATATAGAACAGGGGACATCTCTAGATGGATAAAAGAGCCATGCCCATGTGGAAGCTACTTAAAAAGATTAGACAAGGTTCAAGATAGGAATATTAAAAAAGGAGAGAAATTTTATGTTGAATAAAACAGGCCACTTTATTAAAAAGTTAGAAGATATGCAGGAAGCCTTTGTAGTAGGAAGAATAATAGAGACAAATGGATCAGCTCCTAGAAAAGAAGGAGCTACGTTAGTAATTGGAGCTAATGGTATGAGACAGGGTACTGTTGGTGGAGGAAGGATTGAAGCAGAAACAGAAATCCTTTGTAAAGAGGCTTTTGAAACTAAGGCAAAGAGCAAAAAGGTGCATTTTAAGTTAAATACAGAAGAAAAAGATGCTCTAGATATGGGCTGCGGTGGCGAGGCTACAATAGAAATTAATTATGTTGAAAAGGGAGAAAAATTTCCTGAAATTGATGATTTAATGCCAAAAGGAACTGTATATATCTTTGGTGCAGGTCACGTGGGGGAGGCTTTAGAGCCACTTTTAAGATATGTAGATTTTGAGACTGTGGTAATTGACGATAGGTCTGAGTTTGCCAATAGAGAAAAGTTTAAGGAGGCTACTGAAGTTAAGGTTATAGACAGCTTTAAGACTGCATTTGAAGGAATTGAGACTGATGAAGATAGCTATATTGTAATTGTTACAAGAGGGCATATGGGAGATAAGGATGTAGTAGAAGAAGCTATAAAACGAAAAAGCGCTTATATAGGAATGATAGGAAGTAGAAAAAAAACGGCGCTTTTGTATGAAATGTTAGAAAAAGAAGGGGCAGATATGGAGAAGCTTGCTAAAGTATACACTCCAATAGGTGAAAATATTTATGCTGAAACTCCTGAAGAGATAGGGATAAGTATTGCTGCAGAAATGATAAAAGTCAGAGCCTTAAAAGAAAGAGAAGCTTAGATTCAAATGCCTAAGTTAAAAGAAGAAAAAATATATATAAGGAAAATACAAATATGAAGAGGGTTTCTGAAAAAAAAGTAGTTGGGGTTATTTTGGCAGCAGGATTCTCTAGTAGAATGAACGGGTTTAAAGCGACTCTAAATATATCGGGTAAAAGTCCGGTAGAAATGCTGATTGAAGAGACTAAGGCTGCTGGAGTCGAGAGAATCATTTTAGTGACAGGGTACAAAAGGGAGCTATTAAAGCCATACATTAGAGAAAATGTGGAAGAAGTCTATAATCAGGATTATCAAAAGGGGATGAACTCCTCTATCAAAGCAGCTTTAAGAAAATTGTTGGCGGAGCAAGAGACTACAGAAAAACTTGGATTAAAGCCATACGCTAAAGGAAGCCCCTCTGGGGAAAGTTCAAAAAATATAGGAGCTCTATTACTCCCAGTAGACATACCATTGATATCTAGAGATGTAATTAGTCAATTGTTAAACGTGGTTGAAGAAGAAGAGTCTATGTTGAAGCAGACTCTGGAAGGGATTATTGCCGAAGAGCAGATTCTAGGTGAGGGTGCTGATAGAAAGCAACGCTTATCCTCTTTTTGGGTTCCTACATACAAAGGGAAAAAGGGACACCCTTTATATATCCCTCGAAGATTTTTTGAAGAAATATTAAATAGTGAAGGAAGCAATGGTCTTAAAGATGTAACCATAACAAATTTTTTGAATATTAAATATCTTGAAGTAGGTGATGAAAGAATTTTGTTAGATATGGATACAAGGGAAGACTATGAAAACATTTTAAAGTTTAATAAAAAAGTCATGAATAGAATAGATGGTAAAAATGAACCTATTACTAGAAAAAAAGTATGGGAGGGTACTGAAAACACGATAGGAGATGGGGAAAAGAGAGAATTGATTAAGGGGAGAAGATTTTTTTTAATTCGCCATGGAACTATTGTTCAGCATAAAGAAAAAATTTTCTTAGGGCAGGCAGATATCCCATTAAGTGAAAAAGGTGCTGCGGAAATAAAAGCTTCTTTAATCGAAATGAAGAAATTCGATATTGAAGCAAATATAATTTATACTAGTTCTTTGCTTAGAGCAAAAGAATCGGCAGAAATTATTGTAAATGGAGATATTAAATTAAATAGTAATAGTAGTAAGCTAGAAATTTCATTAAAACATGGGCTTAAAGAAATGGCCTTAGGAGACTGGGATGGAAAGCCAATTAGTGAAATAAAGGAAAAATTCCCTGCAGAATATAAAATAAGGGGTGAGAACCTTCTGAGATACAAACCTAGGGGCAAAAGCGAAAACTTTTATGACTTAAGATATAGAGTAGAAAAAACCTTGATTGAAATCTTAGAAAATGACCCGAATAAAGATATCGTAATAGTTTCGCATAAGGGTGTGATTAAGGTAATAGAGTCATTATTGCTTGGGGAAGATATAGAGAGTAAAGCCGCGGATAGTAAGGGACCTATTGAATGCGGTCAGTTTAAAGTTATTTGTAAATAAAGTTAGGTGCAAAATGAAGATTATTAAAACAGAAGATGCAGTTGGGCTAATGTTATGCCATGATATGACAAAGATAGTTCCGGGAGAGGTAAAGGATGCAGTTTTTAGAAAAGGTCATGTTGTAAGAGAGGAAGATGTTGCAGAACTTCTCTCAATGGGGAAAGAGCATATCTATGTGTGGGAAAAAGACGAAAGCATGCTTCATGAAAATGAGGCAGCAGAGATACTGGTAAAAATCTGTAAAGGCGAAAATATAGGAACTACTGATGTGAAAGAAGGGAAAATTGACCTTTTGGCAACAGTAGAGGGTCTCTTAGAGATAAATGAAGAAAAAGTAAAAACTGTTAATAGCCTTGGAGAAATGGTAATAGCAGCTAGAGGAAATAACTTTCCTGTAAAGAAGGGAATGAAGCTTGCTGGAACTAGAGTTGTTCCTTTAATTATAGAAAAAGAAAAAATGGTAGAGGCTGAAAAAGTAGCGGGAGAGATTCCTTTGATGAAGGTCATTCCTTATACACATAAAAAAATCGCTCTAATAGTTACAGGAAGCGAAGTTTTCCATGGGAGAATAGAAGATCGGTTTGGGCCAGCTTTAAAAGAAAAAATGAAGGAATATGATGGGGAAATAATTAGCAAAACAATTATTAATGATAGCCCCGAAGAAATTACTGCAGAAATAAAGAAGCAGTTAGAAGCAGGCGCTGACATGGTAGTATGTACTGGAGGAATGAGTGTGGATCCTGATGATACAACTCCTTCAGCAATAAGAAATGCAGCTAGCAGAGTTGTCTCATATGGTGCACCAGTTTTACCCGGGTCTATGTTTATGATAGCTTATTCGGAGGATGGTAGAGCTATAATGGGCCTCCCTGGTTGCGTTATGTATTCAAGAAGAACTATCTTTGATTTGGTACTGCCAAAAGTAATGGCAAATAAAGAAATTACGAAAGAATACTTAGCAAGCTTAGGTGTAGGAGGTTTATGCTTGGATTGTGAAACCTGTATATTTCCAGCTTGTGGATTTGGAAGGTAGTAAGTTTAACAATAGCCCTTGATAGTTCAAGGGTTATTTTTTTTGGAAAGATTAATTGGGATAATTAAGCATAAAGCAGTTGAAAATAGGGCGTGTATTAAAAATAAATTTATAAATGAAGAAACCTTCTAAATTAAGTGGCATAGATAAACGGAAGATTTAAAGTAAAAACGGAAAAATATTGTAGTATAAATATATTATTTTTGTAAAAATCAAGAAAAGTACCAATTGTTGTTACGGTGTGTATGTTAAAGTAAGTACATATTAAAGTTCTTAAAAGTCGAATTTGAAGGAGAGGAAGAAAAATGAGTAGCATAAAGACTAAAAAAATAGCAAGAAAAATAATGTCTTTAGTATTAGTAGCTGCAGTAATGTTTAGTACATTCGGGTTTACGGCAGCAAACACTTTTGCAACAGAGGCAGATCCATTGGCTCCAATATCTGGTACAACTGTATTAAGAGGGACTAATGGCGCAGTACAAGGTGAAGTAAAATATACTTATACCTATGACTGGAAGGGGAACATGATTACTAATTATGAAGTAATTCCTAGTGACCCTAATAATGTAGTTAGTGAAATATATTTTAGCTATAATGAAAAGTATAAAAAGGAAGGAGCTACAGGTACTTGGACCCAATCTAACCCTAGTGGAGGAAGTATTCAGGTTGGAGTATATTATGAAGGAGTTACTCCTACATTTACCGAATACAGCAATGGTGCTTTAAAGATAACTAATAATCATAATGCATATTTTTCTCTAGTTTGCCCTAAGCCAACTGAAGATCAACTTCCTGCAGCACCAGCAGATTTAGCTGTAATTAAAAGCTCTGTATATGATGAAGAAACTAATCAATTTATAATTAAATCAGGCCCAGATGACGCAGAAGAAATGTATGGAGAAGCTTATTATGTAGTCAATAATAAATGGACATATGATGAGGCCTTAACTTTCCAAAAAGAGAATGGAGAGTGGGTAGCTAGATATACTCCTGAGGAAGGAGCTGTGATTTTCAGATTCCTTACATCTTCAGATGCTGATTTTTCGGAAGTTTCTGATACGGGAAACAACTATAGCAATGCTTTAAGGACAATGACAGTATATGATGAAAATGGAGCGGTTCTTGATACATTTAAAGTAACTCAAGGAGATGTAAACTGGCAAAACAAAATGCCAAGCGAAGAAGAGTTAGGGTTAAGCGAAGGAGCAACTTTAGACTTTTGGTACATCAATAATAATGGATTTGAGCAAAACATTGATTCGCAACTGGCCTGGGGTAACTTTGATATATACCCTAAAATTAAGTATTCTTACCCAATTACTTTTGTTAAGTTAGATGGGACAACAGTAACAGTAAATGCCGACGAAGAGATTGCAACAGGAGATGAGAAAGCAAGAATAATTGGAGATACTGCAGCGATTCCTGTCTTGTCAGATGAAACAGAAACAAAAGCCTTTAGATGGACAGACGGAACAAATGATTCTGTTACACAGGAACAATTATTAACTACAGCACAAATAGAGGAGCTTCCGTTTGTTAGCGAATATACTTTTAGAGAGGTAGAAGTTGATAAAGATGAGCTACCTGCAATAGAAGAATTTATTCAAAGAAAAGTTTATGATGGAACTGCTATATCGATGCCAACAGAAGAAGATCTAGAAAAGCACATCAAATCAAACAATAATATATCTGGAAATAAAGTTACAGTAGAAGATATAGAAATCGGCGAAACTCCAGAAAGTATGCCAACTGACGTGGTTTGGGCTAATGGAGAAAGGCCAGCAGATGGATTTACAGAAGAAGATGTAAAGGGAACAGTAGTACCTTATACAGCGACAATTAATGGAGAGAAGTATGAAGGCGAAATTCATTTAAAGGTATATCCTAGAGTCGTTGGATATAATGTTAGAAGCCAAATATCAGTACTAGGCTCTGGCGTAATGGTAGATGATGGAATCCATATGGATTCAGAAGGAAATTCATACCCAACTGAAATGTGGGTAAATCCTGGAGTAGTACATCCATATGTAGAAGGAGCTAAATTAGAATCTTGGTATGCAGCAAACAATAACCCGGAAAATACAGATACTCCGATTCTAGGGCTAGACTTTATAACATTAGACTATAATGATCTAGATAGATATTACACAGATGAAGTAGATATTTATGTAGATGATGCAGAAGGAATATATGCATTATCCGCACCTGAAGCAGGGAAAATAGAAGTAAAATTAGATAGAAGTGATGTAGATAATAACCATTTTATTTTCGGAGCGGATCAAAATCTTAATATTATTTCTGGTTCGGATTATGATGCTGGAAGCAAAGCATATGATGGCATAGAAGGAATAACAATAACTGCGGATGAAGTTTTAGAAGCAAATAAAGATAAGATAGCAGTAGCTAGTAATCTTCTTAAAGATGATAACCAATATGTTGTAAGGTTCTGGAATGAAGAAGAGAAAGCCTTTACAAGTAAAGAATGGACTTCTTCAAAGGATTCTGGAATACATGAGGTAGAGTTTAAATTATTGGTAGCTAATTCAAGTGGTGTTGTACTTGCAGAAGAGGCAGATGCTCAAGAAGATAGAACACAAACATATACAGCAACTTGTGAGATAGAAAAAATCGATATGTATTTAGTTGCTAAGGATGAAAGTGAACAGTATGGTTCAGCAGTACCAACCTTTACCTTAGATTCTGAGAAAATAGAAGCACAACTAGTAGGCGATGATACTTGGGGAACTTTTGAAGGCTTAGACTTAGAAAAAATGTCTTTTAGCACTTACTACGACCCAACAGATGCAACAAATAAAAATGTAGATAATTATCCAATATTTGTAGATCCAAATGGATCAACTTCAAAAAATTATAACTTCTTAGTTGTAACAGAAGAAATGTATGAATCAGGAGACTATCCTGCTGAATACCTTGGAAATTTGGAAATAACACCTGCACCAGTTATAATAACAGCAGGAAACTACACAAAAAATGAGGGAGAAGGAGACCCAACATTTGGAGCAACTATAGCGGGAGTTATAGGTACAGATGTAATTAATTACACATTGAGCCGTGATGCTGGCGAAACTGTAGGAAACTATCCTATTAATGTAAGTGAGGTATTAGATCCAAACTATGTAATAACAACAGTACCAGGAAACCTAGAAATAATAGGAGCTGCTGTAGTACCAGTACCGGTTACAACTCCGACACCATTTGTAGCAGCATTGACACCAGCAGTTGCAGTTCCACTAGTAGATACACCAACATCAGAAACTATTGACTTAAATGAGGTTCCATTGGCAGAAGGTGCCGCTGCTTGGTCATTATTAGATTTAATATTGACAGTTGTAACAGGGCTTATGTCAGTAATGTTGTTAGTAACTTATTTCTCAAATAAAAGAGAAGAAGAAGAGCTTGAGGAAGAAGGTCATGAAGTAAAGAAGAAGGGACAACTTAGAATACTAAGCTTAATTCCGGCAATAGGAGCAATATTATTGTTCATATTTACTCAAGACATGACTCAGCCTATGATAATTGTAGATGAATGGACAATTGTATTTGCAGCAATCGCATTAATACAAGGAGCGATAATGTTCTTCTCTAGAAAAAAAGTAGAGGAAGATGATGACTATCACAACAATTCAAATGCTACTGCATAATAGCGAGAAATATCCAAATAGACTTTAATATAAAATAGAAAAAAGAGCTTTTAAAGCTCTTTTTTCTATTTTATAACTTTGAGCAGCTTTAGGTGATGAGAGTAGATATCAAAAACTTCTCTTGGCAAAACCATACAGGGATATTTACTTTATATTAAATAATATATTTAATTTGATAACTTTTGTAAAATAGTGGTAAGAAGTAATTGTTATTGTTACAATAATATTAAAGAAAGTTTATGGGAAAAATAAATTTAATAATGAAATAAGAAGACTAATAAAAAAGGGGAAAAAGAGGTAAAATGAAAAAAATCAAACTAGCTTTTCTTGGCTTTGGAAGTGCAGGACAGGCAACCGTTAAATTGTTAAAAGAAAAGGAAAAAGAAATTCTGGAGAGGTATAGCCTGGAAGTGGTGACAACTGCTATTGCCACAGGCTCTAGAGGAAACCTTGAAAACTCAGAGGGAATAGATATAATAGAGGCTTGCAATCAGATTAAGACTAAGGGAAAGTTTAAAGAGGGAAGAAAGGATTTATCTAGTAAATCCTCTTTCGAAATTGCAAGAAAGTCAGATTATGATATTCTTGTTGAAATAACTCCTTTAGAAATATTTTCAGGGCAACCTGCGATAGACCATATAAAGGAAGCGCTAAAGAGGGGAAAACATGTGGTTACAGCAAATAAAGGGCCTATTGCCTGGGCATATGAAGAATTAAAAAATATGGCAGAGGAAAAAGGCAGTAAGTTTTTCTTTGAAACTGCTGTAATGGATGGGACGCCAATATTCAATTTAGTTGAAGATACCTTGAAGTTTTGCAAAGTTTTAGCAATTGAAGGAATACTGAATAGTACAACTAATTATATTTTAGAAGAAATGGAGAAGGGCACAGCTTATGAGAAAATAATTGAAACTGGAAAAGAAAAGGGATTTATTGAAGCTAACCCCGCTATGGATGTAGAAGGGTATGATGCAGCGGCAAAGGTAACAGCCCTTCTAAATGTATTGATGAATGCTAAAACTACACCAGACAAAATCATTAGGCAAGGTATTGAGAAAATTAATGAAGATGATATAAAAAAGGCCAGAGCTAAGGGACAAAAGGTGAAACTAGTTTGTAAAGGCTTTGTGGAAAATGGGAAGGTTATAGGAAAAGTGGAGCCAATGTATATAGATAAAAATAAGCTCTTGGCTAATGTAGATGGAACTTCATCTATGGTGAGTATTAAAACAGATTTAATGGGAACTATATCAATTATTGAACAGGACCCAGAAATTGAGCAGACGGCATATGGGATTTTTGGCGATATAATTAGGGTTATTGAAAAGGGTGAATTTACTAAGTAAATTCACCTCTTTTATGTAGCAAAGATGTGTAATTCAATACGTAAATTACACACAGTAAACACGTAAATAATGCTTTAATGTGGTAACTTAAACTAAGCTAGAAAGGCGGCACAAAATGAAAGAAGACTATTTACGAAAAGTATTAAAAAGTTATGAAAAATACTTTGAGGTAGAAGGCGGAGAAAAAAAGCTTGCATCTGCAACATTTTACCATTTAAGCGGAGAAAAATATATATTAATAAAAAGGATAAATGCTGTGGTGAGGGGTGTTGATGGAAGAATATGTTTTACTACTGACGAAATTGAAACAAAAAAAGATTTTTTAGAAATCGCAGAAAATGTATTAAAAGGATTTATTGAGGATGTGAAAGGCCAAAGAGCTGATACGGTGCCTGATATAACCTTAGTAATAATAAACAACACTTTTTCTCGTGAAGTATTAGTTTCCATAAATAAATTTAAAGGTTCAAAAAAATTAATGGGTGATTTTAACGCGCTGGTAAATTTCAGAATTGTAGCAATCGATATTACTGCAAGGGAAGTTTCAACGAATGAAAAAGGGGAACAAGTCAAGGAGTTTTATGAAGAAATTTTAAGGTGGATGGTATAGTATTAACAAAATTTTGGAAAAAATAAGAAAAAAAGCCAATAACTGAAAGATATGTAAGCAAAATGCGTTATAATAGAAAAAAAGGTACTGAGGAAAATGTGTTATAGCTAAGGATACATTTGTAGGTTGCTGATAAAGAAGAGTAAACTAATAACCGCGAATAGTTGAATTATGTAGAATACATCAATTAAAAAAATAAAATGTAAAGAAATAATAAGTCGTAATAATGCTAGGAAAGTTATTTCAAAAATACAACTAGGTTTAAACAAGGTAAGGCTTATTTAAATCTAGTTGTTTTGTAAATACGCTAAAACCTATTTGTTGTCACTAATCAATAAAGGCAAAAGGGGATCCCTAAAAAGGTCCTCTCTTTCGGGATTTTCGATGCTTGCAGTAATTATATTTAATATAGTTTCATGGGAATGAGCCATTGATAGTACCTTCGATTACTTTGGAAAATTGCCATACGTGGTTTGTAATAAAAGTAGTTACTGTTTTGGATAGTAGTTACTCGTCATAGTACATTATATATGTTTGTACAAAAATAAAACATAAAATTCGTAAAGAAAAGAGAAAGAATAAGTTTTTTATACGTAGGAATGCTCAGCAAACTAGGGGGAGAGAGAATATGAAGAATTTAAGACGAAAAATAATCTCAATAATTTTGGTATTGACATTATGTGTGCCAACCTTTGGTGGGCTTGCAGGGATAGAAGTTCATGCGAGTAATGATAGTAACTTAAGAGATTATAATATTGCCACCAAGTTAAATCCTTTGATGAGTGATATTGAAAGTATTAAGATTGCTAATGCAAGTAAAGGAGATAATTCTAATAGCATTAGCCAGAGTTTACTTTCTGCCAATGAAGAAGGTATAACTAAGAATTCTGTTTCCCCAGCAATTACGACTAGCCTTTCTCACCCTGGAACAACTGGAGTGGATGCAGGCACAAACACTAGACTTATTTCTAAGACAGACATTATTAATATAAAAAGTACTATTAACGCAGGCTTTGATAGTGGTGTTGCAGATAATTTAAGCATGACGTTCTATCTTCCGTATTTTTATTATGATGATGGGAATAATTTGAAGACTACTACAAACATAAGTGAAGTTCCAGAAGAACAAAGAGGAGCCAACTTAATGGGGTTGGAAGCGTCCATGGTTGACGCTGGAGATTTCCAGACTTCTACTGGAGAAACTCAAAATTTAAGAGGCGAAGTTGTAATAAATAATCCTATTGGTCGAGTGACAGCTACGGACCCTTCTTCTATAGAAATCGCCGTAAACTTTTACGGACCAGTACCAGAAAACGCTCAAGGCCAAGTGATTGTAGGCTCTGAATATAAGAAATATACTGATGCCCAGGGGAATGTAAATGAAGCCGGATATAAAGAAACTCCAGGGGATGCAGATTTATCTACCTATACATTGATTAATACAAACCTAATTTGGGATGTGGATATAGAGCCGTTATCAGCACCAGTTCTTTGGGATAGATATAATTATATTGGTTACAAGGTAAGAATTTCAAATAATTCCACAGATGTTGCTGCAGTGATTAATAATGCTAGCATTGCAGTAAACCCAGAGAATTTTGGAACAAGCCCATATGGTATATTCGATTCAGATCTTTTGGTTTGGACAAAGGATGAGAATACGGGAGAAATAGTTAAATATGATTATGAAACAGAAGGAATAAAGGATGAGGATTATATAGGGAAACCTCAAGAAGGAGGGGCTTTAGTTTGGGATGTGACTAAAAAGGATACTTCGGCTTGGGACTATATTTACTATAATAATGACGTTGCTGATTTAGATACATACCAATATACCTCAAATAAAGATACGACTATTAATATAAGCGGAGAACCAATTAAACAAGGAGAGCATAGGGAGTATTATATTGCAATACCAGCACAACCTAATGTGGCTTTAAACATGATTCCTGTTGCCTTCGTACCTTCTGTTATCTATGAAAATGGGGTGACTTGGTCTAAGCCTACTAATAAGAACTTTAAATTTTCTGAATTATCACCAGGGTTCACACAAGACACCTATTTAATGAATGAGGAAAAACAGAAGGTAGATACTCTGAAATTTGATAATGAAGAAATATCATCAATATATTTAGATAATTTCAAAAATACGACTAATACTCCTGTGTTTAACGCATATGCAATAAATACTTTGCCTATAGAATTTGACTTGCAGAATATTGTGATTAAAATGGAGAAACCGACTCCTGGAGATGAAAAAATATCTTTGTCGGAGTGGTTTAAAGATAATGGAACTGAGGAAGGTTCAGAAGTTGTTATGGGTGTCTTTGAGAAAAATGGAGAGAAAGAATTTTTACCTTTAGGCTCATTTACAGAGATAAATTATGATGCCCAAGAACATACATATTGGCAACTAGATCCAATAGATAAATTATATGAATATGTAACGGATGGATATGTATTTTCAAATCAGTTAGTATTTAATTTCAAAAAAAGAATTGAGATCGAGGAGGCTTTTGGAGGAGAAATACAAATTCAAGGATATCCGAGTATCGCTTTTGATTCTACCAGTGAAGTGCAAACCCATTATGAAACATGGACATATTCACCTCAGTCTGAAGACCCTGTATCGGATGATGATTACGTATCGGCAAATCATATAACTGAAGTTGATACTGTAAAATTTGGAATTGATCCAGGAGTGCCAGCTATCCAAACAGACTCCTTTCAGTTTAAGAATGGAGCGAATGAATACGCAGATAACACTAAAATTAGTATAGATAAAGAAGGTGTCGGATTTAGATATATGCTTGGAAATACAGGGCCTCTTCCAATACATAAAGCCTCTTTTAATACAGGTAATTTTATTGGGAATGGGTTTGAATTTCAAGCAAATGAAGTAATCATATCAAAAGGTCTAATTGAAAGTGGTGGAATTGAGAACATTGTTTTTCAAGGGAAGAGCTCGGGTGATAATTTTACTTTAGCCAAAAGTGTAATATATGATATATTAGCAGGAAACTATGCGACTGAAAACATAGGGAAAGACGCTAATGGGAATTTAGTAATAAAGAGTCCTACTTGGAGCGGTGTAGGAAAACTCTATAACATTTCAGTTGACTTTAGTTACATGAAGGAAGCTGAATTAAACGAAAATAACTATATTCTTGTGGAGGGCAAAACTTCTTTGCTTGGAGATGTAACACCAACAGGTACATACCAGAGTGATTATGAGGATCCTGCGTATGAAATAATTAAAACTGATTCTGCAACTTTAGATACAAATGATATTAATATAATGCTAGCGGGTCAAAGTAGAGATGCTGGTATATTTTCAAATAAAAATACAACTTCAACAATAGAATATCAATTAACAGTGCCAAATAAAGATTCGGATACGGGATATCGTTTTGAATTAAAGAATGACTCGGAAGCAGGCGCAGGCCCTTCAGATTTAACCTTTGAATTATCAAGTGTTGGAGCAAAAAATAATGCAGGGTTATTAGATGAAAAAATCATTAAGGGCTTTAAAACGGATGCAATAGTTATATCGGATAATCATGCAAAGGTAGGAGCTATTAGAGAAATAGAGTTCTTTGACTGGGATCAAGATATTGAAAACGACACCCCTGCACTAGTGCTAACAGCAGAGCAGATAGGGGTTACTTCTAATACCCAAGTGACTGTTGCTTCGGACTTGTGGAAGGATGAGATTGAATATTTAAAAGGATTTAATATAGTTGTTGAGGACATTGCGGGAGAAGTGTTACCAGAAGACAGACAGACCTTAACAGTTGATATTAATGGAAATTCAAATTGGTATGATAACCTTGATGCCGAAATGACATTTACCCCTCACTCGACAGCGTTAATTAGCAAAAAAGCTTCAGTGCCTGCAAGACTGCAGGTTAGCAGACCTTCTTTAGAAGTACAGACAAATATAGCATATCCCCCAATTAGCGAGACAAATGAGACTAAAGCAGGAAACCTTGATGGGAACCAGACAACTTTGGGAATCCCTTACGATAGAGATTTTAAATACAGAGTTAACGTTAAGAATAGTAATATTTCTAAATTGGATGACATTGACTTAATAGTAACGCCGCCAATAAAGGAAGAATCGGGAACATATACAGGATTTCATGCTACAGAAATTTTAGTAAGTCAAGCGATAATTGCGGACATTGCAGATAAGGGTTCAATAAATATAACACTTTACGATGTGACGGATATGGATGGAGATGGGGTACAGCTAGATTATAATGAAGCCTCTGATACATTTGAAAAAGATGGGGTTACCATTTCTCTTGTAACGGATCCTGAGGATAATACAAAGAAAAGTTATAAAATTACAGATGTTAACTTGGAAGACTTAGGAGTAGATGATTTAGGTAAGCTTCTAGTTCACGGAGAAAATGCAGATTACAGAAATGCAGATCCTGATGAGTTTTATGTTGACTTTTATGGATACCTGGATTCCTATTTTGGAACAAGTAATATAATAAATGCAGAGGGTAACAATTATTTAGATGGTATTAGAGAAGATAGATACAAACTTACAACAAAAGACTCTTCGGACAGTGTAGTTAGTAAGATGTACTTTGATACAGTACTTACGGCTAGCTATCAAGACAAGCCTGATGTAATTGGAACAGATGATAGGACAGATAAAGAAACAATGCCTGCTGAGCAAGTTAGGATATACTACAGATCTTCGGCTAGCTCAGGGACTCCTTTTTATGACAATTCAGAGCTAGATACAGGATATAAATCAATGGGATCATTTATGTTGGACTTCAGACAGTATCTTAACGTGAGAAAGCCTTCAACGGGAGGTAGTTACCCTAAAGACCCACAAGGATATACCTTTTCTCCTGAAGAGAGATATAATGAAAACATTCAAGAGCATGAAGAAATGACTTGGATATATACGGAATCAATGAATACAGCACTTAATGTGGAAACAACCTTAGATCTACCAGAGGATATTTTTGATGCGTATTATTTAAAAGTAGACCCTAGAGCAATAGATTACATAAAACATATAACGGTTATAGATGTAGAGGGTAATGAGATAAAAATAAACCAAGCTACTATTCAAGAAAACAAAGAAAATGGGGTAGAGACTGATGCGGATGGAACTCAGTTTTTTAGGATTAATCTGTTAAACACAGCTGATGGTGAAATATTCAAGCCGCTGACAGGAGTGGATTATGATAATTTTTATGAAGAAACAGATTCAAAGTATCAAGAGCATGCCACACATTTAAAAATAGACAAAGTTATATTCAACTTGGATATTAATGAGGATCAGCAAAATTCTTCAGGAGTAAACCAGAATCCTGATTATAGCACTTGGTATGAAGCGAATGTTCCAGATACTAAGCATATGTTTGAAGTTACAGGTAGGTATTATGATGTGGGAGAAGGAACGGCAACGGCAACTACACAGCTTGTGGCAGGTGGAGACAGGGTGTATGATGAAGAGGGAATGGCTGAGGGAGAAGGAAGAAGTCTCGAGCGTTATGTTAGTGGGGAAGATTTAGAATATAATAGAACAGATTGGTCATGGATAAACTATTATAGATATGCAAATTATTCAAGTGGTTGGTATACGGCATTAGCTATGTATGATTCTTCTCACTTAAAATCCAGAGCAAATATAATTGTAAAGGATGATGGAACAGGGGTAACCATAGGGGCTAACGACAACTTGACAACGAAGAATTACCAACAAGCACTAATTGGGGAGAGATATGTTTTCCCAATTTCTGTATACAGAACCACACCGGATAACCCTACCTACGAAGTGGAATCGGATTCACGCTGGAGATATCAAGATGCCAACGACTGGGCGGGGAGAATATCTTATACAGACTATAACACCTTGACAGCAACCCTCCCGAAGATTAGGCAAGATGGTTCAGATTCCCACTATGGATTTTTGAGTACGGATTTAGAGATAAATGCTGAAATTTTAGAACACACAGATGAAATAATAATATATCAAAGAAGCGTAGTAGATGACTCTTCTCCTAATAATCCTACAGCATCAAACGGAATGATAGGATTTACAGAAACTGTAATAGCAGAGCCAGTTCTTACTATTAAAAAAAGTGAGTTGGGAGCCGTATATACTTTAGATGGAAGTGGAAACTTAAAACTAGATTTCAAATATGCAGAAAAAGGAGATACAGAAAATTCTTCTAATAAAAACGAAATATATTTTGAGACAGGCGATTATCCAGACAGATTTGTAGTTGAAATGTCCGACTTAGATGGGCAAGGGGATTATGCTAGAGAATACATGGATAAGACAGACCTTGATGAGTTAGATGATTTAGGAACTTCTTCGGAAACAGATATAAGATTAGGAGGGGAAGTTTATTCCACAAGGGAAATTAACCCTATTGCAGAGGCTACAACTAATATAAGGCAGGTTATTACATACGATGACGGAGGAACAGGTAAAATTGTAACAGATGCTGCATCGATGCAAGGCTTTAGAGTGCCTTTCCAAGGAGGATATTCTATAACTCCTTTGGACTCTGGGGTTCAATTTGATTACCAATCAGATAACTTGGAACCAACAGTGACAGCTTATGAGCTAAATGCTTGGAATAGAACTGATGGAGCTACTGTAGAAACCCAATCTGCCACAATTGATGAAGTTACCATAAGGAATATATTCTCGGGAGGCTCCACTTACACTAACAGTGAATATAACATCAAAAAACTATATATACCAGAAGCGTTTATTTCTGGGAGTTGGTTTGGGGTAGAAGAAATATCCTTTGTTTACCAAGGGCAGGCAATAAAATTAACAAAAGATGGGGCAGGAGAAGACTTGCTACTTAGTGATTACCTAGTAACTGATGGTACATATCGATATGTAGATGTAGATAAAGTGATTAAAACAAGGACTCCAAGCACATTTACGCCTAATAATACAACAGAAATCTATGTAAATGAGCATGTTAGTGAATTTACAATAAAAGTTTCAGCCCTATCTCCCGCAAGCAGTGATCCGACTACAGTTTTGGATGGAGGGGAATATTTAACCTCAAACAAAGCCGATGATGGAGATAGCATTTACTATGAGGGCGTGTGGGTGAATCGTAGTGTAGCTGATTTTGGGAGTGGAATCTATGATTACACTTCAAGACCGACCTTTGATATGTATCCTAATACATATGGACCTCAAAGCGAAACTACAAATATTATAGGAACATTTTCTGCATTTGACCCTAACGCAGATGATTATGCTGGAAATTTGGGCAATACAGACTCGAATGAGACTTACCAAATACAAAATCTAGTAGGGATTATGTCCGTAGATTTAGATAGAGGCACGGATTTAGATGGTAATGGGACTATAGATACCTTTGCCTATGACAAGGAAAAACAGGCAGATGGTACAGAGAAAATAAATCCAGTTCAAAATGGTGATATTATGCCATATGACTACCTTGACTATACCTTGAAACTAAAGGCACCTAGTAGCTCTGCTCTTCCTTTACAGCAAAGTACAATGGAATTTGAAGCTCCGGAGGGAATGAGAATTGTTGGATGGGAGATAAAGAGCAATACTACAGGAATTTCTCGAGATGATATAGTTGCATATGCTACTAATGGTGGAAATGGGTTTTCCACACAAATGGTAGAAGAAAGTTCATATTTCTATGGAACTGACAATACAACTTTTACAGAATATGACTATCTAAGAATAGTTGTAGGTGCAGAAGCTGATCAAATACCTGTAGGGACAGGAGTAGAAATAATTGTCCACACTCAAATAACAGAAGAAGCATTAACAGGAGAGGGAGACACATTAGAGGGGCATCAATTTAATGCAACATACACTGTAAGTGGGGACAACAGACATACATATGGGCAATATCAAATTACAACTGATGGTGGAGAAATTACGGTAGCAGAAAATAATTTAGGCGGATTTGCACGTAAAGATGGAGGAATTGAAGGTGTCGGAGGCTATGACACAGTATACTATAGAAACCTTGTTAATGTAGATGCTACAAATACTAGCTATGAGGCTAGCATAACTTCAAGAACTTCTGTAGCACATGAAGATGAATTAAGTGTAGAGTACACATTTGATGACCTTACAGCTCAATATGATAATCAGCCTACGACGGTTATCGTTACAGGCGAAGACTATCATAATAAAGGAAAAATGGATATTGTTAATGACAGTGACCATAACTTAAGTGAGTATGTGGTATCTACATACTTCTTGAGTCAACCAAGCGAAGGAAGGACTTATCAAGACTTTACAATGACTGAAAAGCTAAAAACTGCAGGAGACCCTGCGGTGGATTATATTGTAAAAAATCCTGTGAATATTGGGCATGATGTATCCCCAACTATTGAATATGCCTTTACTGATGCAACAATAATTCAAAGGTCAAGGCCTATGACAGAGGAACAATTCCCTGGCGTAGAGTTGACTTGGCTGAGTGAAGACCAGGTAGAAGAGCTCCCAACGGATGGAGTTAGGGAAGATGCAACCAATTACATTGATGAAGCAGTCGCGGTTAGAATTGTATGGCATAATGTTCCTGCAAAAGGAACAGATGGTAATGATGTTGTATTTGTTAGTAACTTAGATCCTATAAAGCTAAAAGGGATAGGTAGGTACCATAGAACTACTCCAACTGGCGGAACAACTATTGCAAATGATACTTATAACATGAACATAACAGCAGAATCAAACTATATACATGACCACTTAGAGACTACCGAAAATATCGATGGCTCAATTGGTACGGACTTTGGTATTGAAGAAGTAGCTTATAGTGGAGAAGGAGAGGTAACTACCCTAATTAGAAGGGAACGGCCTGTCCTAACCTTCCAGACTCAAGTTTTCGATACAGAAGCAGAAGCGGCTACAAAGTATGAACCGGCTACAAACTTAGCAAATGAACAACCACAAAAAATAGGTTACAGACCTGATGATGGATTGTGGTATAAATTCTATGTAGAAAATTACAAGGTAATTGAGGAAACAAATACAGAACCACAGGGCGTTCTATTAGATCCTGTGTTTTATGATAAAATTCCAGTATATATAGACATTACAGATAGAAGTGGAAATGGAAATATTGATGCTAGTGATTTTGATATACGCTGGTACGATGAAGAAGGAAACCTTAAGGAAACCTCGGAAGTCCCTGCATTAGCAGTAACAAAGCGAACAGAAACAATTACGGCCAAAGATTTTGGTGGCGACACTATAGTAACGCAGAATGACCTTAGCCATGGGGATACGGATGTTTATGGTAAGCTATATGCAGATTGGCGTATGGATGCGGGTGCTGTTAATAGTAATGTAGTAACCAATGAAATTGAATACTCTATTTATGAATTCACCTT
Source organism: uncultured Oscillospiraceae bacterium (assembly GCA_964370075.1). Taxonomy (GTDB): domain Bacteria; phylum Bacillota; class Clostridia; order Peptostreptococcales; family Anaerovoracaceae; genus CAYJHC01. Next base: position 8,771 of record CAYJHC010000004.1, on the reverse strand, counting down.
CCCAGAAGGAACTAGGCTAGAGGTTGGGGAAGCCATTGAAATTTATTACCAAGGTAGTATAAATGCTGAAACAGCAGAGGGTCTGCCTCTTGCCTATACTGACGATGGAGAGAAGATTTATCCTGAATATTATCCTAAGGTGGGAGAATATAGACAAAACCCACCAAATAACACAAATAACTGGGCCTATCCTTTGTATAACTCAAGTGGGACTATTAATAACTCCACTACAATGATGGATATGAATTATCTGTATCATGATGTCGGGGTTTCGGGAGGTTTAAACCCTAATGTAGACAGGTGGGAATACTTAGATGGATCTACGGCATATATACCAGGAAGTGAATATGAATCTATTACTAGTAGCAGCCCTAGCACTACTGATGATGTTCATGGAGATACAGCAATCTTAGTGGATTATGATATGTATCCGAACTATTTTTCTCAAAGAACCGTGTACGACCCAACTATTGTATTTAGCACAGGGGTTACTACAGATAGCCTGCCAACAAGCACAGCTTATGTAGGTGATAGTAAGAATAGAGACATGTATAGCCTGTTACTTAGACATAGATATGAAGATAATGATCTTCAAAACTGGGATGGGCAAAGCACAACAACTCAAAACCCAGTTCTTTGGGCTAGTTCTAGGTTACATTTACAGGCCGCTTGGCTTGCAACCAGTAGTGAAATAATTCCTGACTCAAATGGAGAAACCGGAATAGAGTATACAGATAATGCCAGCAGGTACTTAGGAAACTCTAGATACCCAACGCCTGGAAATCCAAGCTATGGGAATACTAACGCTACTACAGGAACAGCTGTACATAAGAGAACTTATGGTGATGATAGCATAACTACACTTGAATACAAAGAGGAATATACTGCAAGGCTTGGAACTTACAACTATGGAGACTGGGGTGTAGATGGAGTTGAAATTACATATATACTTCCAGCAGGAATGGAACCTTTGCTAGATGGAGATGGCAACTTGCAAGTTACAGGAAGGAGCCTAACCGATGGAGGAACTAACGCTTCCCCAATTTATACAGACATAAATGCTGCTAATGTAACTGCAACAATTATTCAAGACCCAGAAAATGATCAAGGGTATAGAGCTCCACAGATAATGAAGGACCCTCTACTATCAATGAACCACCTAAATACAACAGGTGACAACTACGAGGGTAAGGATGAGTACTATGGAGCTGAAACAGTTCCTTATGTTGTTAAGATTACAATAGAAGAACCACTAAAAAAATGGTTTAATCGTGGAGAAGAAAAAGGATATCTAATGTATGCCGACCTTAAATGCAAGGTAGAAAGCTATACAGAGACAGGATATTGGTATGACCAAGTAATTGCAAAACCAATAGAGACAGCCAGCGGAAACCATGAGTATAGCCAAATATTTGACATGTCGGTATATCAAGGTGATACTGCAGAAGACATGATGGATTGGAACTATAGCAGCCAAAAAGGAGGAATGGATGGTTGGATAAGGATGCTTGGGGGGGCATATAACCCTTATGGATTTGGAAGTAATGAAAATAACTTAAGTGGCTCACCAAATATGCCATATATAGACGGCTTTAATATTCAAAATGAAGAAGTATTAACGGATACTGAAGTAAATGGTATTGTGACAAATATTTCAGATGTTGATCAATATAGACTAGATGGAGTAAACTCATCAGCCTCTACGGGAACAAGGGCTCAAATTAGAGAACCTTTAGTTAGAGTATGGAACACTTTAGGCGAGCCAAATGCTTCGGGTAATTATGGCACAGACTTAAGTGATTATTACTTGACCCATGAAATTAACAAGCAAATACTAAATATACATCTAGAAAACAACTATTATTGGAATGACCAGAGTTTAAATGGTCATGGATATAATTATGCAAGACACACTAATAATTATTCGACAAATGGAGGGAACGAAGGAACCTTATATTACCCTGTAGTTCAAAATATACTTCCAAAAAACTTTATTCCGGTAGATGCAGAGGGAGAATGGTTTACTACTGATAATGATGTAAATGCAACTATGGAATTGAAATATGATATAAGAAATCTCGAAGATAATTCTGATATGAATATAGAAAAAGAGTTTTATGATACAGAAGTCGAATACATAGAAATTGAAAATGAAGAAGGAGAAATGGAAGGAAGATTCCAAGTAAACATTTATCCTAAGAATTCTCAAGATCAACAAGCGAAAATTTTAAATGGAGAAGGCCGAACATTCAGCATTAATTTTATAACTACGGAAGGCCCAGATGCTACAGACAAAGATGGTAATATTATTGAAGATTTGAAGTTTATTCATCAGTCGAATATTACATTAGTGTCTAGCCAACTTGATAATTATAAATTCACAATTGATGACGACATCGCGGGAAATCCTTTTAAAGTTGGAGACCCTTGGCTAGGGAGGCAATGGGCGTACAACGCATATCATAATATGGGAGACGCTAGAAAGGATGCAGTTGTGAATTCTTATGGAGGTTATTCAGGAGGTTTAATTCCAAGCGATTTAAGAAACTTGTTAGGAACTAATTTCCCAGTAAATAATGCTATAGAAGAAGATGGTGTGGAGAGAATATACGAAGGAACTGAAATAGAAGTTGAAACTTTCACAGACCAAAACAGAGTTTCTGCAATGCTTGCAAATACAGATTATAACCAAGATGGTGAAGTTGATACCACAGAAGAAGCAATTATGACGGGAATCAAGCCTTTTGTAACGCTACCATACATATATGTAGAAAGTTATGTTAATGATGAAAATAGCTTCACTGGAGCTAGATCTATCAACCAAACAACTAGTACAGAAGTTACAAATAACCCAAATGCGAGTGTGTATGGATTCACAGCAGGAAACCAGCACTTGCTTAATCCGGCGAATTTCGATAAAACAGGATACACTCCTAATGCCTCAGACCACTATAGTTATGGAGATTCTCTATGGTACACGACCAAGGTAGTGAATGATGACCCGTTAAGTAGAGATAGGTATGCAGGGGATGTGGATCACGCAAAAATGACTGTTTCTATACATTTGCCAAGTGCAGTTAGATATGAAGATGATTACGAATTACAATTTAGCGGTGGTGGAGAAGAGTATACTTTAACCAAGCAAGAAATTGAAAGCGAAGAAGTTGCAGAGAACAAAGGGTGGGAGGTTGATCTTCTTAAACAAGAAATAGATCCAGACACGAAGGAAGAGATCCTAGTTTTCCAAATTCTTACACCAGGAACAATTGATGAGAGCCTATCTAAAGAGGAACAATATGTAAAATATTTAGAAGGAGAAACTTTTGATGGATTTTTTGCAGAAGGTAGTCAACTTTCAATAAAAGTGGAGACTAAAGTAAATCCTATAGATTCTTTAGACGATACGGATAAGGATTATTGGGATAATGAGTATAAAGCTCAAAGTTATGTAACCTTCAAAGATACTGCAGGAAGCTATTTAGGAGTCGATAATCTTAATTCACAAACTGTATTAAGTGAAGTGAAAATTAGAAATATTATTGAGTATGGAGAAGATGTAGATTTAGACGGAAGTTCAAACGGGGAAGTATTTGTATCTGATCAAACCGCAAGATTTAGCGTAATGAAACCAGAAGCTACGGCAAGGACGGATACGGGAATTCAAAGGCACTTAATTAGTTTGGTAGGGGCGACAACTCAGATAAGTATGGACACAAGCATAAAGAGTGGCGGAAATGGAATGGTAATGTATTTAGATCAATTTGAAAATGTTACCGCCCCAGTATCTGAGTTCATAGTAGACCTAGACATAGGTTACAAAGCAAGCCTTTTGGATCAAGATGAGCCGGTAACTAGGTTTGGGTATTACGCAACTAATGTGATTAACAGTATACGGACAGGAAAATGGGAGATTCCTGATGATTATAGCGGGACAGTTTCAAAAGCAACTTTAGAGGAAAACCTTAAAGTTCATGTATATGTAAGGGTGGTGGAGGAACCTATTACCACTGATCATGAAGATGCTAGCGTTCCAATGGGTAATGAATGGAAACTATTGGGCAAATACTCAATATCAGAAAATTCTATTATAGACGGAAGCAATAGTGATCTAAATCTATATGAGGATAATATTTTACAGGTTAGATACGTAATAAAGTCAGATGTGGATGCCCTAAATGAATTAGTTCCAGAAGGGTTTAAATTAGCAATTGATGCAAGTGAAACTGAAGCTGGTGTTCAAGATATGGATGATGTGGATAAAGAAAGAGTTAACATAGAAAAACTTCCAACGGATGTTGTAAGTAATGCGCCATATGTAAAGCTTCATACTATAAACAATCAACTTGATGCAAAGATACATATTAACCACTTTGTAGATACTTGGGGCCGCTATGGTGATGAGGTAAGCGGTAAATTAAGCGAAACTGCACATGCAGGTTACTTTGTTGATGCTGAAGCTCCTAGTATGAGGGTAGACATTTCAACCGCATATTTAAGCTACAAAAGCCCAGAGTTCTCGTGGAATGAAGAAGACCTCTTGATTAGGGATTCAAGTTCAATGGTTAAATATAAGGCTTCTGTTACAACGTTGACTACGGAAGAGATCGCTGAATCCGAGGAGAAAGAAGATGGTGAAGCTGCACGTGAACAAGATATACTGAGCAATCCTCAAATAGTATTAGCTTTGCCAAAAGTTGAAGGCTTAGATAGAAATAGCTATATTGAAAAGTACGTGGATGCTTATTCAAAAGAATATGAAACTTCGCCAGTGAATGATAACTTTACTACTGGAGAAAGGCTGGATGAAAAAGATTTAAAATGGACATATTATGTAATTGATAGAGAGGGAAACAAGATTGCGGATCATAATATAAAAAGCCTTGACCTCTCACTGTCTCAAAAATGGGTTGCATTCACAACTGCAGATCCAGGAGCTTATAGAACATTGCTAAATTTCGACTTTACAGGTTATTTGGAACCTGGTCAAAGTCTGGTAGTTGATACTATGGTATGGCTAAACCCTGCTAACTTTGGAGCCTACAGTACTGAGTCCCTAGTAACTACAGCCTATGTATATAAGGAAGGCTCGTTTATCCCAGTAGTAGAAGAGGGTACTGGAGGAAAGACCTATGGTTATAGAGGAGATCAATTGGATCTAAATGGGAATGGGGTTCTTGGTTCAGAATCGCAGCTTACAGCATCACTACCAGCTACATCGTTTGATGCCAATTCAAACATTACAAGAAATAAGTATTCATACAGCGAATATAACCCAGAAGGGCTAAAAGATACTAGGCCTGCACTTGTACCAGAAGGAACAGACTATAGCTTTAAAGGGACTATTTCTGTAAGGTCATCGCAACCTGAATTGTATGAAAAAACCATGTTATACGATGTTCTTCCTCACGTTGATGATAGGAGCATACAAAATGTAGAAGACGGAGGAGACAAGAACGATCCAGATGCAAAAGGAAAAGAAAGGAATTCTAATTGGTCTGGTTGGGTAAAACCCGATACGATAAAAGTAACCAAGAGGACAGTAGATGAATCAACACCGATTATAGACGGGGAAGATGGAGAAATTTGGCTAGGGCCATTTAGCTATTCTTCAGGGACAATAGTTCCTACTGGGATAGAGACATTGCCTGCATATAATGATACAAAAACTGAAGAATTTTATAAATATATGTATGGAAATACGGAAGGTTATAGTAAAGATGCATATTTTGTTAAACTAAGTGATTTGTTAAAGATAAAAGATACAGATATAACAAAATATGAAGAACTTTCAAAAAATGTTATGGCTATTTGGGTTCAATTAGATGAAAAAGAAGAGACTGCATTTAAAGGAAACACAACTTTTGAGTTGGAATACAGCTTAGAAGCTCCGTTGAATATTCCTCACTTCCAAGGAGTTACTGACAAAAGTGATACTGACACTGAAGTATTAATCGAAACTGTTGACTATCAAGGATGGAACACTTACGCAGTCCATGCTTCAAATGCAATATCTGGTGATCCTAACTCCTTTGAATCTCCAAGAGCGGGAGTATTCCCTGGTAAACCAGCTGACAGAGGATATATTGGAAGCTATGTTTGGTATGATGAAGACTTTGAAGGGGATGTAGATGAAGGTACATATACTCGCAGAGAAGATGGCAGATTAATCTTTGAAGAAGAGACAAAAGACTTGGATTTCGATGGAACCTTAGATGATCCGGGAATTAATGGAGTTACTGTAGAATTATTAACAGCATTAGGATATCCTGCCAACAAAGAAGGGGAAGCTGTTGCAGAAATAGAGGAATCTGGCGAAACTAAATATATATTGGTAGACGAAGGAACTGGCCTGCCTAAATTTAATGAGTATGGCGGATATGAATATACTCTCTTAGGGCCTGTAAGCGTGGAGACTAAAGATGATGCATATGGAAATAAAGGGTATTATGTTATTTCGAACCTTAAAGAAGGGGAGTATAAGTTAAGATATAGTTTCCCTAATGGAGAATATAATGTACACGCTCTAACAACTAAAGAAATAGGCCATGATGAGATACCAATGGATGTCTATAGATCTGGAGACCAGTTACCAGGATTAGGTCAACCAGGAATAGGCATTGTACCATCTGATGAAAAACAAGTAGACGACCAAATGGTGGTTCAAACAAAAGATGCTATAAATGTAGAAGCAATTGGAACTGATCCTGATACTTATACTCGATATGATGAAGAGATGACTTCATATAATGTGGGAGTTTCTAGAGATTATATATTCTCTGGAGTTGCCTGGAATGACACGGTTATAAATGGTGAAAGAACATCAGGAGAAGAGTTGCTAGAAAATGTAAAAATTAAGATTTATGAAGTTGACCCAGAAGATGGAACGTTAAAAGAGGCCTATGCCACTAGTGGTGAATTGGCGGAAACTTCAACAGATGAAAATGGATATTTTGAAGTCCCTCTAATTCCAGGAAAACATTATGTAGCTGTAGTAGATCCAGCAGACTTAGAAGGAGAGTACTTGCCGACTCCATTCTTACCGAATAATTTGGCTAGTAAGTCTGGCACTGATAATGACATTTATGAAGATGAAGAAGGAAAGTTCCAGTCAACAAGCTTTAACGCAGAAATACCAAAAGACCTTTCTGGAATGTATGAGCTAAAAGACGGAAAATACTATAGTGATAGCTTTATTGGTGTAGGTTTAATTCAAAGAGGAAATGGATTCATAGCTGGTAATATTTGGAATGACTTGAATTATGATGGAATCAGAGGTCAATACTATGATGATGGTGGAAACTTTGTGTTTGAGCCAGGATACGAAAACATAGACTTGGCTATAGAACAACATTATTATGATCCAGAACAAAAGGAGTGGGTGCTAGCAGATGAAAATCTACAAATAGTTAAAACAGACGCAAATGGAGCATATATATTCCAAAACCTATTAGGAGAATATGTTCATGAAGGCGAAAGGTATCTGGCGGGATATAAGGTTAGAGTAGACTTAGATACTGCTCCTGAAAATGTTGCAATTACAAAATTCCAGACAAATGAGGGCAAGTTTGATAGCGGACTTCCTAGGGATTCTGAAAGTGGGCATATAGAAGAATATGGGCATGAAATTTTAACAATTGCAGAAATTACAGACAAGGAAGAGATGACCTTTGATGCCACAACAGTGAATACCTACATAGATGTAAATGGTGGATTTAAAGAATATGAACTTGGATCCATTGAAGGTGTAATATTCTTTGATAAAGATGGAAATGGATATAGAGATTTAGATGAAACTTTCCAAGCTTTTGTAGAAGAGGTAGGAGTTGAAGAACTTGATTTTACTTTGACATTAGAAAGCTATTACTTAGATGAAGAAGGGAAGTGGCATCAACAGCTTGACGACTTAGGAAAGCCTATGCTCAAAACCACTACGGTGGGGAAAGCCACAGAGGGTATTTATCGATTTGCGGATTTACCGGTAACAGTAACTATGGAAACCACTAGCGAAAATGAGCTTGGGGAGGAAATAACAGAAGAAAAGACTAGGATTTTAGGATATAAGATTAAAATAGACGATAATCATAAAGTTACTGGGCAAGGAGACATATTCCCAACATTCTATATGACGAACCAGGGGGTTGATGATAATTCCATGTTTAAGCCAGATCCTGTTATTGAAGAAGAAAACGGAGAGGGTACTGAAGGAAGCGAGGCGGATACTAGTAGCGGAGATAGTTCGGGAAGTGGAGAAGCAACGGATGGTGAAGATATTGATAAGGGCGAGTATGGTTTTGAGATTTCAAAGAATAAAAACAAAGAGCCTTATAAGAATAATGAAGTAGATGGTTTTATAGTTCTGGCGGATTATATACCGGTCAAAGATAACAGAGCTTTAGTTTCTATGATAGAGAACAGATCTGGAATACACCATCTAGGCAATTTTGATGTTGTGGTAGGAAAACACTTACAATCGTATAATGCAGGATTTACAGATTATGTTGAACCTGTACCGTCACCTGTACCAACACCTGGGCCGACTAATGGCGGAGTAAATACAGGAGATGACTGGAACTTTATTTTACCAATAGTGTTAATGGGGCTTTCAGCAATTGCAATATGGGGAATTATTTATGGAAGGAGAAGAAGTAAAAATTAGAAAACATAAATTCATATCATAAAACAAGCCCTTTTTGCTGGAGAATAGCAAAAAGGGCTTGTTAATTTTAATTACATTTGTTTTGAAGCGCTTAGCTACTGGTTGCGGGTAAAAT
>CAYJHC010000003.1:15751-42438 GCA_964370075.1 uncultured Oscillospiraceae bacterium | reverse complement strand
TATTATAAAGAGTATCTTTAAAGTGCCATCTTTTTTATTCATTTTTCACCTATACTGCAGGACACTGGTCGAATAGTGCCAAAATATTGTTACGCTTAATTTCTAGTTGATTTAAAATGAATTCTTTTACAAAAGCATCTTTTGGCGCATTTATAATTTCTGATGGCTTTGCATATTGCAAGATATTTCCTTTATCTAATATCATAACCTTATCTGAAAGACTTAAAGCCTCTTCTGGATCGTGAGTTACGATTATTGTTGTTAAATTAAATTCTTTTGCTATCTGCTTAATCTTCTCTTTGATAGACTCTTTAATTACTCCATCAAGAGCAGAAAGTGGTTCGTCAAGCAGTAATATTTTAGGCTTCATCACTAAAGTTCTTGCTAGAGCAACTCTTTGCTTCTGCCCTCCTGAAAGGAATTCGATTTTTTTATCCAAATGCTCTTTTAATCCTAATAGTTCAATTAGGTCTTCAATTTCTTTTTCTGTAGAAATGTTAGGCTTGTTTTTCAATCCATATACAATATTTTCATAGGCATTTAAGTTAGGAAATAATGCGTAATCTTGGAATACAATATTAAAGTCTCTTTCTTCCATGCTAACATCCGTTATATCTTTTCCGTTAAAGGCGAGAGTTCCGCCATCGATTTCTGTTATTCCTAATATTATGTTTAATAGTGTTGATTTTCCACTTCCAGAAGAACCTAGAATAGAAACAATCTCTCCATTTTCAATCGACAAATTTACATCCTTAAGTATAACGTCTTTTCCATATGACTTTTTAATATTTTTTAGTTCTAACATTTCTCTCTCCTTTTCTCACGTTTCATTTATACTATTCTAACAGCCAATTGTTAAATCTAATATCTTAGTTAATTTAAGTTTTGGTTAAATTTCATTAGGGAAAAACGCTATTTTTATCACTTATCTTAAATCTATGTTAATTATGTTAAATAAAAGTAAAGTGATTAACCCAATATAGCAGCTAGCATTTTAAATTCAAATTAGCCACACTTCTATTCAAGATGACCTTTTCACTTTTTACTTGATGTATTTCTCATGCAGCCTTCCAAAACGAGAACTTTATTCAAATCAAATATTCTCACAAAATAAAAATATGGATGCAATACCTAACAAGTTTCCTTGTAGTCCTACATCCATATATTCTCTTCAACTCTGGCCTAGTGTCCGATATACACTATTTACAGATATTTTTCCCTATTTTTATTTATCTTTTAATATTACGTCGTGAGCTCCACCTTCTACTATACTTGTAGCAGACACTAGCGTTAGCTTAGAGTTTTCTCTAAGGGACTCAAGCGTAGTCGCTCCACAATTACACATTGTAGAACGCACTTTTTGAAGGGATTGCTTCACATTATCCGACAGAAGTCCCGCATATGGCACGTATGAATCAACTCCTTCTTCGAAAGAAAGCTTTGAATCGCCGCCCATATCGTATCTCTGCCAATTCCGTGCTCTGTTGGAACCTTCTCCCCAATATTCCTTCATATAACTGCCATTTACATTTAATTTTGCTCCTGGAGCTTCGTCAAATCTTGCAAAATATCTTCCAAGCATTAAGAAGTCAGATCCCATAGCAAGTGCTAATGTCATATGATAATCGTAAACTATTCCTCCATCAGAACAAATTGGAATATATATTCCTGTTTCTTTGAAGTATTCATCCCTTGCTTCTGCAACATCCATAATCGCACTGGCCTGCCCTCTTCCAATACCTTTTTGTTCTCTAGTTATACATATCGATCCTCCACCGATTCCAACTTTAATAAAGTCAGCGCCTGCTTCAGCTAAATAGAAGAATCCTTCTTTATCTACAACATTTCCAGCACCAATTTTCAAGTCATCACCATAGTTATCTCTAACATACTGTATCACATCTTTTTGCCATTCTGTATAGCCTTCAGAAGAATCTATACAAAGTATATCTACCCCAGCTTCAACTAGCGCTGGGATTCTCTCTGCATGATCTCTTGTGTTTATTCCCGCTCCTACAATAAATCTTTTATCTTTATCCAAGTTCTCATTTGGATGAGCTTTGTGGCTATCATAGTCTTTTCTAAATACAAAGTGAGTAAGTCTTCCCTTTTTATCTACTATAGGAAGTGCATTAAGCTTGTTATCCCAAAGTATGTCATTAGCTTCAGAAAGCGTAATCCCTTCTTCTCCATAAATTAATTTTTCAAAAGGTGTCATGAATTCTGAAACCTTAGTATCTTTTGCCATTCTGCTTGGTCTGTAATCTCTACTAGTTACGAGCCCCACTACCTTTCCGTACGAAGTTCCATCTTCAGTAACAGCTACTGTTGAATGGCCAGTTCTTTCTTTTAGTTCCATAACATCTTGAAGGGTTTGGTCAGGCCTAATGTTTGTATCACTTTTTACAAATCCCGCTTTGTGGCTTTTTACTCTCTTTACCATTTTAGCTTGGCTCGCAATAGACTGGGAACCAAATATAAAGGAAGTTCCTCCTTCTTTCGCAAGAGCAACTGCAAGTTTATCATCCGATACCGATTGCATAATGGCAGAAGTCATCGGAATGTTCATTGACAAGGTTGGTTCTTCACCCTTCTTAAATTTTACTAAGGGGGTCTTTAAGTTTGTGTTTTCTACAATACAATCTTTTGATGAATATCCTGGTACTAGTAAGTATTCATTAAACGTTCTTGATGGTGTGTCAAAATACTTTGCCATTTTTTTCTCCTTTTCTTTTATTATTTTAAATATATCTTAAATTTTTCGGCTACTTTTCTAAGTTTTAGCCTTATTTCAGTAACAATTGTAGCTTTCTTAAGCTATGCATTAGTTTTGTTTACGAGGTGCATAATCTTAGCGAGTGTTAATTTAATTTAAATCTGTTCCAATATCGTAAGGTGTCTCTTGATATACATAGTAGTTTAACCAGTTTGAAAAAAGGAGACTTGCATGTCCTCTCCATCTAAAAAGAATATCTTTGCTTGGATCGTTATCTTTATAATAATTCTTGGGCGGTTCAATTTTCATACCCTTGTCTAAGTCTCGTTTATACTCTAGTTCTAAGGTTTCTTTGTCATATTCTTGGTGACCTAACACATAAATCTCTCTACCATCTTCAGTAGCGCAGATGTGGACACCTGCCTCATCTGACTTTGCCAACACTCTAAGTTCTGGATGATTTTCAATATCATCTGTTTCTACAAACGTATGCCTAGAATGAGGCGCATAAAAATACTCATCAAACCCTCTCATTAGCGGGTTGTGAATTCTTTCTACCTTCTGCTCAAATACCCCAAAGACTTTTCCATCTGCTGGATGTTTTTTTATTCCATAATTATAATAAAGGCCAGCTTGCGCCCCCCAACAAATATGCATTATACTATAAACATTTTCCTTTGCCCACTCTAAGATATTCACCAGTTCATCCCAGTAATCAACATCTTTAAACTCCATTTTTTCAACAGGAGCTCCTGTCAATATCAACCCATCGAATTTCTTATCCTTAATACCCTCCCATGTGGTATAAAACTCAGCCAAATGGTTTTGGGAAACATTCTTTGATTCATGGCTATCCATGCAGACAAGAGTAAGGTTTACTTGAAGCGGGGTATTTGCCAATACTCTGGCCAGTTGGGTTTCTGTTGCAACTTTTGTCGGCATTAGATTAACAATAACAATCTCAATAGGTCTAATGTCTTGAGTCATTGCCCTGCCTTCTTCCATGGTGAATATATTTTCTTCGTTTAAAACGGTTTTAGCCGGTAAATTATTTGGTATTATTAATGGCATTTATTTCTCCTTTTTTACAAGTTTAATTTAAGAATCCCTTTAATTATGCCAAGGCTTTATTTAGGTCCTCGATTATATCTTCAACATCTTCAATTCCTACAGAAAGCCTAATCAAATCAGGTGTAATTCCTGCCTTTATTTGATCTTCTTCACTCATCTGCCTATGAGTAGAACTTGCCGGATGTAGCGCACAGGTTCGCACATCTCCTACGTGTACAACTAGACTAGCTAATTCCATCTTATTCAAGAAACCTTCACCAGCTACTCTTCCCCCTTTTATCCCAAAGGAAAGAACTCCGCTTTGGCCTTTTGGCAAATATTTTCGAGCTAATTGGTAATCCGAATTGCTCTCTAATCCTGGATAGCTAACCCATTCAACATTAGGATGTTTCTCTAAGTACTTGGCTATAGCCAAAGCATTTTCACTGTGCTTTTCCATTCTAAGATGAAGCGTTTGCAATCCTTGCATTGTAAGATATGCATTCATAGGAGTCATTACACACCCAAAGTCTCTAAGCATTTGAGCTCTAAGTTTAATAGAAAAGGCTACGCTTCCAAACTTTTCATAAAATTTCAACCCATGATAGCTTGGATCTGGTTCAGTTATTCCTGGGAATTTGTCTGATTTAGCCCAGTCAAATTTTCCACCTTCAACCACAACCCCACCTAAGGCAGATGCATGACCATCAGCATACTTAGAAGTAGAGTGTACCACAATATCTGCTCCAAGCTCTAGCGGTTTACAAAGATATGGTGTCGCCAGCGTATTGTCTATTACTAATGGTACACCCGCATCTTTTGCAATCTTACCAAACTTCTCAAAGTCTATTATCTTAAGAGAAGGGTTTCCTAGTGATTCAGCAAAAATTAGCTTTGTATTTGGCTGGATAGCTTTAGCTATTTCTTCAGCTGGCGCATCTTGATCAATCAAGGTGCAATCTATTCCCATCTTCTTTAGAGTTACTGTAAACAGATTATACGTCCCCCCATAGATTGACTTTGACGAAACAATATGGTCTCCTGCGTTACATATATTGAATATTGTGATAAAAGTTGCTGACATTCCCGAAGATGTTGCAATGCCCATAGTTCCACCTTCTAATTCTGCCATTTTTGCCTCTAAACCTGAAACTGTAGGGTTTCCCAATCTGCTATACATATAATCAGCGCTCTCTAAGTCAAATAATTTAGCTATTTCTTCTCCATCATAATATCTGTATGTTGTGCTTTGTGCTATTGGCATTACTTGAGGTTTACCACTTTCTGCCTTATATCCTCCGTGTACACATGTTGTATTAATCTTCATATTTTCCTCCTTTGCGCTTCTCAAAATAAAATTTACATTATTATATTATACCACACTTTGATGGTTATTAATCAGAACTATTGTGTCATTTAAACTGTATTCTAATTCAATGTGTATATACTTAATTTACAAAAATTCCAAGGCAAGTATATTGTCTTGGAATTTTTATATTCATTATTTGCACTAGATTTCCTCTAATCATAAACCACTGCTCTTCATAAGGTTTTGCTAATAATACTCACGAGCATATTACGCCATAAGCACCTAAGTTAAAGTTTACTAAAACTTCTTTAGACATTCTCAAGGTCTTGTAGCATATTCTCCAAGTCTTGTTCCAACTGCTCCCATTCCTCTGGGTCAAATTCATAGTTTTCTAGGTCTTCAAGATTAAGGTCTTCAAGATTAAGGTCTTCAAGGTTAAGATCCTCAAAATTAAGATCATCATAATTAATGTCATACTCTTGTTCTAGTTCATATATAGCATCATTATATGTATTTTCTAGTTCTTGTGCCGCCGCCACATAGATCAAAAGCATAACAATAGAAAAAACAATTCCTATTATTCCAGTTATAAGCCCTGATATTGCCTTCCCTTTGTTTTGTCCGCCACTATTTTTAAGGGTCAATATTGCAAATATTACAGCTAATATTCCGCAAACCCCTCCCACAATTACTGTTCCAGAAAACACAATGGCAACTATTCCTAGTACCATCGCCGCAATAGAAAATCCTTTATATGATTTCACATTCTCATTATTTACTTCTACAAACATTTTCCTTTTCCTTTCATCTCTCTAGGTTATATAACTATGCCAAATTTTTTATATCAAAATATTTTTCAGCAAAACAAATCTTCTAAAGCCGACATCCCTCGCACATCCTGCCATATCAACAGTAATTTAACAAGGAAGGTTCCACAGTCTTTTATACTAGATATAAAGCAATATTAAAACTCAATATTCGTATATATTTTAACAATTTTACTTTTGAAAATCAACATCCCATCATATATAAAGACTTCAAATCTTTTTCCAAAGTTTTCCCCAGTCTGCTCGCACATAATTCTCAGTAGCCTTTCTTGATTTTTCAAAAATTTAAGACTTTCCTTCTAGATTTTTAAGTACCTTATCGTACATTCTTCGAAGGAGAATAATATTAAGAACAAGGCAAATCACTTCCGAGGCGGGGAAAGCTAACCATACCCCATCAACACCCCATATTAAGGAAAGGGCAAAAGCAATTGGCAAAATTGCCACCAACTGTCGCACTATTGACAAAATTAGGCTATACACACTAAACCCTAAAGCTTGGAAAGCTCCAGACAGTGATATGCAAAAGCCAGCAATAGGGAAGCCTACACTAATTACTCTAAGAGCAACTATTCCTATTTCTAGCATTTCTGAATTTGCGTCAAAAATTCTAAGTAACTCCTTAGGGAATATTAAGAACACCACCATACCTACAACCATTATCGCCACGGCTGCTATTGCTGTAATCTTGATTGCTGCCAGGATTCTCGATTTATTTCTAGCTCCATAGTTATATGCAACTACAGAAACCAATCCATTGGTCATACCAAATACCGGAAGGAAAATGAAACTCTGTAATCTAAAGTATATCCCGAATACAGCCGTTGCCGTTACTGAAAACCCTATCAATATTGCATTTATACCAAATATCATTACTGATCCAATGGACTGCATTATTATTACTGGGAAGCCTATTCTATATATGTTTCCAATAATGAATTTGGATGGCCTAAAGCCCTTTAGGTCCAAAGAAATTTCTTTATTCTTTTTTACACATAAAATCCAACCTACTATTGCCGCTACTGTTTGACCAATTACAGTTGCAATAGCTGCTCCCATAACCCCTAGTTCTGGACATCCAAATAGTCCAAAAATTAAAATCGGGTCTAGTACAATATTTAATCCAGCACCTACTATCTGAACTATCATGCTAAGATGAGTTCTTCCTGTAGACTGGAGATAACGCTCAAATGTAACTTGGAAAAACAGGCCAAAAGAAGCAATTGTAATTACACTCATATACTCTTTCCCAAGTCTAATAATTTCTTCGTTGGATGTTTGCATAGAAAAAAATATTTCTGAGAAAAACACTCCGATTAATACAAATATAACTCCATTTATCAAGGTTAAGAAAAGGCCCTGCTGAGCTACCTTGTGAGCCTTTTCCAGATTTTTTTCCCCCAAGTATCTAGAAATCAATGCATTAAGCCCGACTGCAGTTCCTACTGCTACCGATATCATCAGGTTCTGTATCGGAAACACAAGAGAGACTGCGGATAGAGCCTCTTCGCTTATCCTAGCCACAAACATACTGTCTACAATATTGTAAAGAGCCTGTACCATCATCGATATTATCATAGGCATTGAAATAGAAAGTAGAAGTCTTCCCATCGGCATTGTTTCCATCTTATTTAAAGTTATTGGTTGGTTTTTTTCCATTCTAGTAACTGTTTCTCCTTATATAATCCATAAATTCTTTAGCATCTATATATTAGTATTTTCTTTTCTATGGCAAATCAGTATAATCCCTTATTCTCTAGGACAAACTTATATTAGCCATTTACATTCAGCGCCAAGTTATTTTTTTATGCTCTACATTATCGCTATTATGTTCATTATTATTATTGGCAAAAAAACTGCAGGAATAAAGTTAGCAACTTTGATTTCTTGATTCGAAATAAAGTTAATACCAATTGCAGCTACTACAAGACTTCCTGCTGCTCCCATTTCTACTATAATATCCATCGGGATCACATCACTAAAAACCATTGAAATCAATGTTATTCCACCTTGATATAGTAGCACTGGTATTGCTGAAAAAAGAACGCCAATTCCCATTTGATATGAAAATATAATAGAAGTTATTCCATCTAAAATTGACTTTGCAAATAGCATTTGATGATCCCCAAGAAGACCACTTTCAATTGCTCCAACGATTGCCATAGAACCTGAGCAAAATAAAATTGTAGCAGTAACGAAACCCTTAGTGAAATTCTTCTTTCCAAACTTCAGCTTACTTTCTACAAATTCCCCTAATTTATTCATCCCCTTATCAATATTTATTAGCTCGCCTATAGCGCCTCCTAGAATTACGCTTAGAATTAAGCACATACCATTTTTTGTTTCTAGCGAGCCTGATATTCCTATATACAAGACTGCAAGTCCTATCCCTTTTATTATGGTATCTTCAAACCGTTTTGGGAACCCTGAGCCAGCTCCCTTTGCCAGCAAAAGCCCTATAAATGAGCAAACTATTATTGCTAACGAATTTACAATTGTACCTAACATATTCCCCGTTCTCTCTTTCTCTCGCCCGTCCTTTTATGCCTCGGGAATTTAGTTTAACTTTTTTCCTTACTTTAATTTAGTATCAGCATAGTTTTAATCTAACTTTAACGCAATTTCAATCTATTCTTACCATAGCCTTGTATTTTGTTACTTAGCCCTGTTCTCCAGTTCTCTAATATGATAAAAAAGATACTGCTGGGCTATTCCCCCGTGGCATCCAAATTTTTCTCTAGCATAAATTTCAATTTCTTTTTCTTTATTTATTCCATAAATATCAGCCATTACTTTTTTCATCCAAACATCAATAGGGAAGCTCTTTCTTTTTTTGTAAGAAAATAAAAGTATGCAATGGGCGACTTTAGGCCCTACTCCCTTTAGAGATTTAATTTTTCCAAAGGCTTCTGCTTCATCTAATTCTTCAATACAAAAGAATTCCTCTAGCCCCATCTCCACTACCTGCTTGCTACTTTCAATTATATAGCTTGCTCTATATCCCAGTTTACACTCTCCCAAGTCTTCTACAGTAAGTTTTGCCAAAGTCTCAGGCAGAGGAAATCCATATCTTTCTTTGCCATGGAATTTTCCTAGGGGTTCTCCGAAAGTTTTAGACAGAGCTTGGATACAACCTTTTATTCTTGGAATATTATTATTCTGTGAGATCAAAAAAGAAATCAAAATCTCCCATTTATCCTGGTTAAGGATTCTTATTCCTTGGCCAGAATTAATGGCCTCTTCTATTTTATCATCTTTCGCCTTTAATTTACACTTAATTTCAGCATAATCTACATTTAGGTCAAAATAGTTTTCCCATACCTCAAGCGGAATCTCCTTTGTTGCCTCGATAATAGCCTCATTTCCTACCAGCTTAATATTTGAAGCAACATTGTTCCAACAATCATTGAAATAAAATAGAACTACCCCTGTATAACTTCCATCTTCTTCCCTGTCCCATCTAAAGCACTGACCACAATCAAATATATGTTCTAGGTCAAAGTCACTTAAATTTTTCAGTTTGCTAATATAATATCCAGTTTCTTTGGATTTTTCTACTTTGTTGTCCCCCATTGTTTTCCCCTATCATATTTCTCACACTTCTAGCTGCTTTCTTTTTTCCCTCGAAATAAGTTCTATGCTCTAGGCCCCTAAATCTCTAAGTTCTATGTCAACACTTATAATATTATACGCAGTCATATAGGTTAACATTTCCATGGATTTTTCTTGAATATATTTTAATTTATCTATGTTATTTTCAGTTAATTGCATATTTAATAAGATTGTTATTATAACCCCTTTTGGATTAGTTTCTGTAGTAACTTTCAGTATTGATAAAACTCCATCTACCTCTATTGCTATACATTTAACAATATCTTTAAAAACCTTGTCTGAAATCACGTGCTTACCTACATAGCTAAAGGTAGGTCTAACTTCTGTCTTTTCCATGTACCCGCCATCTGCTCCTGGATCGAATCCTTTGAACATTTTTAACGGATTCAAAAAATATCCGCTAAATTGCCTCTTCAACTCTTTTGATGGTGCAGGAACTACATGTTTACCGTGAATCCCCCTTTGTTTCTGGGCAATGTTTCGTTCCCCTTCTGTGGTAATATCCTCAATAAAGATAAACTTGCTTATTTTAGGAAGATCTAGTCTAGCAGCAATTTTTTCTACCATTCCAATCGAAGTCCCTATTAATAAAATATTAGATAGATTATTCTGTTTGATTTTTCTCGCTACGGCACGCTGATGTTCATCTTTCAAAAAAAGGGCCGCCTTTACAGCACCTACTTTCGTATCTTCTTTTTTTGCTGACTGACCTGCAAGCACCTTTCCTTGATGTATAAAAAGCCCATCATCAATTATTGATTCAATCCCTTTTTCCTTGCAAAAGTTCATAGCCTGGAAGCTTTTACCAGTTCCACTTGATCCAACTAAGGCATATACAATCATAAACTCTCCTCACTTCAGTTCTTATATTTTTATCACAACACTTATCTGTCTTATTTCACTTTCTCACTGCAACACGCATCAGTCTTATTTCACTTTCTCACTGCAACACGCATCAGTCTTATTTCTCATTTTTCAATTCAAATCTATCGCAACGGCACCTTTATACTCACAATTCAAAAGGTGGCCTTCTTTTCTTATCTCTATGCTCATCTGTATTTTATTATTCATTTTCTGTGTATTTTTTTCTTTACACTTTGTTATTTTTTTGCTATACTTATTTTGATATTAGTAATAGTCAAAGTAAATTTGATAGAAATAAGGAGGAAGAAGTAATGGCTTATACAATTACAGATGCTTGCATTAACTGTGGAGCATGTACACCTGAGTGTCCTGTAGATGCAATTGCTGCTGGCGATGATCAGCATACAATTGATGCAGACGCTTGTATCGATTGCGGAGCTTGTGTTGGAGCATGTCCAACTGATGCAATTATCGCTGGTTAATTCACAAAAGATAAACGCTAATTAATAACCGTTTCTTTCGAAACGGTTATTTTTTATTTCTATAATTATATTTTCTATTCAGACTTATTTCTATGCATAAAATAAGCTAATGACTGCAAGCTATCACTTAAATGAACGTTCTCTAAAGGCATATTTTCAGGAACACTTACATCTACCGGAGCAAAGTTCCAAATTCCTTCAATTCCGCTTTCACATACAATATTTGCCACTTCTTGCGCACTTTCTTTGTTAGTACAAATAATTGCAATTCGTATTTCTTCCGTTTTTATGAATTCTTTAATCTCATCCATGTTTTTTACACTAGCGCCGCTTACCTCTTTCCCAATTATACTAGGATCCTTATCAAATAAGGCTGTTAAGGTAAAACCTTCCCTGTAGCTGTTGATATAGTTAGCAATGGCCTGGCCCATATTACCGGCTCCAATGATTATCGTCTTGTACTCTGTGTCTAAGCCTAATATTTTACTAATATTCTGATATAATTCATCTACGTTATATCCATATCCCTGTTGTCCAAATCCCCCAAAATTATTTAAATCTTGCCTGATTTGAGAGGCCGTGCATCCAACTAACTCACTAAATCCACTAGATGAAATTTTATTAACTCCTTTTTTTTGCAAATCCAATAGATATCTTCTATACCTAGGCAATCTTCTAATTACTGCTTTTGAAATTTTTTCATTTTTAATCATTACTCCACATTTCCTTCTACGTATTCCACGATGTCACCAATAGTCTGGAAGCTTTCTGCAACACTATCTGGTATTTCAATATCAAACTTATCCTCTATCGCAAGAATAATTTCCACCGCCATTAACGAATCTGCTTCTAAGTCTTTGAGTAGATTTGTTTCCAAACTTAAACTGTTTCCATCTGCTCCAGTTTCATTCTCTATAATCTCACATATCTCTTCAAAAAACATATTTCCCTCCTACTAGTTAATGTTCAAAATTTACATATACATGTATTATAGAATACATTTTTATATTGTGCAAGTTTTAACAGTAGTTTTTCACTAAAATATTTTTTACCATTTCTAGTTTTTTCTAAAAATAAGAACAATTCCCAAATTCACAAAAATCATCTTACTATTTGCTTCTCAAAAGTCTTCAACCGCAAGACGGTTTCTCATAAAGGTATGTTGGTTTATGACCTTCCAAAAGAGGCGCTTGCGTCCATATCTATGCCATCTTCCTTTCCTTCTTTGTATGCATAATAAGTAGCTGCAGCTATCATAGCTCCATTATCTGTGCAAAGTACAGGAGAAGGGTAAAACAAATTTAGCCCATAAGCCTTAGCTTTTTCAGATAATAACTCCCTTAACCTACTATTTGCAGCTACACCACCGCACATAGCAATGTTTTTCAATCCCTCTTTTTTAGCAGCTTCTACTGCTTTTTCAACTATTACATCCAAAACTGACTTTTGAAAACTTGCAGCCAAATCTGCTCTTGAGATTAGTTGACCATTATCACCTGTCATATTCCCCTTATCAAAGTTAAGTCCCTGTTGTTTTTTTGTATTCATGTAATTTATTACAGCCGTTTTTGTCCCACTAAAACTAAAATCAAAACTACCTTTTTCTAATGACACTCTTTTAAAATGGATAGCCTCCTCATCACCTTCTTTAGCCAACTTATCAACTTTTGGCCCGCCAGGATATCCTAAGTCAAGAACTCTAGCCACCTTGTCATAAGCCTCACCTATTGCATCATCCCGAGTCGAACCAAGTTCTCGCATATGAAGATAATCATCTACAACTGATATGCTAGTGTGTCCTCCTGAAACAATTAGTCCTACGAATGGAGGTTTCAATTCTGGATGTTCTAAATAATTTGCAGCTAAATGCCCCTGTATATGTTGGACTCCAACAAGAGGCTTTTCTAATGCAAATGCAATAGCTTTGGCTGTTGTTACTCCTATTAGCAAAGCACCTATTAGTCCTGGCCCTCTCGTAACTCCAATCACATCTATTTCATCCAAAGTGATTCCTGCTTCTAATAAGGCTTCGTCCAGTACCATATTGATGTTTTCCAAATGCTTTCTTGATGCAATTTCTGGAACTACTCCGCCATACTCTTTATGTATTTCGATTTGAGAAGAGATTACATTAGCTAAAACTTTTTTTCCATTTACCACTATACCTACTGAAGTTTCATCACAACTGCTCTCTATCCCTAGGGTGATTATATCTTTTTTACTCATCCTCCATAATCCTCCACATTATTACTGCATCTTCATCTCCATAGTACTTTGGCCTTTTCCCCACATTATTAAATCCGAGTTTTTTATATAAGCTAAGTGCCGCTTTATTGCTCTCCCTCACTTCTAACGTAAAGTTTAGTTCCGTTCCTGCTCTATTTTCACTTTCCGCCATTAATTCTTTTCCAATTAAATAGCCAATTCCACCATTTTTATATTTGGGAGAAACTGCAACATTAGTAATATGGCCTTCATTACCAATTATCCAAAGTCCACCAAAACCAATAATTTGGTCTTCATACAGCGCGCAAACATATGTAGCTAATTTATTTTTCTCAATTTCTTCTCGATACATTGCTTCTGTCCATGGGTTTGGAAAACACTCTTTTTCAATTTGCGTAATCCTTGGAACATCTTCAGAAGTAGCTACCTTATAAGTTAGGCTTGCTCTAATTGCCTTTTTCTTTTCCTCCAGCTTTTCTTCCGCTTCAACCTTTTTCATATAATCTGGCAAAACTTCATAGTAAGGTTTTGCCCCCTCTTCTAGGTATATTTCATAAGCCCTTAGGGAAACAGCGCTTGCTCTTTGGTAACGTTCTACTTCATCGATTATAACCTCTATCCTTTGGGCTGATAATACCTTCTTAAAGTTTACCAACTCCTCTTCATAGGCATCTACACCATCCCCATAAAAAATGATTTTTTTATTTTTCAATTCTTCTTTTTTTTCTAAATGCCCCTGTAGCTTTTCTAGAAATTCATCTATAAGGTAAGGGCCTCCTACAATTATAGTTCTTTCTAAACTCCTTTTTCCTGCAGACACGCCTATATATGCTCCTCCATATATTTGTTTTCTTCTAGCATTAAAAATAGGACATACTAAATGGTCATCTTCTTTGATTAAAGCAAAAGGCTCAAGAGAGCTAACTCCAATTAGTGGTTTATTTAGAATCTGCCCAAAAGCTCTAGCCATTGATACTCCTGCCCTAATTCCTGTGTATGACCCTGGCCCTTTAGATACCGCAATCACATCAATATCCTTAAGTTTAACTTTCCCCTTTTCTAACAGTGTCTCTGTTAGGGGAAGAAGCTCTTGTACATGCGAAATTTTTTTGTCTGAGGTTTCCTCTATAATAGACATGGACCCCTCCATACCTTGTTCTTCTGTAATCAGAAGACTTACAGTACAAAAAGGCCCTGTAGTGTCTATTGCATATATTATTGTTTTATCCTTTTCCTTAGTCATCTTAGTCCCTTGTCTTTTGGCAGCTATACAGCTAGCCTGCTCTTTAAAATATTTTTATTAAATTTTTATTTTCATCTAGCTTCCTGTAGGCTAAATCTCAAAATTGTATCTATAACTTCTGGCTTCATCTTCTCCTAGTTCAATCCAGATTTTCATAGTATTCTCTGGAAGTAATTCTTCGATTAAATCAGCCCATTCAATTACAGTAATTCCTTGGCTATAAAAGTATTCTTCATAACCAATATCATCCATCTCTTCAATGCTACCTATTCTATATACATCAAAATGAAACATAGGGGTTTCCCCTGACCTATATTCCTGGACTATCGTAAATGTAGGACTAGTAATATGTTCCTTAACTCCTAATGCTCTTCCTAGGTATTTTGAAAATGTTGTTTTGCCAGTCCCAAGACCACCCATTAAAGCTAATATACTTCCTGGCTTTAACGCTCCAGCTACCTTTTCTGCAAAGGCTTTTGTCTCTATTTCATTTTTGACTGTATAATTATTCATAAAGCTCCAATTAAATATTTAACTTCTATCTTATTCTTGTTTCACTCTTGATTTTTTGCTTCTGCCAATATTCACAAGGGGCTAGTCTGTTATTTATGTAGAAATGCAGAAATTTTCTTGTATAGGGCAAATGTCAATACGGAATTAATTCCAGCCTTAACCAGATTAAATCCTAAAATAAACGGCATTAATGACATAACTACATCTCTAGGCACGCCCATAAATAAAGGTGTCACTATTAAGTTTGCAAAAAACATTACCACAGCCATTGCAATACTCCCACAAATTAATCCAATCGCTGCGCTTTTTCGTGTTTTACCTTTTTTATAAATTATTGCTGAAACTGCCACAAGTGTCGTTGTCGCTATTATATGCATTATTATACCATATAATCCACTTGCTGCACTAACTGTCACCCCTTGAATTATTGAAACCGCAATAGTCAGTAAAATTCCTGCTACAGGTCCAAATGCAAAGCCTCCAATTAAGATTGCAATATCTGCTGGATCGTATTCTAGGAAAGGCACTGCCGGGAATATAGGAAAGTGAATAAAATAAACTAGGATTATTCCTATGGCTGCCAGAACTCCCATCTTAGCCATTTTAACTGTGTTTTTTTGGTTACTTCTGATTTGATTTTCTTCTTTTTTCATTTTGATTCCTCCATCATAAATTCAATAAATAATTTTTAGATTTAATCTGTCAGGAAACAAAAATTTGCCTCAGAATTAAAATTCCAAGGCAAATCAGAAATACAACATATATCTAAGTTTCTTTCATCCGGACTATACCGTCGGTATCGGATTCTAACCGATTCTGCCATCTTTACAGCTCGTGGACTTATAGCTTTTGCTCTTCACCACCGGTGGGGACTTACACCCCGCCCTGAAACAGATTTAATATCTATTACATATAAAGAGTATCATATTTGTTTAACTTTTGTCAATTCTTTTTTTGTCTTTTTTTGTTATTCATAATCTCTAATTATAAAATCTAACAAAACTTATCAGCTTCAGCTTTCGCTGTTTTTCTCCCTCTATTAAGAGTTTGCTAACCTATGAATAGCCTCCGCATAAATCTTTGTTATTGTAACTAGATGATCCACATTAATAAACTCATCTTTTTGATGGGCACACTCCACATCATCAAGGAAGGATGGCCCAAAAGCAAATACATTTCCGGCTGCCCTTGCATAAGTTCCTCCCCCTATTACTTGTGGCTCCTCGTCAATTCTTCCTGTCCACTTCTTATAAATATCCATCAGTTCTACTATAAAAGGATTATCTTTTGGAACGTAAATAGGCTTTTCATGTTTCCCTTTAATTATTCCCAATTTATAGGTGTTCAGTACGTCTTCCATCGACCCATATATCTCTTCATCTGTTTTAGTGACAGGATATCTAATGTTTATGGTAAGCTTTAGCATCTGCAAATTTCCTTCTACAACACCGACATTTAATATTGTATCACCTGAAACTTCATCGTTCATCAAGCAACCTAAACTTTTTCCATTAGTTTCAAACCCTAAGTGTCTATTGTAAAACCTTATAAAGTCATTAACATCTTCATTAACAAAGTTTATTTCTCCCAAGAACTCCATTAAAATTGATATAGCATTTGTTCCCAACTCTGGCATTGCTCCATGTGCAGAAGTTCCCTTGCTGGTTATCTCTAGGCTTTTTCCTACAGCCTTTACTTTTATATCTCTGCCGGTTCTTTCCTTGAAGGCTTCTGCTTTTTTCTTTATTTCATCATATACTTCTGCCTTAGTTGAAAATACAACAGCTCTTCCTTTATCCGGCACCATATTAGCTGCATTCCCACCTTTAAGGCTTCTAAGTTCAATTCCACTTTCTATTGTTTTTCCCAGTTTTCTTCCTAAGTCAAAAACGATAATGCCCTTTTCTCCATGAATTACAGGAAAATCTCCATCTGGTGTAAATCCAAAATCAGGAGCTTTTTCTTTCTCTAAGTAGTATCTCATCCCATTCCAGTTGGTCTCTTCATCAAGCCCAAGTATTATTCTAACTTTTTTCTCAGGAATTAAGCCTACATCTTTCAAAGCTTTCATAGCATAAAAAGCAGCTATCGTAGGCCCCTTATCATCGATAGCCCCTCGCCCATAAAAGTTGCCGTCTACTATTTCTCCCCCAAATGGGTCCTTGCTCCATCCATCTCCTTCCGGAACAACATCAAGGTGGCAAAGTATACCCATTATTTCAGAGCTCCCCTCTCCACCAAAATCAATATGCCCCCCGTAATTATCTACGTTTTTGTAGATCATTCCTTCACGAGCAGCTAGAGAAAACATTAATTCCATAGCTTTTTGAACTTCTTCTCCAAAAGGATAAGGGCTATCCGACCTCGCTTGATCTATGGCTATACTCTTTATCGAAATTAAGGAACGCAAATCATTAATGATTTCGTCCCTTAATTCTTCGATTCTATTCTCTACGATTTGAAAATCCATAACCTAAACAGCCTCAACTCTATCAATCTCAGGGTAAGTTTCTTTTAAAAGTCTTTCCACTACACCTTTAATTGTCATTTGTGCTCCAGGACAACCTTGACACTGGCCTAGCAGCCTAACCTTTACCACATTGTCTTCATAAGAAACAAACTCAATATCTCCTCCGTCTCTTTGTAAGAAAACTCGAATTTCCTCTAATCCTGCTTTAATTTTTTCTTCCATTTCATCCTCCTGACTAATTCACATTATTTATTTTAGTTGCCAAAATCAAATTGGCAAACTATTTTCTTTTCCTTGTCGGGCAACTTCTTTATAATTCTTTTCACCCTCTTTGTATTATTCAATTTCCGAGTCTATATCTTCATCAATTGCTTCTTCGCTATTCTCTTCAGAATCTTCAACGTCAGCTTCATCTGTTGGTGCAAACCCAATATCATTTTCTGGAATAGATAAATAGGCAAGTTTACTTTGCCCACCTTCAACCTTCATTATTTTTATATCAACCAAGGCGTTCCCATCACTATCAAAGCTGTACTCGCCTACAATCCCTTGAAAATTATTAGTAGCCTGTATAGTCTCCGAAAGCAACTTTCCATTCACATAATTTTCTGCCCGTTCCATGCTGTCTAAAAGCAATATGTACGCATCAAAGGCCATATAACTTTCAATTGGTATTGTATCAACATCAGGGTAGGCTTTTTTATAAGCATCTACAAAATCTTGATAGTATGGCGATTGAGTATTAATGCTAGGTGTCATCTCCGGGTAATATACTCCAACCGAAGTTCCCTTCAAGTCTTTTGCTAAATCAGAACCCCATGAACTATCCCCTACAAAATTAAATTTGTAGCCCCTATTATCCGCTTCCTTAATAATTGTAACTGCTGCTTCTGGATCTGCTTTTAAATATATTGTATCTATACCATAGTCCTCTAAAGCTTGAAAATATACGTTATATTGGGTATCATTTTCCGAGTACTTCACATCCTGAACCTCTGCTTCTGAACCTATGGCGCCTTGCATTAAAGCATCAAAATCCGACGCAAGAACATTGGCAACATCATCACTTTCTAAATGCATGACAGCAACCTTTGTTTCTTTTAGGTCATTTACAATAAAGTCCGTTACGGCCTCAGCT
Organism: uncultured Oscillospiraceae bacterium; assembly: GCA_964370075.1. Classification (GTDB taxonomy): domain Bacteria; phylum Bacillota; class Clostridia; order Peptostreptococcales; family Anaerovoracaceae; genus CAYJHC01. The sequence goes on along the minus strand of CAYJHC010000003.1, from coordinate 23,988 downwards.
TGCCTTGTTTCAACAGCAGACACTCTAAAATAAAAATTATCCTCACTAGTAACAAATGTGTTACTATTTGTTATCGCAATGGCTGGAATTTGCGCATTATTAAAATACTCTGATCCTAGTAATGAATAAGCACTACCATAGCTTCCTAACACTGCAGCAGGTGCGTCTGGGATAACTTCTTCAAGAGATGTTCTCGCAACATCAAGATTTGACCCTGTATCTACTTCAATCAGCTCAACTTCTTTTCCTAGAGCTTCTGGGAAAAGCTTGTTTCCGATTTCTATACCTCTAATTTCCTTTAGCCCTTCTTCCTTGTCTTCCCCTGTGTAAGGTTGATATACTGCAACTTTTATGGCGTTATCATTTTCTTCTCCAAAGAAGGCATCTACAAAGTTATCAAAAGTAGTGCAACCACTAAGCGTAAGTATCATACTACTTAACATTATCATCGCACTAAATTTAATTACAGTTTTTCTTTTTCTTTTCATATTTTTTTTCATATCCATTTTATGATTATACTATTTTTGTCACAGTTTTGCAAAGGCGACCCAGACTTTAGTTTCAGTTTCCCAGGCATCTTAATCTTCGTTTCAGAAATAACTAACCGAATTTTGGCTGAGGCTATTTTAATCAGACTATAAAACAATCTCAAAAAATTAGATGCTAGTAGTAACAAAATTTAAAAAAGACCAACTCTTTGAGTCGGTCTTACAGTTATATAGTTAAAAAATTTATGTATAATTAAGCTTGCATATTTTTCTTAGCACCAACATAGTATAAAACTGGAAGTACTAAACCAAAAGCTAGTCCCAAAATTAGGCTTGCAATATTAGTCGTACCTAAAGCTGAAGTTGCTATATAGCTTAATACAGACGAAAGAACAGCTGCTACCATTAATATAATTCCTATAGTCATACAAGATTTAGCCTTTTCTTTCCTGTTGCTGTACTTCACTCCTAAAATTCCCGCAACTAATACAAATATTGAATATGCTACACTAACCGCAACTGACGCATATATAACTCCACCACTTACTGCATATCCAACAGACTGAAGATATGCTAAGCTCGCAATAATTGTTGCCGCTCCAAGTAAATTTATTAGCGTTCCAAGTCCTCCAAAAATAATTTGTAAAATTCCTACTACCTTAAGGGTTTTTCTACCTGGTAGATTTTGATTTGCCATTTGTTCCATAACTTCTCCTTTTTCTCTTTAATATTATTCCATATAACCTTTAAGAGATTATCATATTTTAAGTACTTTATCAATACTTTTTATCGGATTAGTCATTTTTTTAACATAGTTTTAAAGTAACTTTTAGACAAACTTAACATCCCCTCGTTTCACCCTTCTTGGAACGAACTTATATTCCTCATTCAACGGATATCCCACCATGAAGGTTCCATAGAAACTATTTCCTGCAGGGATTTCAGGTATAAGAGCTTTAACTTCAGGAATATTATTGCAAGCCCTTGTAAGGTATCCGCCCCAGCAGGTGCCTATCCCTTCCGCTTGCAAAACAAGCTCTACAGTTGTCATTGCAATGGCAGTATCAGCAGGTGCATTTATGGCTTTATCGTTTCCATAGCAAAGTATTAAAGTATGGGCATTGCCCATTACCACATTATTATTTTCTTCTTCTAATTCACTTACTATTTCGGGAGACGTTCCTGTAGCCTTTGAGTAACTAACTATCTCTCCCATAATCTTATCTATAACATTCTTATCATCTATTACTATCCACTTAGCAGGATGTTGATTCTTTGCACTAGGTGCCCATGAGCTAATATCTATTGCCTTTTCTATAATTTCTCGGTCAACTGCCTTTGGCTGAAAGTTTCTATAAGACCGCCTTGATTTTATAAACCTTTCAAGCTCCTCGCTAAAGTTGCTAGACGGTTGACATGTTGCTTCTTCTATCATAGGCTTTCCATTATATGTAATTGCATTTTCACTGCAGGTAGCTCCGCAATGCATGCACTTAAGGCAGCCCTTCCCTTCCTTCCTCTGCACAATCCCATTTTTATTCTCTAATACTGTAAAAGGACATACCTTGATACACTTTAAACATTTTACGCATTTTTCTTGATTAATCTCAACCACAACAACGCTCCTTTCTCTTTGCACATTCATACACTCCAACCTAATACATTATGGTCTGCTTTATCCTACTATAATCGTCTAAGTTTTGGTTTACAACTTTTTGCTCATTAAATCCCATAGGACCATAAAACTGGATTATTAAGTTTCCAAACCCTTTTCTCTCTTTTAAAACTGTAGTTCCAAATCCCACAGTCTCTATCAAATCTCTTTTTAAGAAAACAATATCCTTTTTAAATCCACCTTTAATATAACTAATAGTCTTTTCCCCTAAACTTAATTTGCAATTATGGTATTTTAGTATTGAACTTATTACTAGTAAAATCATAATTACGCTAAATATCGCAATTAACAAATAATGATAAATGCCTAAAGAAAATATATTTCCACTTATGGTGGCAGCCACTACAAAAGCAGCACCAAAAAATATTGACGGGCTATAAAAAAAGTATCTTAAGGTTCCTTGTTTTTCTCTTTGATATGGCTCCTCCGCAACTATTTCTGGGAAAAGTTCACCCATGATTTCTTGAATTTTTTCTTTCTTCGCAAGAGGATATATCATGCCTATCCCACTAGACGCTCCCGACTCGCCCTCAGTGCCACCATACCCTATAGCATATACTGATACCGTATAGACTCTAAAAATTCTCATCAACAGGGACTGACTCAGCTCTATTCCAGAAATTTTATTTTCAGTTAATGTAAAGCTTTTTTTTGTTAGCAAACCGTAATTTATGTAAACCTTATCTTTTTCTCTACATACATTAAACCCTAAAAATTTGATCAATGTTGCTGCTATCGTCACTATCGTAGCCAACAAATATCCTATAATTATTGTTATCAAAACAACTCCTACAGAAATCAGCATTATTAGAATTGTTCCTAGCTGGCCTATATTCTCTATAGCTTCTGCCACTCTCTCAAATCCTAGCTCTGCTATAGATGCTACAAAGGAATTTGAATTTTCCCCAAGAACTATGGTTCCAAGAGTTGGCCCTAAAGAAAAAATACCAGATATAAGAATAATCATTCCTATTAATTTCGACTTAAGCGCAGCATACAAAATAAACTCTCCAATGGTAGGCCTTACACTGACTCCTAAAGACTCCCCTTGGCAGTGCGCAGCATTTCCACTTTCATCATTGCAGTAGGCGCCATCCTTCATTCTATCAGAGAAAGACTGCGCTCTTTCTTCTACTGTTCCACTATCTAGTTCCTGCTGGGCGCTAGATAATTTATTGTTACTTCTTAGAGAATCTTCAGACTGTCCTTCTCTAGAATTGCCCAGAATTATTTCCTCTTTTAGTTTAAGAAGCATAGTTTTAAACTGGATAGCAGAGTCTCCTTTCAATGCTAATATTGTATTTTTATCCTTCTCTCCTGCATATTGAACCGTTGTCTCTATTCTTATTTTATATACTTTTGCAAGTTGAAAAATCACGTTTTGACTTAAGTCAATAGTGGTTATAGTTTCTAACGGAATTTGAATTTCTTTTTTATTAACTAGCCCTTTTCTTACAACCATCATTTCCTCTGTCACTTGATATGTAGTAAAAAGGTATGCCATCAATTTCATGACAGGAGTCAATATCAAGATTATTATTATTGGTATAACTTCTGCTAGCTGCTCAATTTGAAAACCTGTCCTTGCAATTACAATCCCAAGTAATATTGCAGGAACTATTATACTTGCTACATTATCAAAAACTATTATAAAATGTCCTTTTTTCGGCCCAAACACAGAGCACCTCCATAAATCAACTTAAGCATCAACTCACCCTAAGCTAACACATCCAATTTGTTTTTTCAAGTTATTTACAGTAATTATTTTTTTGATATCTCATCCTTTAGAATTAATAAGGCTCTATCTAAGTCTTCATAACTAATATTTAGAGGCGGAAGTAGGCGGACTTTTGTTTTAGCAGTAAGAATCAACACCCCTCTTTCTAGGCAACCTTTTAAAATTTCTCCTGCGTCTCTTTCTGTCTCTATGCCTAACATAAGACCTTTACCTTGAATCCCCTTTACTCCTTTACTTCCTCCAAGCACTTCAATTATATGCTGTGACTTTTTCTCCACTTCCAGCATGAACTCATCAGTAAGCCTGGATATAATGCTAAGCGCACCTGCGCAACAGACAGGGTTCCCTCCAAAAGTAGAACCGTGACTTCCAGGAGGAAAAATATCCTTTACTTTTCCTCCCAAAAGAACCGCTCCAATCGGCAAGCCTCCCCCTAGTCCTTTTGCCGTAGAAACCACATCTGGCAGAATCCCATAATGCTCATAAGAAAAATACCTCCCAGTTCTACCATTCCCTGTTTGAACTTCATCAACTATTAAAATCAAGTCTTTTTCATCGCAAATTTTTCTACAAGCTTTGACAAATTCTTCATTAAGGACATTAATCCCACCTTCGCCTTGAATAATTTCAATCATTATTCCGCAGCACTTGTTTTCAGAAACAATTTTTTCTAACATATTAATGTTGTTAGGTTGGCAATAAGCAAACCCTTCAGTAAATGGTGTGAAATCTACATGATAATTTTCTTGCCCTGTTGCTGCTAATGTCGTTACTGTTCTTCCATGGAAACTTCCATCTAAAGTTATTATTATATTTCTATCATTTCCATACTTTATACTTGAATAACGCCTAGCAGCTTTAATGGCTCCTTCATTGGCCTCAGCTCCTGAATTTCCAAAAAAAACTTTTTTCATTCCACTTTTTATGCACAGTGCCTCAGCTAATTTCGCGTACGGTTCTGTATAATACAGATTTGATACATGTTGAAGAGTATTTAGTTGAGCAATAACTGCTTTATTATATTCTTCATCACAGAATCCAAAGGTATTAACCGCTATTCCACTGCATAGATCAATGTACTCTTTCCCATCTTTCCCATAAGCAATGGAGCCCTTACCTTTATATAGTTCTACCGGAAATCTACCATAGGAACCTGCAACATAAGTACTGTCAAGACCTTTAACACTTAAGCAATCCTTTTCATTATTAATTCTCATAATTATTTCCTCCTACAAACATCGTACCTACGCCATCATCGGTTAAAATTTCAATCAAAATCGAATGTTCTATTCTACCATCAATTATAAAAACTCTTTTTACCCCACCTTTAATGGCCTCTATACAACAATTCACCTTAGGAATCATACCTCCGGCTATGGTTCCTTCTTTTATATATTTTAAAGCTTCTCCTGGGGTTATGGTTGAAATCAAAGAAGAAACGTCTTCTTTGTCTTTTAAAACCCCTGCCACATCAGTCATCAAAAATAAGCTTTTCGCTCCAAGAGCAGCTGCAATCTTTGCTGCTGCAGTGTCCGCATTTATATTATACACGTTCCCCTCTTTATCGCTACCGACAGAGGCAATCACCGGAATATATCCATTATCAATTAGGTGAATAATTGGAGAAGGATCTATTTTAGTAATCTCACCAACAAATCCTAGCTTAGGATCAATTGGGAGCGCCTCAATCATATTCCCGTCTAGGCCAGAAATGCCCACTGCTTTTCCCCCATTGACCCTTATCAGACTAGCAAGATTTTTACTAATTTTTCCTGCCAAAACCATTTTTGCAACTTCTGCCGTTTCAGAATCAGTAACTCTCAGCCCATTCACAAATTCTGCTTTTTTCCCTAATTTTTCAAGCATTTCTGTTATTTCAGGGCCTCCACCATGAACTAAAACCACCTTCATTCCAATTAGCCTAAGTAAAATAATATCGCCCATAACCTTTTGCTTTAGCTCTTCATTTATCATTGCATTGCCGCCATATTTAATTACAATAATTTTTTTCTCATACTGTTTAATATATGGCAAAGCACTACATAAAACTTTCCCTCTTTCCTTGCTGGTAATATCCATATTAATACTCCTAAGTTCTATAGTCTCCGTTGATTTTAACGTATTCATAGCTAAGGTCACATCCGAAAGCTGTTGCTGCTTTCTTACCATCCCCAATTGTAACAAGAATTTTTATTTCCTTTTCTCCAAGTACGTCTTTTGCAATTTCTTCAGAAAATTCAATTCCCGCACCATTCTCGCAGACCTTCACAGTTCCCCTCTTAGATTGAAATCCAACTTGAACCTTGGAAATATCAAGAGTAACCCCGCTATAACCAATTGCACATAATATCCTACCCCAGTTCGCATCTTCTCCGAACATAGCAGTTTTAACAAGGCTTGAAGAAATTATGGATTTTGCAACCTGACCAGCATCTTCAAAATTCTCAGAACCCGCGACTGTACACTCTATAAGTTTAGTCGCACCTTCACCATCTCCTGCAATTTCCTTTGATAATTTTAGGCTAACATAGCGAAGCGCTTCTAGGAATTTTTCATAGGATTCGCCTTCTTGGTCAATTATTGGATTTCCTGCACATCCATTAGCCATAACAGTATATGTATCATTGGTCGAAGTATCTCCATCAACCGATATCATATTAAAACTATATTTAACATCTGTGTCTAAAGCTTTTTTTAGCATCTCAGGAGTAATATTTACATCACTAGTTAGAAAAACCAGCATTGTAGCCATATTGGGATTTATCATGCCTGATCCTTTAGCAATCCCTCCTATGCGGCATTCTATTCCATCTATATCAAAGCTTATAGCAGTTTCTTTGGGAACTAAGTCAGTAGTCATTATTGCCTCAGAAGCAAACTTACTATTCTTCCCTAATCCACAGTATAGTTCTTGCATCCCTTTTTCTATTGGAGAAATATCTAATCTTTCACCAATTATTCCTGTAGAAGCCACAATTATATCTTTTTCAAAAATTTCTCCTTTAGACACTTCTTGTACTAATTTGCACATTTTTTCTGCAATTTCAATCCCATCTGCATTACAGGTATTAGCATTTCCGCTGTTGCAAATTATTGCTTGTGCATATCCATCCTGGAGATTTTCTTGAGTTACAATTATAGGCGCTCCCTTAACTAAGTTCAAAGTATAAACACCTGCTGCTGCTGCCTTTTTTTCACTAACAAGCAGCATTAAATCTCGTTTTTCACGATTTTTTCTAATCCCACAATGAATTCCATTCGCCTTGTACCCAATCGGAGCACATATTCCTCCCAAAATTTCTTTCATAACTTAATCCTCCAAATTCAATCCTGTAATTGGGTCTTTCCCCATCATCAAATTCATACATTGCACTGCTGCCCCAGAAGCTCCTTTTCCCAGATTGTCAAATCTAGCAGTAATTTGTACTTGCTTTTCATTTCCCGATAAAAATATTTCCAAGTCATCTTTTCCAGCCTTATTATTTGCTCCCAGGAATCCCGAATGATGAGTCTTGCAATCATTAACTTTTATCAAAGGCTGTCCCCAATAAAACTCTTCATATTTTTTTTGTAAACTTTTCAAATCAGCAACCCCTAGTTGTTCAAAAAATAAAGGAATGGTCACTGTCATTCCTGAATAGTAATCACAAATCATCGGCATGAATATGGGGTTCCGGTCTAGTCCTGTCATAGAACACATCTCAGGTATATGCTTGTGAGTAAGGCCAAGAGCATAATGCATAGGTGATCTAAACTCTTCCGGCTTATTAGCATCTTCATACTCTGCAATTGCTATTTTTCCAGCTCCGCTATACCCAGATAAAGCATGGCAAGTAATATAGCTGTCTTTTTCTAAAATTTTCATGTCTATAAGAGGTTTTACAATTGAAATAAATCCCGTCGCATAACAACCAGGATTTGCAACCCTCTTAGATTTTTTAATTTCATCAACTTGGCTTTTACCCATTTCAGGAAATCCATAAGTCCAGTCTTGGTTTACTCTATGGGCTGTTGATGCATCTATTACTCTAACCTGCTCTTCTTCGACCAAAGATACAGCTTCCATAGCAGCCAGATCTGGCAAACATAAAAATGTAATATCACTTTTATTGATTGCCTCCTTCCTTGCCTCCTTATCCCGCCTAAGCTCATCTGGCAAAACAATTAGGTTTATATCAGTACGCGAGGATAGCCTTTCATAAATTCTAAGTCCAGTTGTTCCCTCTCTTCCATCTATAAAAACTTTGAATGCTTCCTTACTCATTATAAATAGCCGCCTTTCTTTTTTTGAATAATTATTCATCATCTTGAATTTATTATCTCTTATTTTTGGGAA
>CAYJHC010000003.1:0-15651 GCA_964370075.1 uncultured Oscillospiraceae bacterium | reverse complement strand
TTTAGAATTCAATAAAGTTAACATGCCTCTTAAAGCTAATTCTAAACAATTTCATTTTCCAGCCTTTTCACAAGCTTGCTCTTTAGGTTCTCTGAAATTTCTTCTACTTTTTCTTGATTTAAGCATGGAATTTCAAAATGCCCACTTGCTGTACTTATGCTAACTGTAGCTAAGTTATGGGCTCTCACTATTGGCCCTCTTTTATTTGAGATATGTTGAATTCTAACCACTGGTATTATTTCCGTTTTAATAAAAAATATCCCATGCCTTATCTCTACTTTATCAGCACCAATATAGTATCCCCACTGTTTGTACTTTATTGAAGGTATTATTAATAAGTCTATTAATGTTATGCCAATTAATATGCCCGCAATTATATATCCAGCTAACATATGTTCAAAATTCATGATATTTCCTACAATACTGCCAGCTATAGTCAATATTACTACTACAATCAGTCCAATTATTGCGGATATTCTCCATACTTTGATTGCCTTTACATCTAACTTTTCATATTTTATTTTTTCTTCTACCATTATTATTCCTCTCTACTGTCCACATAAGCTTATTCTATTTTTTCCATTTATATTGAAATATCTCTCTTGCATATAGGTCTGTAGTTGCAATATTTGCATCCATTTTCCTGGCTTGATCCTCTACCAACTGTAGTAGGCTCTATATCTATTCGTCCTCCCCAGATATCAGAGCAAATATTTTTTACTACACCAAATATTTCTGTCCTAAGGTTATCAAACTCTTCCTTCTCTAAAATGTTTTTATTAGAGCTGCTAACACTATTATCTTTATTTATCTTCGCTTTAACTATATCTGATGTTTCCCCCGCATCTTTTAAAGACTTATCAATATATTCTAGCACACTTCTCTCATTAAGAATCACACCATCCATCTTATATTCTGCCCAAAATTTTTCCATAATTTCCTCTTCTTCCATTTCTGTAGCTGGAATAATTGGAGAATCAATATGAAAATAAAATGTCCCTGCAGGGCGTCCTAACGTATTTGCCCCAGCTTCTAGGTAAAGGAAAAGTTGGACAGCCCAACCTTTCGTCGCTCTTTCTTTATTAAAAGTAAGCGCCGAAGATTTATAATCAATGACCTTAACATACCCTTCCGGAAGAATGTCTACCCTATCTATTTTTCCTTCTATATAAAGTTTTTTACCTGAATCCGAAACAATTATCTCTAGCGCCTTAAGTTTCTCATCTCTGCCAAATCCTTGCTCGAACAGCATTGATTTAATAGTTCCAGATTTCACATGATTTATCATAGCCCAGGCAGAATCTTGACAAATAGAGATCATCATCTTCCCCTTATTCATCTCTTCATCATCTGCCGCAATCAGGCCTTTTCTATATTTTTCAGAAAGAGTACCTAAAACCTCTTCCACCATAGCGTCAGATTTTTCTCTGTCAATAGTAACCCAAGGAGAATTCTCATCTGTCACCTCTATACCTTCCACTGTAAGCTTTTGAGCAATTATCATTAAAACTTCATGGTAAAGAGTTCCAAGGTCAGCCCCACTTAAGCTATATTTTTTTTCTTCATTCGGTTTAAGCGCATAGTTTATAAAATGCGAAAATGGGCATCTTGCGTATTTTTCAATGCTAGATGGACTAATTTTTTCAATCCTACCATAAAGTTTTTCTACATTCTCTTTTTTTATCCTTTCAGCCTTATTCTTATACTTCAACCCCCTCTTCATTATTTCAAAAGAGTCTTTTTGATTTTCTTCATACCATTTAGCAACTTGATACCAAACTGGGTCTATTTCCTTCCCCTCCATCGTTTCTCTTATTTTTTCTGAAAGGTAATGTATAGTGCTTCCCTTGGTCCCTATAAGCTCCATTGTGTTATCTCTATTTTCAATATCATCAAGGACTTCAATCTGCGGGAAGATTTCTTCAATTTTTTCAAAAAGAGCTGCTGGTTTTAACTCTTCTCCATCCCCATTAGATGTTGCATAACTCATCCATAAATAATCTGTTGGTTTGGCTAGCATTTTATATATAGCAAGCTCTTCTTCTTCTTGCTTTAAGGTTTTTAACCTTAGCAGGTTTATATCCATTTCCGCTAAAGCTTCCTTCTCTTCTTCTGTCAAAAGTTCACCACTCCCTAATTCTTTTGGAAGAACTCCTTCGTTTGCCCCTAAAATCATTAATGCTTTAATCTCTCCCGTCCTAGTTCTTTGGACTGTGCCCAAAATGGACATGTCTGCAGTCGGAGGAACTATTCCCAAGGCCACTGCCTCAAAGCCACTTTTCAAAAGAGTTCCAATTTCTCTAAAGCTCATGTGCTCTTCTTCAGCAACTTCTATTAATTGTGTAAACACATCTACCATAGCCTTATATACCTGTGCCTGGAAAAGAGCCTTTTCATTTTCTCCTGCATCAATTAATTCTTCTACATAAGTCTCCATTTTTTCCTGCAATCCAGCTGACAGCCTTAAATATTCATAAAATATTTGCATCTTTTCCTTAACTAATTTCTTTTTATCAAGCTGGTCAAATAACTTAAGTAAAGGTTCAACCAAGGTCTTTCTGGTCTCTTCAACCAGCTTATACTCCTCTTCTTTTTCTTCCCACATAGAAAAAGGTACCTTCCACTTATTGCCTTTAATATTATATTTATCCGCAAACTGCTCTAACCTTTCTATGTCTTCAAAGGAAGTCACCTCAGTTAATCCAGTTTTAAGAAGTTTAATTATGTCTTCTCTTCTAAATCCTTTAGCTTTTATATCTGTAACAGCAAGTACATATCTAGTAAGAGGAGCATTCTCTATTCCAGATTTCTCATCTAAAAATATATCGATTCCGTATCGCTTAAACACCCTCTTATATATATCCCCTCTAGTTGAAAGGTCATTGCAGATCAAAGCAATATCTTTATAACTTAATCCCTTATCTCTTATTAGCGAAAGGAAATAAGCAGCTGCACTCTCAGCTTCCAAATAGTAATTTGCAGCTCTAAGAAGAGTAATATTAATTCGATCTTTCTCCTCTAGCTCAAAGTCTACCATTGGCAATGCCATGGCTTCTCTTTCTAAGTGCTTCAACGCAGGCACTTTATCTATTTCATATGAAGAAGGCACTTCTATTTCTCTTACATTAACCCCCACTTCCTCTGCTATGCACTTAAGCTTTTCCTTCATCCTTGCTGTAATAGCAAAGGTATCAAAATCTCGGTCTTCAGGCATATTTGTACTTGTAAGAATAATATTCACTTCAGCTGTGCATCTAAGAAGTTCTTTTATGACTAGTAAATTCTTAGGTGTATAATAATCAAATCCATAAATTAGTATTTCTTTTCCCTGGAGTTGATTCCAATCTTTCATCTTTTCAACGAAAAGCGTAATATAGTCTTCGCTATCCGTGTATCTTCCTCTTATCTCTTCCTCATACTTTTCAAAAATAGTTCCTACGTCTAATAGTTTTCTTCTCAAGAAACTATTTTCTTCAAGGTTTTCATAAATTCCTCTTAAATCTTCTGGAGAAACTTCATTAATCTTAAGCTGAGAAATAAAGTTGTTAACCATTTCTATAAATGAGGTTCTGCTTCCTTGGTTTTTAAATACAACCAACTTTTCCGCTTGTTCTCTAATTATCTTGGTCAGCAATATATGCCTTCCCTGTTTATCAAGTAGCTCTTCTTTGGGTGCACCGACACTTTTAAATATTTTTGCACCCATCCTAGAAAAACTTGTAACCTGTGTTTCTGCAATTCCAAGTCGATTCTGATACTTTAAAGCATCCTTTTCTCCCTCTAGGGTGTATTGTTCAGGCACAATAACTATTGCCTCGTTACTTAGTTGCTCAAAGGCAAATTTTTCTTTATTCACATTTTCTCTGGCAAAAATTATTTTTAGCATGATACCTTCCTCAGCCTAAAAAAATATTGAAATTAATAGCTTTAACTCAGTTAGAAATAATATATCCCTATAAATATATTATTCCAAAATGCTTGCAACCTGCATTAAATCATCAATTATATAATCTGGCTTTTCTTCATTTACTAATTCCTTTTGCATCTCCACATTAATAGAAAGAGACCAGTTTACTAAAGCAGATTTTACCCCGGCATTTTTCGCGCAAAGTATATCAAATTTTGTATCCCCTATCATTATTGTCTCCTCCGCCTTACTATTTAGTTTATTTAAGGCAATTTCTATAGGCTCTGGATCAGGCTTATGTTTAGTTGTATCATCCATAGTAACGACAACATCAAAATAATCCAAAATATTATAATGCTCTAACCCTTGGTACGTTGTCCCCTTTAACCTTGAAGTTACTAATCCAATTTTGTATCCTTTTCCTTTTAAATCTTCTAAAATTTCCCTGCCATTAGGAAAAAGAGTTATCATATCTCCAAAATTTTCATAGTGATAACTTCTATATATTCCTATAGCCTCTTCAGTATCTACTTTGGGGAAAAACTTCTGCATAGTTAGAAATAATGGTTCACCTAAAGTCTTAACTATATCTTCCACCGTTGTTTCTCTTCCCTCTAAGGTTCTAAATGTATGCTGCCAAGAATTTATTATCACATTATTTGTGTCCATTAATGTCCCATCAAAATCAAATAGCACTGTGTTTATTTTAGTCATTTTACCATCTCTTTCTTTTGTTCAAATGCAGTTTTTTATATTTTATTTGTTGCAGTAATACTGACAATAAACATTATCTCTTTAGGCAATGAAATTTAAGCTTACTAAAGACTATTTATAATCTAGTCAATTTGCACATGGCAAAGTAAATTGTTTTACGTTCTACTACAACACTACCTCAAATTATAACATATATCCTTACGCTTTAGAAGTTAAGGGGAAACTTTCAATCCAGATATCAGGCGTCGCAGCTTTGAAATAATATAGCTCCTATTGTGATTATATCGAATTACATTAACTACTTTAAAACTATGGTTATAGGCTGAATTTTAGAGCTTAATCTGAGGAAAAATATTGTTTTTTCAATATTTTCAGTATATAATTATAAATAAGTATTCATATCTTGTCATTTTTTAAACTGATATAATCTCAAAATAATTATCAGAATAGAATTTTCTATTAAGAAGGAGGAAATATTATGGCTATTGCAGCATTAGTCTGTGGAATTTTAGGAATCATAGGAGGATTCATACCTGGTATCGCATACTTCACTTTAGTTTTTGCTATATTAGGAATCGTTTTCGGAGTTAAAGCTCGTAGGCAAGCTAGTCAAGCGGGCCAACCTACAGGATTAGCAACTGCAGGAATGGTATTAGGAATTGTTGGCACCAGCCTTAGTGGAATTGGTGTAATTTGTGCACTTTGTGTTATTGCAGGCATGGGAGCCGCTGGATTATAATCGGCACAAGATTATTTTTATCATTCTTAAGGAAGCATAAATAATGTACGTTTAGAAAGCATGTGTAATGTTACTGCATCACATGCTTTCTGTGTTTTATAAGAGGTCAACTATGATTCCCACTATTGAAATTGGAAATATAGAAATTACAGCCTACTCCATTATGTGGTTAATAGGCTTGTTTGTTACAGCTCATTTCATCCTAAAAGATACCAAAAAAACTGAAATCGACGAAAATGATATGATAGTAATGCTACTGGTCACCTCTACGGGAATTTTAGCAGGCTCACATCTATTATACGGAGCAACTAATTACGAAATAGTTATATACCTTTTCGAAAATCCTGAAAACATTACTAGTTTCAGTGTTTTAGTTGAGTATATCTTTATCATACTCGGCGGTGCCGTCTTCTACGGTGGTTTGCTCGGTGGTTTAGCAGCAGGCTATATTTATATTAGAAAAACAAAAATGGATTTAAAGACTTGCCTTTTTCTCATAGTTCCTTACATACCCTTATTCCATGGCATTTCAAGAATAGGCTGTTTCTTAAGCGGTTGTTGTTTTGGCATAGAGTGCCAAATCGGATTCATTTATGAGCATGCAGTTTTAGAAATTGCAAATCATGTCACTCGATTTCCAGTACAGTTAGTAGAATCCCTTTTCAATTTCTTTTTGTTTTTCCTACTACTTCACTTTAGAAAAAAAGACTCTACAAAAAACTTACTACTACCAATATATTTAATCATCTATGCGTCAGGGCGATTTGTTCTAGAGTTTTTCAGAGGGGACGAGCTTAGAGGGATATTCTGGGGAGTTTCCACCTCCCAAATTATTAGTATATTAATTATTCTTTCAACTGCCATATTTTTTATTAGACTCCAAATTCGCAAAACCAACTAAACAGCTTCCCGAGTTGTTCTCTTTATTTCTTTCCTTCTGCTATACCTAGAACCCTTTCTAAAAGGACAATATAATGATATACTGTATTTATATTAGCTTGCTAATATAAATTCTCTATCTGCCATTGGGAAGCTTTACTGAATAGCACTGGCTGAGAGTACGATCAATATATAGAGTTTCTGTAGCTTTTGCGCTACCCTTACTTTCCTATTTACGAAAGGAGACATTATGATTTATTTAATAGACTTTGAAAACGTGTCCAACGCAGGTTTTGACGGAGTAGAAACACTAACTGCAAATGACAAATTAATAATATTTTATTCAGAAAAAAATTCCACTATAAGTATGGCCGTTCACAAGAGATTAGAAAACAGCCCTGTAAAAAAAGAGTACCTGTGTATCAAAGCAGGAGGCAAAAACGCTTTGGACATACAGCTTTCTACATATTTAGGCTACCTAATCAATAAACACCCTAATGAAGAATATGCAATCGTAAGCAAGGATAAAGGTTTTGATTTTATCTTATCCTTCTGGGAAAACCAGTCCAACAAAGTTCAAATCCAAAGATTCTTCGCATTATCAGGCATTTCCGAAGAAGGTGTTTCTTCAAAAGTAGCAGATCTTTTGCCGGAGAGAAAAAAAGATGCCACTAAAATTGCGAGCATAATAAATAAGTTCAAGACCAAGCAAGCAATCAATAACGCCTTAGTAAAAGAATTTACTTCTAAAGATGGCGGAGAGATATACCAAACTATTAAACCGCTAATAAAAAATAAAAATTAGTCACTTTTCTTTCTAGTCTTTAATATATCTATAGGCTACATGGATGTGGATAAATAGTTACCTAATTATTACTTATTAACATTCCCCTTATGACAACCTAATTTGAAAATATTCAGAGGTATATTTTATGAAATCAACAATACGCAGAAGCACTTATCAAGCCATATATCGCTTATTAGATATGGTTTCTCCACTTCCTACTGATTGCGGTCAGTTATGTGGTGCAGCTTGTTGTACCTGCGGCACGGAAGAAAGCCCAGCTTCCGGAGAAGAGGGTTTAGACTTAGGAATATATCTTCTTCCTGGAGAAGATAAAATATTTACAAACGAAAGTCGTAATGAGTATACTTGGACAAAGGAAAAAGCTTATGACTTTGAATTTCCTCTTTCCTGGACAGGAAGCATTAATTTTATTAAATGTAAAACGCCACCCCTTTGCAAGAGAGAGCTTAGACCAATTCAATGCAGAACCTTCCCCTTAGCTCCCCACATAGAAAAGGATGGACAACTTTTTCTTATACTATTTCCAGGAGAGTTGCCTTATTCCTGTCCATTAATTGATGAAAACATGAAACTACAAAACGACTTTATTAAAGCAACTTATACAGTTTGGCGACGTTTAATCCAGGATAAACTTATTTTAGATTTAGTTTCATTAGACTCAAAAAACAGAAGGCTAGACAAACTAGACCTTAATTATATATACCCTTCTTATTTAGACGGTTTAAAATAGGTAGTCTGCCTTTCACTTCTTTGCAACAACTCTTAGCGTAACTGACCTTTTCCAAATTTAGTATTTAGAAAGTAGCTCCGACAATAAATCTCCATCAATATTCCCCCCTGTAATTACAAGCGCAATATTTTCTCCCCCTACTCTTTCCCTATAATCCATTATTGCTGCAATAGGCGCGCAGCTTCCTGCTTCTGCAATATATTTTTCTTCCTTTGCTAGAAATGCTGTCGCCTTACCTATGGACTCTTCCCTGACAGCTATTATGTCATCTACATAGTCTTTTGCCATTGCATAGCACAGTTTGCCTATCCCACCTACAAGGCAGTCGCAAAGGGAGTCTTCTGTCGGATATTCCGAATAGCAAATGTTATCTTCATAGGATTTTATTAAGGCTGGACAAGCTTCTGTCTGCACCCCTATAATTCGAATTTGGGGATTAATAGCTTTTGCCGCCACTGCAATTCCCGTCAATATTCCACCACCGCCTACAGGTACTACTATAGTATCAATCTTAGGGTTTTCTTCTAAAATTTCTATGGCTACTGTCCCTTGCCCCGCATAAACCCACGGATCCTCATCATAAGGATCTATGTAAGTCATCCCCTTATCTTGGATATACCTCATTCCTATATTATGCGCTTCATCGTAATTCTCTCCAAGCAACAGAACTTCTCCGCCAAAATACTTTATCTTATCTACTTTACTTTTAGGTGTATTCTCTGGAACTATCACCATAACCTTTTTAATGCCTAATAGAGTTGCGGCATAGCTTACTGAGCTTCCATGATTGCCCGATGAGATAGTAGCCACGCCCTTTTCCTTTTCCTCTTCAGAAAGGGATAGCATTTTGTTGACCGCACCTCTGATTTTAAAGCTCTTCGCCCTCTGATTAGATTCAAGCTTGAAAAAGTATTTTCGCCCTTTATCTCCAAGAAAATACGATTCTTCCAAAGGCGTTTTTCTTACTATATCAGAAATTCTTTTATAGGCATTTTTTACATCTTCATAATTGAACATCGTCTATTGTCCTTTCACTTCACGCTGGCTTAGCAATATATTCAAATTAGCCAGTGAAAAATTCATTTATCAGTACTATCAAAATGATTTATTTAACTATCTGCTTAAAGTAAATACCAGCTAGTAATTTTGTAATCTTTGTTCCTTATTATTCTAAAACTCTATCTTTAGCAATAATTTTATATTTATTTGAACTGTTCTAAAAACTCAGACAACTTTTCTAATCCGGCTTCTATTATTTTAGGAGAATTGCAATATCCCATTCTAAGGTACCTTTCAACATCTAATGCAGAACCAGGCAATAGCATTACTCCAGTCTCCTCTAAAAGTTTTAAGCAAAACTCCTTGGAGGTCATATCTATATTATGATATTTTAAGAAGGCAGTAGTTCCACCTTTTGGTGCCACATAACTAATTAGAGGCTCTTTTTCAACCCAATCAGCGAGCATTTTAGCGTTGTTTCTTACTATTTTTAGGTTTCTTTCAATTACCTTATCTTTATTTTCAAGAATCATTGTAGCTAAATAGTCATCAATCATTCCAACACTAATAATATGGTAATCTCTTTGATGGCTTACTCTTTTAATAAATTCTTCTGGCCCCACAATCCAACCAAGCCTTAATCCTGCCGCAGAGAATGTTTTTGACATGCTTGCAGTACTAATACCTTTTTCATATAAATCTGCTATCGAAGTGGTAAAACTACTATCACCAAAATGCGTAAGCCCTCTATATGCCTCATCACATAATAGGTAGGCGTCACAGCTTCTTGCAATATCAACAATTTTCTTTAAAAAGTCTTCGTCCATTACAGCTCCTGACGGATTATTCGGGTTATTAATGCAAATTAGTTTGGTATCTTCAGTAGCCATTTTTCTTAATTCTTCTAAATCTGGCAACCAACTGTTTTCCTCAGTTAATCTTAGAATATTTACATCTGCCCCAATCGACTCCGGGATAGAGTAATGTTGCTGATAGGTAGGTAGTACAGAAATAACCTTATCTCCTGGCTCAACTATCGTCATTATGCTTAAAGAATTTGCACCAATTGCTCCATGGGTAACTGTAATTTTCTCTATCGTTGGAGCAGATCTA
This sequence comes from uncultured Oscillospiraceae bacterium, assembly GCA_964370075.1. GTDB lineage: Bacteria > Bacillota > Clostridia > Peptostreptococcales > Anaerovoracaceae > CAYJHC01. Next base: position 5,762 of record CAYJHC010000003.1, on the reverse strand, counting down.
TATAGTGTAGATATAGCCTTTCTCAGCCTTTCAGATCCCTCGATTTCTCCATATGTAAGCTTTATATTTTTTAGTTCTTCATAAAAGCTATCTTCTTTTCCCGCTAGCTTTAATATTTCTTCTACTGTCAATGACTCTACACAAGTCTCTGCCAAGTTGTAGTCACAATTGTTCTCATAAAGGTTCATCCAAATTTCAACCCCAAAATCTTTAATCTTCATAACAGTCTCCTTTTCTATATTACTATCCTTGATTTAACTACTTTTTCCTAATTCTATAGATTATAAAGTAACAGTAACTCCTACATTCTCTTTTTCCGCTGCTAACAATGCTTGCTTTGCAGTCACAAGATCTAACAAAGCTGTTCCAGTAGCATCATAAACAGTAATATCTTCATCACTCTCTCTACCCTTAACTGCGCCATTTATAACGTGTCCTAGTTCTCCAATAATATCTTCCGCCTTTATAATTCCTTGCTTTATCGGAATTTCAATTTCTCCCACATTAATGTTTTGAGGAAGATCATCCACATATACTTTAGCCTTCGCTAGAATTTCTCCTTCTATCTCTTGCTTATCACCCATATCTGCACCTATACAGCTTATATGTGTTCCAGGTGTTACCCAATCACTTTTAATAATTGGTCCTTTTGACGGCGTAACTGTTATTATTATGTCACTTGCCTTTGTTGCTTCCTCTGGGTTTTCTACAGCTTCAAATTCAATTCCACTTGGAATCTCCATATTTAATTCTTCTTTTAGAATGTGAGCTAAAGAGCTTACAAGGGTCTTTGCACCTTCAAATTTAATTGGGTCATATACCATTACCTTTTTAATTTGTGGCATTAACTGCAAAGTAGCGGCTATCTGAAAAGGGGCTACATGGCCTGCTCCTACTATTAATAAGGTTTCAGAGTTTTCTCTGGCAAGGTATTTTGCTCCAAGCGCACCTGCAGCTCCTGTTCTAATACCTGTTACATAAGCACCATCTAATATTCCAATTGGTTCCCCTGTCTTGTCGTCGCAAACTATTACAGTTCCCACTAATGCTGGCAAACCCTTCTCAACGTTATTCCCATACCAAGAAACAAGCTTTAACCCAAAAATACTTGCCCCTTTGACCCATCCTGATTTGATATCCATATCAGCAACTCCAGGCTCAAATTCATGGAACACTAAAGGAAAAACCTCTGTGTCACCTTTCGCTTTGTCGCAATAAACTCCTTTTACTGCATCAATCACATCATTCATTGTTAATAATTTTTTTGTTTCTTCTGCGCTTAATATTTTTATTCTTGACATGTTATTTCCTCTCTTTTCTGCCTATTATATATTTAGTAACTTTTATATTCAATTTGACTTTCGCTATACTGATATATTATGTTTTTTTACATTATTTTTCTATCTTTATATTGACAGATAATATCAATATATTGATTGTTTTAAGTCAAATATTATTTCCCACATATGAAATTTATAGTTTTTCTTTGAAATTACAACAAATTTTTCTTGAATATATGTTCTCTATCATCTATCATATAAATATATTGTTATAAATTTATTTTTTCAAATTACATTAGGAGGCATTATGGCAAGCAAATCTTTCGGTTCAATTGACACAATTTCTTTAGAAAGCGAATTTTATATTGCAAAAACTTTAGAAGAACTTACTTCCCATGGCTCCGATGATTTCCCTGTAGGTATATATGAAATGCATTTAAGTGGCTCTTTGTTACCATATACTCCACTCCACTGGCATCGCGAGCTACAGTTTGTTGTTGTAACCCAAGGAGAAGCTTTTGTAGTTATTAATGAGAAAAATATTCCTCTAAAAATGGGAGAAGGGTGTTTTATAAACTCTGAAGTATTACACTCTATTTCAAGCCACTCTCCAAATTGTACATACATCACTTTTGTAGTATCCCCATCTTTTTTTGGTAAAGAAAACAGTGTAATTCAAGAAAAATATCTTCAGCCACTTTTCCATAACATGTCCTTTCCTACAAAGGTCTTTAATCCAGCAATTCCTTGGGAGAAAAGCATATTGGACACTTTAGTATATCTATTTAATATATGTAAAGACTCTTCTTTTGGTTACGAACTATTAACTCAAAAAGGATTTTTGGAAATTGCTTATGCCCTAATAAGCCACCTTCCTACAGCACCCTCTTTTTCTAGCCAGCAAGGCGCTGCCAAAAACAAATCTATAAAGCTTATGCTAGAGTATATTCACTTAAACTATAATGGAAAAATCACATTGGAAGATATTAGCCAAGCAGCTAATATCGGAAGAGAAGAATGCTGTCGTATATTTAAACGAACTATCCAAACCAGCCCTTTCGAATATTTAAACAATTATAGGCTTAATCAGAGCATGGACCTTTTGCGTTCTACAGATTTAAACGTAACCCAAATCGCCTTAGAAGTTGGCTTTGGAAGTGTAAGCTATTATATCGATAAGTTCAAAACGCATACTGGCTACACGCCAAATAAGTTTAGGCATATTAGTTCTATTAAAAAATAACTCAATAATTCTTTTACAATTATTTTCTCTACCCCCCAACCTTTGATATAAAGCCATAAAAATAAGCGCCTGATTTGACGCCTATTTTTAGTAATATTAGTAAATTATTCATATTATTTTTATTTAATTGTTTCAATAAAATTTTCTTTAACCTGCTTTATCCAAACATTGACAACATTACTGAAGCTGCTACAGCAGAACCTATAACTCCTGCTACATTTGGCCCCATAGCATGCATCAACAAGAAGTTTGTAGGATTTGCATCTTGCCCAACTTTTTGAGATACACGAGCTGCCATAGGTACAGCAGATACTCCAGCTGATCCAATAAGAGGATTAATCTTTCCGCCTGTAAGCACATTCATTAATTTTCCAATTAGCACTCCGCCAGCTGTTCCAAATGCAAAGGCTAGTATTCCAAGCACTACTATTTTCAAAGTATCAGCTGTCAGGAAAGTTTCTCCTTGAGCCGACGCTCCAACTGCTAGTCCTAGCATTATGGTTACAATATTTATTAGGGCATTAGATGCTGTATCTGAAAGTCTTAAAGTTCTTCCGCTTTCTTTAAATAGGTTTCCAAGCATTAACATTCCAACTAAAGGTGCTGCTGGTGGTAATAGTAACACTACTAAAACTGTTACCATTATTGGAAAAAGAATCTTTTCCCTCTGAGAAACAGGTCTTAACTGCTCCATCCTAATTTCTCGCTCTTCTTTAGTTGTAAGTGCTTTCATAATTGGCGGTTGAATAACTGGCACAAGAGCCATGTATGAGTAAGCAGCTACCGCAATTGCACCTAACAAATTTGGTGCTAACTGCTGTGTTAAGTATATTGCTGTTGGTCCATCTGCTCCACCGATAATTCCAATTGATGCAGCTTCTTGAGCATTAAATCCTAGAAGTATTGATGCAATAAATGCAAAGAAGATTCCTAGCTGTGCTGCAGCTCCCATTAATAGAGATTTTGGATTAGCTATTAGCGGACCAAAGTCTGTCATAGCACCTACTCCTAAAAATATCAATGATGGTAAAATTGGTTTCAAACTATAAAATATAGTCAAAAGACCCATGTCTTCCATGGCAGTTCCCGGATCCACATGCTCAATAAACATACCAGTCAAAGGTAAGTTTGATAATAGCATACCGAAAGCTATTGGCACCAATAATAAAGGTTCGAAGCCCTTTTTTATTGCTAAATAAAGAAATACTAGAGAAACTAATATCATAATGCCGTTAAGCAAACTAAGATTAGTTAATCCCATATCTCCAACGAATTTTTCCAGCGTTTCAATAATCATGTCCATAATAAATTTCTCCTTTTTTACAACAAAGCAATTCTAACATAGTTATGATTGTTTTACAATTAGAACACCTTTTTTATATTGTATACATCGATTCTGCAACTTTTTATGTGTTTAAAAAGTCGCATTTGGCTCAATTTCTAATTTGATTTACACAAGTTTCCTTCTCCTTGTTAGTCTTTTGTATCTATCCTTTAGTTTTTCCTACTTCTGAGATTAATTTTGCACTTATAAAGGTATCTATGTCTCCATCTAACACCTTGTCTACATTTCCAACTTCTTGTCCTGTACGATGATCTTTTACCATTGAGTAAGGGTGAAATACATATGACCTAATCTGGCTTCCCCAGGCTATTTGTCCATATTCTCCCTTTATTTCTTTCAGGTTTTCCTTATGCTCTTCTTTTTTTATCTCTAATAACTTACCTATTAACATTCTCATTGCAACTTCTTTATTCTGAAGCTGGGATCTTTCGTTTTGGCAGTTAACAATTATATTAGTTGGTAGGTGAGTAATTCTAACCGCAGAGTCTGTCTTATTCACGTGCTGCCCTCCAGCGCCTCCAGCTCTAAAAGTATCTATTCTAATGTCATCTGGATCAATTTCTATGTTTGAATCCTCTTCAATTTCAGGCATTACATCAATTGATGCAAATGATGTATGTCTTTTACCTGAAGAGTCAAAAGGTGAAATCCTAACTAGTCTGTGAACGCCTTTTTCTACTTTTAGATACCCATAAGCGTTTTCTCCTTCAATAAGGAGAGTAACACTTTTAATGCCGCCTTCAGTATCCGCGTTATAATATAAAGTTTTTACTTTAAATCCTTTTCTTTCAGACCACCTAGTGTACATTCTCAAAAGAATTTCAGCCCAATCTTGAGCATCAGTCCCTCCTGCCCCCGCTTGAATAGAAAGTACCGCATTATTAGAGTCGTACTCTCCATCCAGAAGAACCTTAAGTCTAAGATCATCTACTTTTACTTCAAATTTCAGAAAATCATCTTGAAGTTGTTTTCCTAATCCATCATCCTCTTCCAATACGGCCATTTCGCACAAGATAATTCCGTCTTCTATTTCTTGCAAAAGCTCTTCATATTCAGAAACAGTTTTCTCCAAACTTTTCTTCTCCACTAGTACTTTCTGGGCTAAACTTTGGTCATTCCAAAAACCCTCTGCTAAAGTTTTCGTTTCTAATTCTTTGATGCTTTTCTTTAATTGAGAAAGGTCAAAGAGAACCTCCAATTCCTTTTAAGTCTTCTAACTTCTTTTCCATTTCTAGTTTTAATTGATCTAATTCAATCATTTTCACACCTTTCCCCAATGAGCTTTATTCAATAAAATATCTCCCAAACCCGATAGCATGAGAGATATCTTTTACCTTTATTGCTCGTCTCTGCCACAACAATGTTTATACTTCTTTCCACTTCCACAAGAACAAGGGTCATTCCTTCCAACCTTCGGAGCGTCCCTCATCACAGGAACTTTCTTTGGTTTTTGGTCTCTTGCCGGGGCATTTCGTTGTTGGGGCATTTCTTCTCCGCCTTGCATTTCTGCATCTGCATCAAAGTCCATTTTTCTTTCTTCTCCACCTTCTATAACTTGTTCTCTTTCAGTTTTAGTCTTAAGGGTTACGTTATAGCAAAATTTAACTGTGTCTTCTTTAATAGAACCAACCATTTCATCAAATAAATCAAAGCCTTCTTTTGCATAAGCTGCAGCTGGATCTTGTTGTCCATATGCCCTTAAGCCTATTCCACTTTTTAGTTGATCCATATTATCAATATGATCCATCCACTTATTGTCTACTACCCTAAGGAGAATCATACGTTCCAAGTCACGGATAATTTTTTCTCCAATCTCTTCTTCCTTCTTTTCGTAGGCTTTTGAAAAACTGCCTAGGATATCTTCTTTTAGTTTATCTTCGTCTAGACTTAGTAA
>CAYJHC010000002.1:0-43882 GCA_964370075.1 uncultured Oscillospiraceae bacterium | reverse complement strand
TTATGAATTCTCTGACAAAATTATTGATTATGATTTAGGGTATTAAGTAGAAAAGGCGAGCACAATTTGTATTGACTTCCAAAAGTTAAACTTAGGAACTGAGGAATGAGAAAATGACATTTTTGAATAACAAATATTTCTGTTAAAGGCAGTCACTGATATTCCCTTTGAGCCTCACGTATCATTAGCACGTTATGCTGCTGAGATTCTTGCTCATTCACTTTCTGGTTTAGTAGGAAAAATCCTGCGTAATTGAAAATAAATTGAAAAAAATATAGGCAGATGTAGTAAAATGCACCTGTCTATTTTTTACTTCTTATATAAAGATTTATACTTGACGGCTTAATGTATGTCGGATATAAGCCGTGGAGAGTTGTTGCATGCCTTGCCCTGGTCTAAACTTATAGACAGCTTAAAAATTGAATTTAAAATAGAAAACTGGACTATGAGAAGCTATAAAAAGTTATAGTACTTATTCATCGCAAAGCTAGTAGTCCTAAAAATAAGGGGCTAAAAAAAGGTAATTATGTTAAAGAAATGCTTTTGTGATTAAAGAGGATAAAGGTTGAAAAAAGAAGATTTTAGTTGAAATTAATGTATAAAAAGGGGTATAATAACAATAAGTTATTATTGTTTAAAAAATAACAAAGACTGAGATGGAATAGCCTAAAATAAGGAGGTGAATTCATGAAAGGATTTTTAATGAAGAGTACTACATGTGTACCTTAAATAAGTTAAAGTTTAAATTTATAATATCAACAAAAAGGATGAGTCTAATGCTTGTCCTTTTTTAGGTAAAGGAAAATACCGCGTTTGACATGAGGGGGCTTTTATAATCCACACTAATATCTGCATCTAATGGATTGCAGGGGGTTAGGGCTAAGGTAACAGCGGGTTGGAGTTGGGTACATTCTAGATATTGATGGTAAGCTATTAGAAACTATTGCTTATAAAGGCTGGCAAGTCAAGCGAGCTTTGTCACACAGGTGTGCGCAGTTGTATGTGACAATTTGACAATAGAAGGTGTGCAAAATAAATTTGGCACACGTTTAAATATTCTTCTTATTGCAAAAATAAATTAATTTGATGGAAATGAATGTTAAAATTTGAACGAAAACGAAAATTGAGTTGTCAAGAAATCAAATAGTGGCATGGAAGTTGCGCTTATGGTTGTCAAAGAAAAGTTAGAGAGGTTCATACGTAAGAAAAGTAAGGACAGTTTATATTTGATTAAATGAAGAAAAGAAAGAGAGGAAGAAATTATGCCAAGAGGTGGATTTCAGGGGATTGACTGGGAATCGAACATTGATTACGCCAGAATGAGGAAAGAAAGACTAGAAAGAGCAAGAAAAAGCATGGTTGAACATGGCTTGGCAGCTCTAGTGTGTTATGACTTTGATAACATCAGATACATAACAGGGACACACATTGGAGAGTGGAATAGAAATAAAATGAATAGATATTGCATTCTGATTCCGGAAGTTGAAGAGCCATTCTTATTTGATCCAGCTTGCCCATCAAAAAGATTAAGAGTTGATTGGTTAGCTAACGATCATATAATGCCAGCAGTAGGGTCAATGAGAGGATCAATTCCTCCAGAAGTAGGGATGGTAGAGAGTGTAATTGAACAGGTGTATGGTTACTTACAAGAGTATGGAGCACATACAGGAAAAGTTGGGATGGATTTAGTTGATATCCCGCTAATTAGAGGATTTGAAGCAAAAGGTGTAGAAATTGTTGATGGACAGCAAGCTATGCTAGATGCAAGAATAATTAAAACGGAAGATGAAATACAACTGCTTAAGCAATCTGCTGCCATGGTAGATGCTGCATATTATGACTTGGCTAAAGCTGTAAGACCAGGAGTTTTAGAGAATGAGCTAGTAGCAATTGCAAACCATCAATTATTCAAATGGGGAGCAGAGAGTGTTGAGTTTGTAAATAGTATATCTGGAGTTAGAGGGACACCTCACTCGCATACTTTTTCAAATAGAATGGTTAGACCGGGAGAGTTAATTTATTTTGATATAGGTAACACATACAACGGCTATAAAACTTGTTATTACAGGACATTTAGTTGTGGAGTGCCTAACCCATACCAAAGAAAGGCATACGAAAAAGCTTCTAAGTGGATAAAGGATTCTATTGGTCAAATCAAAGATGGAGCAACTTCGGCAGACGTAGCTAAAATGTGGCCTTCTGCTACTGAACTTGGGTTTAAGAATGAAGAAGAAGCTTATCTACTACAGTTCGCACATGGAATTGGCTTAGGCTTATGGGAAAAACCAATTATCTCAAGACTATTCTCTTTAGATAATCCATTTACTTTAAGGGAAGGAATGGTATTTGCAATTGAAACTTGGTGCCCATCAGAAGATGGAAGTGGTGCAGCAAGAATCGAAGAAGAGGTAGTGGTAAGAAAAGATGGTGCAGAAATTATTACTAAGTTCCCATCAGATGAAATAACTTCTTGCGGACTGCCGGGTTGTCAATTTTTATAAAATAAAACAAATATAAATTTTAAAATTAAAGGAGGAAAAAATGGCTAAAATAGGTTGGATTGGACTGGGTAACATGGGTAACCCAATGAGCAAAAATTTAGTTAATGCTGGACATGAAGTTTATGTTTGGAATAGAACTAAAGAAAAAGCAAATGAAGTTGTTGAAGCAGGGGCAGTGCTAGCTGACTCTCCAAAGGAAGTTGCAGAAAAAGCAGATTTCATCTTCACAATGGTGGCAGATGGACCTACATTACTTGCAGTTACAGTTGAAGAAGCGGGCCTAGTAAGTGCTTTGTCAGAGGGAAAAGTTGTAATAGACATGAGTACAGTATCTGTATCAGAGTCAATGGCTGTTAATGACGCGGTTGAAGCTGCAGGATGTAAATTCCTTAGAGCTCCTGTTACAGGAAGCACAATGCTTGCAATAAATGCTACACTTGGAATATTAGCTTCAGGAGATAAAGAAGCATATGAAAAAACACTGCCTATCTTCGAGAAATTAGGTGCAAATCAATTTTATCTAGGTGGCTCTGAAGAAGCAAGAGTTCTTAAGCTTGCAATAAATACAATGATCGCGACTACAATGCAAATGGAAGCAGAAGCAGTAGTACTTTGCGAAAAGGCTGGATTAGACGTTGCTCAAGTTACAGATGTAATTGCAGGATCTGCAGTAGGCTCAGGAATTTGTAAATACAAGGCTGCAACTATTACTGAAGGTGAGTATCCAGCAGCATTTAGTGTAAAACTAATGATGAAAGACTTAGACCTGGCTCTAGACGCAGCAAAACAATATGGTGTTCCAATGCTAACCACATCAGTAACAAGACAACAATTAGCAGCCGCTGCAGCTACAGGCAGAGCAGAAAAAGACTTTGCAGTACTTACTCAAGTACTAGAAGATGCAAGTGGTTACAAGAGATAATTACCTGCAAATATAATAAGAAATAACTTTGGATAACTAAAAAAGGAGAAAAAATATGGCAAACAAAGCATATGTAAAAAACGTATACGACTGTCCAATGGCACAACCACCTAAGCATATAAATGCACATGCATGGTGTATGGGAAACCCAGCAACAATGGGAACAGATAGCTACACTTTCTTTTCGATCTGTGAAATCCGCTTTGGTGGAGCAGCTATAATGGATAACCATAAAGATGCTGATCACTGCTACTTTATTCTAGAAGGTAGAGGATATTCAATTATTAATGGCGAAAGATTTGAATATGCGCCAGGAACTATTATGTGGATCCCTGGAAACTCAGATCACGAAATGTATCCAATAGGTGTTGAAAACTTAAGATTTGTTGTAACACTTACTTCAAAAGGATTCAACCAAACTAAACCATTTACAAGAGATTATCATGAAGTTGATACAGTAGTACCTCCTAAGCACGAAAACTGTGTTGCATGGCCGGCAATTACGCCTAAAAATGGAGGTTCAAATACTATTGAATTCCACATCACCGAAATGTTCCCAGGTGGACAAGCATTAGATGATGTACATGAAGATGCAGATCATATGTACTATTTCATCGATGGTTATGGTGAGTCAATTGTAGAAGGTGAAAAACTAACTTATGGACCTGGAGATGCTATGTTTATCCCTAAAGGAGCTAAGCACTCAATGAAAAATACAGGCCCGGGAGTCTTAAAAATGGTCGCTTCATTTGGACCTTCAAGAATGATGATGAGACCATAGAAGGAAAGCTTTTAAAATTAAATTTATATAATTTGGTACTCAATATTGAGTACCAAAATGCAATAATTACAAGAAGGAGAGGGAAATGGATTTTACTTTAATATTTATAGTATTATTATATGAAGTAGCAATAATCGTTGGATGTGCTATCTTCATGAAAGTTAGAGAGCGAAAAGCAACTTCTGTTGCTTCAGAAGGAGATTTCGCTTTAGGCGGAAGAAATATGGGGCTATGGACATTAGCACCGACAATTGCGTTAAGTGTATTAGGGTCAGCGCACATTACAGGTGTGTTTGAAATGTCATACGGCATGGGTGCTATTGCAATCTGGTTTAGCCTTGCTCACGTAATCATGATAGTAGTTGCTTGCTTCGGAACTGGAACATGGGTAAGAAGATTGGGAATAACTACTGTACCAGAAGCTATTAAAGGTATGTATGGCCCCAAAGTTGCAATTGCAGTTAGCTGCGTTATGGCAGGTCAAGTTTGGGGAGTATTAACGCTTGAAGCCCAAGGGCTTGGAATCGTAGTTTCGTCTTTAACTGGATGGGATATTCAAGATGCAGTTATCATTGGGGGTGCGTTAGGTATCCTATACGTAGTCATTGCTGGAATGAAACAAGTAGGTGCATTAAACCTAATCAATGTTATCGTAATGTACATTGGAATAATCTTAGCAACAATATTTGTTGCAACAAAAATGCCAGGTGGAAACTTTGACTTTATTGAAACAGCTATACCTAACTCAGAAGGCGGAGCTGAATTTATGCTTAGCATCTTTGGTAACACAGAATTAATGATTACCTTTGCAATTGGTAATATTATTGCAGTAACTTTCTGCCAATCAATATCTCAAATGCTAATGCAACCATTCCTGTCAACAAGAAACGAAAAAATTATTAGAAGATCTGTATGGATCGCAGCACCACTTAATGGTATGTTTGGTGTATTTGCAGTAATTTTAGGATTATCTGCTAGAGCTATTCCTGAGTATGCAGCGCAAGGGCCAAAACTTGCTGCAACTAACATGTTAGTAGACTTATTACCTACATGGATGGCAGCAGTATTACTTGCAGCGCTTATGGCGGCAATACTATCTACATTTGCAATCACATCTTTAACAGCTGCTACAATCTGGTCTAATGATATCTACAAAGGATACATCAATCCAGCAGCGAGTGAAAAGAAAGTTGCAAATATCACAAGGGTTCTTATCTTATTATTAGCAATATTTGCTATAATAATTTCAGTAGCATTACCAACAATATTAAATGCTATTAACTGGGTATTTGCTTGGATCGTGCCTGTTTTCTTCATCGTTGTATTTGGATTGTTCTGGAAGAGAAATTCAAAAGTTGTAGGTCTAGCACTTGCAGTATCATGGATATTAAATGTTCTTTGGTCTTTCACAACATTGCCAGCAGCAATTGGTGGGTTCATTGGTGGACTAACAAACCCATATGTAACATTAGCTACTTCAGTAATTATTCTTGTAATAGGTAACCTAGTTTGCAAAGGCGAGCCAGGATACTTCAAAACCAAGAAAATAGAAAGTGAATCATAAAGGGGGAAAGATATATGTTTATGACGTTATTTATTGGAACATTGGCTTGTATACTTGTGTGCTGCGGCGTGGGTCAAATTATTTCAACTATAGGACGCAAAGCAGCAGGAAGTAGTAAAAAATAAATCTTAGGAGGATAAGAATATGGATTCAACGTTATTTGTGTATATGTGCGGAGCAATGGGAGTAATGGTATTCTTTGGGCTAAGTGCGCTATACGGATTTTCAAAAGCAAAAAAAAGAGAAGAAGAAAAAAAATAAGTGAATTACACTTTAAATAAGTATTCAACAAAAAAATATCTGGGTGTAATTAAATTCACCCAGATATTTTTAAATTATAAATTTTGAACAAGAAAAGAATAATCTAGTATGATTACTTTGATGATATGCTTAGGCGAAATTTAGGGGTTGCCTAGATTGTATTTGTGAAAGGTGCTATTTAGATTTAGTTTCTTGAAAAGAAATGGCAGAAAATTTATTAAAATATAAAATTGGGGCCATAAAATTATATTATTAAGGAAAGATATGGAGAAGAGGTTAATTAAGGGAATTATAAGGCTTTTAGCCCCACCTACATTAGTAGCGTCATTTGTGCCTATGACTGTTACAACTGTATATTGCTTTGTCAATATAGTAGATATAAATTTGGAGGGTTTATTGTGGGTGGTTTTAATGTTTGTTGCTATGACCTTTATAGAAATAGGAAAGCATGCTGTAAATGATTACTATGACTATAAATCCGGTGCAGATTTGGGAATAGATCAAGAACATAAAAATGAATTTTCAGGGGGAAAGAAAACTTTAACAGAAGGTTTGATTGATAATAAAGAAATAATAATTATAGGTGTAATTAGCTTTTTCATTGCAATTTTAATGGGGCTGTTTATGACACTTTATAAAACATTTTTAATATTGCCAGTTGGTATAATAGGAATACTAATTTCTATCTGTTATACAATGCCACCATTTAAATTGGTATATAGAGGTTTGGGAGAGGTCGCTATATTTATTGTATTTGGTATATTAATAAACGTAGGAACTTCCTTATTTATTGGTGAATCCATTAACATGGTTATAATTATTTATGCATGTCATTTAGGATTTTTAATCACCAATGTTTTAGTAATTAATGAATTTCCAGATTATGAAGGTGACCTCAGAGCAAATAAAAGAAATTTAGTAGTAATCTTTGGTAAAGAAAAAGCTTGCAAAATATATTTAGGGCTATTCATATCTGCGTATCTATTTATAGTGGCAATAATCATAATTACAGGAGAACTGAGTTGGGGCTTAGCTTTATTAACTATTCCACTAGCTAAAAAAAGTTATTCTAATTGTAAGAAAAACTATAATGATATAAAGAAACTGTTATACTCAAATCTAATGACTGCGAGAATCTATGTAATAAATGGCATCTTGTTAATCGTTGGAATTTTAATTAATACTTATACTTAATCCATAGATCTTAGCCCTGCCTATAGATATAAATATTGTTTATACACTTTGTGTATTGATATTGGTATTTTAAATATGGCTATTATTTAAATCGAGGCTAAGGAGCTAACAGTGAGCACACTCGTGACGAACCTGAGTAGTGTGCCAATGCCCTATGGCATTAGGGCGGAGCACGCATAATAAACTTAAGTTGCGTACGCTTGCACGATTAGTTCGTGCTGTAGATATATAGTTATATGGAAGGAAAGGAATATGAGTGAATTTTGGAGTGAATATGGAGATATTCAAAAAGATATAATAGAAGTTAAAGAAAGAATTAGAAAAAATCTTAAAGGTAGTATAAATAATGGCCTGATAAAAAACATGCTGGATCACTTACTTGAAACGGAGGGGAAGTGTTTAAGAGCTGGACTAACAATTCTCACGGGAAAAATAAGGAATGGGGATAGAGATAGAATGATAAATGCAGCAGCTGCTTTTGAAATGCTGCATATGGCAACACTAGCTCATGATGATGTTATTGATGATTCAAAAATGCGTAGGGGCAAAGAGAGTATTCAAAGTAAATTTGGAAAAGATGTAGCTGTTTATACAGGAGACTATATTATAGTTAAGGCTTTTCGGTTCATTTCAGAAGAAAAAATCGAAATATTACCAACTTTTGCTAGAGGCTTTGAAAGAATATGCGAAGGGGAAATAATACAAAACCTAAATAAAAATAATGGAAACATAACATTCAAGGAATACCTAAAAGTGATAAGTGGTAAAACGGCTACTTTGTTTTCAATGTGCGCATGGGCAGGGGCGCATATTGGAAACATGGAAGAAAAGGAAAAACGACAACTTGCAAGCTCAGGGAAACATATAGGTATGGCTTTTCAAATAATGGATGATTGCAGGGACTATCTTGGAGATGAGAAGTCGTTACAGAAAAAACCAGGAAGCGATATAGAAAATGGAATATATACATTGCCATTGATATTAGCATTAAAAAGTAAAGAAATACCTAATCTTCGAGAAATGATGACTGAAGGTAAAATTGAAGAGATTTTTTATGCAATTAAGAAATCAAATAGTATAGATGAGGCGAAAAAAATTGCTCAAAGATATTTGAACAAGGCGGTAGATGAGCTAAATAAAGTAAATAATTGTGAAGAAATACTAGCCATCAATAAATTATACAAGCATATGTTGAAAGATTAGGACATAAATATTATTAGGATATAACAGTATTATCGGAAATAATATAAGAAAAAAATATTGAAGTAGCTAAATTTCAACATTATCCAAGGAGGGCGGAAGATATGGTAAAGAAAAAGATAGTTATTTTAGGCGGAGGATACGCAGGTATAAGTGCAGCAAAAACATTCCTAAAACTAATTAAAAAAAATGATCCTATTGAAGTAACTTTAATTGAAAAAAATAAATACCATACATTAATGACACAGTTACATGAAACAGCTTGTGGGAGAACAAAGGGAAGGGCTACTCAAATTTCATATGATGAAATATTTAAAAAAGTAAAAAACATAGAGCTTAATATAGTGTTTGACACTATAGATGAAATAAATAATTTGGAAAAGATGGTAGTAGGCAAAAAGGGGAATTATGAATTTGATTACTTGATAATTGGAACAGGAAGTAGGCCTGAATTTTTTGAGGTTGAAGGAGCTGAAAAATACTCTTTTAAACTGTGGAGTTTTAAAGAGGCTGCTGTTATATATGAGCAAATTCAAGATTGTTTCATACGAGCTTCCAGAAAGGAGACCCAAGGAGAAAGAAGCAAACTTTTAACCTTTTCAGTAGCAGGGGGAGGGTTTACAGGCGTCGAAATGATTGGAGAACTAGCTAGCTTCTCTAGGAGGTTGTGCAAAAGATATGGAATTAACAGACATGAAGTAAACTTATATTTGATAGAAGCGGCACCTAGTATTTTAAATGTATTATCCCCAAAAGAGGTAAAGATTGCGACAAAGTATTTGAATAAACTTGGTGTTAACATCTTGTGCAATTCTGGAATTAAAAAAGTGGAATATGAAAAAATCTATTTAGATAGCGGAAGAGAAATAGACGGAACATTAATTTGGTCTGCGGGAATAAAGGGGAATCCAAGTATTTCAGGAAAAGACATAAGCAAAGATAATAGACAAAGAATTAGGACAAATGAATATTTAATGTCTATAGATCATGAGAATATATATTCTATAGGAGATGCAATATCTTATGTAAATGAGGGGAGAGGGTTACCACAAATTGTAGAGAATGCCCTACAATCAGGAGAACTCGTTGCTAACAATATTTACGCAGATATAAAAGGAAAGAAAAAAAATGCTTACTCTCCCAAGTTTCACGGAAGTATGATTTCGATAGGACCATTTTATGGAATCGCGAAAGTAGGTAAAATAAATCTTTGCTGGTATTTTGCTACACTGCTAAAACACTTAGTAAATGTCCATTACCATTGGGAGATAGGAGGATTAGTACTTACTGTAAAATATGTAAATTGGCAGTTTATAAGCAAAGTAGAGCCAATAATTTTTAGTCAAGAGAAAGGTTTAGATAAACAGCCAACGCAGTTTTTTTAATATATTTTTAGGAGAAAAAGAAAATATGAGCTCAATTATTGAAAATTATACAGATATGCTGTTAACTAAGGAGTTTGGGGATAATGTTTTATTGTCGCCATATGAATGGGAAGAAGTAGATAAGAATAAAATAGGTGAAAAAAAGACACTGTTTGGGCTTTGTCGTTACTGTATGCAAGGAGATTGCCAAACTTTAGTTCATATGGAAGATGGAGTTGTAGTAAAAGTAGAAGGTAGAGACAATGTACCCCCAAATTATGGGGGACTTTGTTTAAGAGGAAACTCTGCCATAATGAACTTATACAACCCGTATAGAGTGAAAGTTCCTATGGTTAGAACAAACCCAATAAAAGATTTAGATGTAGACCCTAGATGGAAAGAGGTTTCCTGGGACGAGGCTTTAGATATTACAGCAAAAGAGTTGAAGAAAGTAAGAGATGAAGATCCAAGAGGGCTAGTAATTTGTGAAGGCTGGGGACAAAGAGACACGATTTTAAGGGTACCGTTTAGGGTTGCTTATGGCACCCCAAATGAAATAGGATCTCACGGCCCTTTATGTACAGTTCATTATGCTACTGGATTAATCCATGGAAACTTTCCTGTATCTGTAGTAGATTTAGAGCACTGTAACTATCATGTTACTGTAGGGCGTTCTGTAGGCCCGAATTTTGCAACTACTGGAGGAACAAGAAAATTTGCAAAGGCAATTGAGAGGGGAATGAAATTTGTAGCACTTGACCCTAGATGTTCTCATGAGGCCACAAAAGGTCAATGGGTTCCTATAAGACCAGGAACGGACTATTCTTTCTTACTGGCTATGGCACATACAATGTTTTATGAAATAGAAACTTATGATGAGAAATTTCTGGTGGAGAGAACAAATTGTGCCTATTTGCTTAAATCTAATGGTGATTATGTAAGAGATAAAAAAACAAATAAACCTATGGTTTGGGATGAGCTAACAAATAAACCGGTACCCTTTGATCAAAAAGAGAAAAAACCATTACTAGAAGGTACAAGGCTAATTGCTGGAGAAATGGTTCCAACATGTTTTGCTCATACTAAAAAAGGGTTTGTAAAATACACACCTGAATGGGCAGAAGCAATATGTACAGTGCCTGCAAAAACAATTAGGCAAATTGCAAATGATTTTGTTGATTATGCGCAGATTGGTAGCACAATAGATATTAATGGATTTACATTTCCTTTAAGGCCAGTTTCGCTAAATACAGAAAGAAACTTAACAAATCATAGAGGAGGGACGTATGCTGATTTAACTGGAAAATTAATAAACATGATGGTTGGAGCTATTGAGGTACCAGGAGGATGCTTAGGCTCTGGATATAGGGGCCCTTCTGCAATTCCTCCTACAGAAGATGGGAC
Source organism: uncultured Oscillospiraceae bacterium (assembly GCA_964370075.1). GTDB lineage: Bacteria > Bacillota > Clostridia > Peptostreptococcales > Anaerovoracaceae > CAYJHC01. Next base: position 32,691 of record CAYJHC010000002.1, on the reverse strand, counting down.
TTCAAAGCCGGGGTATGAGGCAATTCCAAGAGAATTTACTTTTCCACCAGAAACAATATGGCTGCAAGAATTTTTTCCTCACTGTCATACTACACCTCACTTGGCAGCAAATGCAATTTTGGAACCAGAGAAACATTATATAGATTATGACATAAAGGCGTGGTTCACAATAGGAGGGAATCCAGTTAGAAAAGATGCGGATCCTGGCAAGTTTGTGAAAGTATTTCAAAAGGTGCCATTTCACGTAGCGATGTCTTATCATATTGATGAGGTAGCAGTATTGGCAGATGTGATTTTGCCAGAACATAGTTTTATGGAGAGGGTGAGAGTTGCGCCTTTTTATCCTCAACATCAATGCCATGATAATGAGGTTCTCGGATTAAACATGATACAAATGCGCCAACCAGTAGACCCCCTATTTAATACAATGCATTGTGATGATATTTTGACAGAACTTGCTAAGAGAATAGGGATACTTACAGGCCCAGGGGGATTATATGATGTCCTTAACGAAAGTGAAGATTACATAATTAAAGAGCATGGGCTAAATATATATGACCCATATAAACTGGATATTGAAAAAGAACATAGCTTAATTGATATTTTTGATGCTCAAATTCGAAGTTGGGTATTTGGTGACGGAACTGGGTTTGAAGAACTTAATAAAATAGGATATAAAGTACACTGGGAAGCAAAAGAAAAAGCTTATCTATATTATTTTCATCCAGGAGACACAACAAAACACCAATTCTATTTTAAAAGCCTTAAAGATGTAGGAGATACTCTTAGAGAAAATATGGAAAAACATAATGCTCATTTTCCAGGACTTGAAGACGATGAATATATTTTTGAATTATATGAACCAGTTCCCCACTGGGTAGAAAATTCGGAATTTAATGCCCCTCCAGAATATGATATGTGGGCGATAAACTGGAAAACTCCTTACATATCCAGCGATGTAGGGGCGGCTACAAGTAATCCGTGGCTAGCAGAGGTATACAAAGCAGACCCTTTTGAGGCTGTAATTTGTATTAATACAGATACTGCTACAAAGAAAAATCTAAATGATGGAGATCAAGTAGTAGTGACTTCAAGGTATGGGGCAATAGATGGAGTGATTAGAACATCAGAGAGATTTCACCCTGATGCAGTTGGAGTAAGTGGAAGTTATGGGAAAGGAAATAAAAATGCCAATCCTTTACATAATAGAGGACCACACTTTAACGTATTACTTTCTACAGAAATGAAAACATTAGATGGAGTTAGCGCGGGGCAAGAGATTGCGCCTAGGGTGAAAATTCAAAAGAAAGCCACCAGAAAGAAGAGAAGGAGGGTTCAATGAAATTTGGAATGTTAATTGATCTGTCTAAATGCGTAGGTTGCAGCTCATGTACAGTTGCCTGTCGAGGGGAAAATGGAACACCTGCGGGAATTAATTTTAATAAAATAAAGAAATATGAAGTAGGTAAATACCCTACGGCAAGGTTAAAGCATATACCTATGCCGTGCATGCATTGCGACAATGCTCCTTGCATAAAGGTATGTCCAACAGGAGCCTCAGAAAAACACGAAAATGGCATTGTAACTATAGAATATAACAAATGCATTGGATGTAGGGCATGCATTATTGCCTGCCCCTATGAGGCTAGACAATTTATATGGGAAGTGAATAACTATTATGAAAATCAGAGCTCCACTCCTTATGAAAAGCTGAAACATAAAAAATTTCAAAAGGGAACTGTAGCAAAATGTGTTTTATGTAAAGAACGAGTAGAAAATAATCTAGAACCAGCATGTGTTCATACTTGTATAGCTGGAGCAAGAATCTATGGAGATTTAGATAATCCGGAAAGTGAAATTTCAAAGATAATTGCAGAGCGGGGGGCAACTTGTATTATTCCAGAGTTTGGAACTAGGCCTTCAGTATACTATGTGCTAGGATAGGAGGGCTTAATGGGTATATTTGATTGGATAATGCTAGGGTTAGCAATTATTATATTTGCTGTTGGGGCAATATTTATGATACACCAAGTTTTTACTGGATTAGAAAAAACCGCTCTTAATGACAAATATTTGTGGGGAGTTAATATTCAAGGTTTTTATTTTTTATCTTCTGCAGGAATAGGAATCCTTCTAATGATTGCAGTTGCATTACTTTGCTTTGAAAATGTAGTAACCCAAGAGAGCTTAAGAACTCCAGCGGCAGTTGCATTTGGATGTCTATTAAGCTCTCAAGTTTTGATGGGAAGTGATTTGGGAAGGCCTTTTAGAGCCTTAAGAATTATAACTGGAAAGAATTTTATTTCGCCCTTAACTGTAGATTTTTTAGTATTATTTTTGCTTACAGTTTTATCTTTTGTCTTTATGTTTGGCATTTTCATGCATAATGAAATAATACTAACCATATGGATATGGGGAACAATGCTTATTTCTTTTTTGGGAATGGTAGCACACACATTACTGTTTATTCCTAGAGTTGGGCCAGGATATCAGTCTGAACCATTCCAATCGGTTCTAACTTTTGGTATTGGTGGCCTTATTGGAGCAGGAATGATGGTAATAATGACGAGGGTGGCAAATTTTGAACATTTACTGATAATCTTTAGCTTAATTGTAGCAGCATTTTCAATAGGGGTAATATTAGCAAGTATATTGGCAGATAAAAGACCACATAATATAATTTTTACAGCTCTAATTGCATTGGTGCTATTAATGTTATTTGCGAATAAAATAATATTTGGAGATTCTCAAATTTTAGCAACTGCTGCAGCTACCATTTCTGTGGTAGCAGGTTATATTGAAAAACACCAAACTATTATTCATTTGCAAATAAAACCAGTAATGCCTGAACCCTATAGTTGCTTTGAAAGAAAGCCGAAATACAAACCGGCATTATCAGAATGGCTAAATTTGACCAGTGCGCTTGCCTTAGTAGTTATTGTTACATATGGAGTTATTATTCTTAGAGAATATATTTTTCCGTGGATATTAAAAATATTAAACTAGGAGAATAAGATGGATCAATTACAAGAAAAACGAATAAGAGAAAGCAGAAGCTACGCCTATGATATGATTATAGGAGTATTGTCTTTTTTACCAAATAAGGAATTTTTGAAAATTCATGAGGGAAAAGAAATGAAATTTTTTCTGGAATCATACAAATTCCTGGGGCATCCACTTATTTCTAAGGGAGTGACGCAAATTTGTTCTTATATGGACAAAGAGAAAGAAGAAAACTTGAAAATTGAAGAGTTAGGAATTGATAGAACTAAAATTATAAGAGTTCCCCAAAAAGGCAGGCTAAGGCCTCCTTATGAAAGCCAATATTGCCCTAAATTGGAAAAAGGCGGGTTATTGGCAAAGCTTCAAAAAACATATATAATTAATGGGTATGTGCCCGTAGATTCAAAAGAAACTGCAGATTTTTTACTAATTGAATTGGATTTTATGAAAAAATTAATCGTGAATGAAAACGAAGAAGGTCAAAAGCACTTTATGAAAGAACACCTAAGTTCATGGATCCCCTCTTATACGATGCTAGCTGTGGAAGAAGCTGAAACAGATTTTTACATAGGTTGGATGAATTTTCTGCAAGGGTATATGGAAGTAGAGGAAAAGTTCCTTAGGGAGTGGAAGTAAATTAATGCTAAAAAAATGGAGCATGGAGGGATTATGTCAGTTAATGAAAATATTGATTATGGATTAGATGAAAAATTAGGAGCGAGTAAGTGTACCATTTACTCCTTGCAGCATATTGTGTATTTTTTGGCAAGTGGAATAATTTTGCCAATTGCCCTAGGTAACAGCATGGGTATGCCGCCAGAAGAAGTGGTTTTATTTTTGAAAAATACTATTTTTATGATAGGGGTTGGGTCCTTACTTCAAATTAAATTTGGACACAGATATCCTATAATTGAAGGTCCAGCTGGTTTGTGGGCTAGTGTTATAATAATTATTGTGACTAGCAATATGGCGCTTGGAATCCCGGTAAATGATGTTCTGAGGCAAATTGAGATGGGAGCAATAATTTCGGGGGTAATTGTAGCGATTATAGGAGCAACAAAGCTAGTTGTACAAATTGCAAAGATATTTACGCCTCTAGTTAACGGGGTAATAATTACTTTAATGGTATTACAACTTAGCGCTACAATTATTAAAGGGGGACTAGGGATAACTAGTGAAAATTCTGCTATAGACATGAATGCCTTTGTTATATTTTTAGTTACTATTGTATCTATTCTGGTAATCTCAGCTTTTGGGAAAGGCTTTATAAGAAGCATTGCAACGTTAACAGGAGTAGGAATTGGCTGTGTGGCAGCTGCATTCATAGGAAATACGGAAATGACCTACTTAGAGGTAGAGCAGCAATTTATTAGTGCTCCTGCAGTATTTATGCCTGGATTACCCACTTTTAATTTTGGAGTGGTCCTTACCTGTGTTATAAGTGCATTAGCATTACTATCTATGACCTTTGCTAGTGTCAAAGGTATGGAAGAGATTGTTGATAAAGACAAACCAGAAAAAGAAAAGGAAAAAACTATAATAAAATCTATAACATTACATGGAATAATTACTTCGTTATCGGGAATAGTTTTTGTAATTCCATTTATGCCTTTTGTTTCATCTACAGGTGTAGTTTTGATGACAAGAGTAGCAACTAGAAAACCATTTGTAATCGGAGCATTAATTATGGTTGTATTTGGTATTGTAACTCCGTTTTCTCAGCTTTGCATGATGATACCTACCCCTGTAGCGTATGGGGCGCTGGCCATAGTATTTTCGTTAATTATTGGACAAGGGCTAAAAGAATTTGGAAAGATAGAAATAAAAAATAGAGAAAGTTACATAATTGGCCTTTCGCTAATAATAGGTGTAGGAACAATGTTTGTGCCTCCAGAAGCTATAGCAGCAGTTTCGCCAAGCCTATACTTTATCTTGTCCAACGGCTTGATTTTAGGTACATTTTCTGCCATATTACTTCAATTTATAATTAGGAAAAACTAGCTGATTAAATTTGTCACAAAAGACATAAGAGTTTTGCGGGAAGGTAGTTGATGTTGTAAGGATATTAAATAAAAAACTCTATCCTATGTAATTGCAAGGGATAGAGTTTTTTGGTGAAATTATCTATATTTGCTAGAATCAATGCCATACTTTTCGAATTTACGATATAAGGTTCTTCGACTAAGTCCCAAAATATCAGCAGCAAGCTTTACATTACCACGAGTTTCTGTTAGGGCTTCAAGTATCATATTATATTCAGCGTCTTTTATCTTTGAGGAGCCAGCTCTACTATTAAGGTTACTTTTTTTATTGGATAGAACTAGCTTATCATTTGTAAGTGAGGATCCTTCATCCAATGGGGCTTCATCATTGCTTGAGAGAAGGCCGGAGCTCTCTTTGTCATATAAGTTGAAATTGCCATTAGAACTATTGGCTTCAACCCTAGCCGGGTTAGAAATGAATACATTAGAAGAGTATCCAATGCCCTCTTCCGTATTAGTTGACTGATCTTTAGGCACATAGGCAAGTAGCTGTTTTGGCAGGTCCGATGTTCGTATAACATTGGTTTCTGCTAAGTTTAATGCTCTTTCAATTACATTCTCTAATTCTCGAATGTTTCCAGGCCATTTATAATTTAATAAGGCAGGAACTACTTTATCACTTAGTACATAGGTTCTTCCCGCATCATTGCTATAATTAGAAATAAAATGATCTACCAAAGGCAGTATGTCTTGAGCACGTTCTCTTAAAGGCGGAACGTTAATTGTAAATACATTTAACCTATAGTATAAGTCTGTTCTGAATGTTGAGTTTTCTATAGCTGTTTCTAAATCTACATTAGTTGCAGCAATAATACGTACGTTGATTGGTTTTGGATACTTTGCTCCTATTCGCACAACTTCTTTGGTTTGAAGAACGCGCAGTAATGAAACTTGCACATCCAGAGGCATATCGCCAATTTCATCAAGGAAGATTGTTCCGCCATCTGCCAGTTCAAATTTTCCGGGATTACCATCTTTATTTGCCCCTGTAAATGAACCCTTTTCGTAACCAAATAACTCACTTTCAATCAGTCCTTTAGGCAGTGCCCCACAATTAATTGCAACGAATGGACCTGAAGAAACTGAGGAAGCATTGTGTATAGCCTGAGCAATAAGTTCTTTACCTGTGCCACTTTCGCCTAAAATAAGCACATTAGAATTACTGCTAGATGCTTTTTTCGCTGTTTTAATAACTTTGCTTGAAGTTTCACAATTTGCAATGATATCATCAAAAGTATACTTCGCACTAAATCCAGCAAATTTATTTACTACTTTTTTAATTCGAGCTAAATTGTTTAGCATGACTAACGTTCCGATCTGTTTATTCCCATCAACTTTAACAAATTCGACAGTCATGGCAAACTTAGAAGGAGGATGCTCTTTTCCATTAATATAGAAATTAGTTTCTTTGTTCTGAGTTTCGTTTTTTAAGTTGTCAAAGAATTCCTTACTATAAAATACTTCTGATCCGTCTTGGATAGGACTAGAAATATTAGAACCAATAATAGTAGTGTTGTCAATGTTAAGCATATTTAAAGCTTTTTTATTAACTTGAAGAACTCTAAATTCATTATTTAAGAATATAACTCCATGAGGCACAGATTCAATAATGCTATTTGTCTGAGCATTAATTTCGTTTATTTTATCTGCAGATTTTAGTAAACTAAGTTCTTTGGAGATACCGCCTACTGCGCTGATAACCATTCCCAAAGTGTGTATATGCCCAAGCTCACTTCTGCAAGCAAGAGTTAGGGATCCGATAATGGCACCGTTATCATTTTGAATTGGAGCGGTGCTACAGCAAAAGGTCTTATGGAGTGAAATATAATGCTCTTCATCCCATACCTGAAAAGGAATCCTTAAGGCTAAGGCAGTTCCTATTGCATTGGTGCCTGCATAGCTTTCGCTTCTATCGGCACCGACCACAAGATTAGAAACTTCTTTGCATCTTTCTAAGGCTTGCTCATCTCCCAATATTTCTAAAACCACGCCTCTTTCGTCAGATAAAACCAAGTAAGTGTCAGAATCCCCTACAATGTTATAAAGGTTTTGCATATGTGGGTGAACAATTTCAATTAAATGTTTATTAGCTCTAAGCAGTTGTTCAATACCATTTTGAGATAGAAGTAAAGGCTTTGCCTTGTATGGGTCAATTTCATAATCAATAGATCTTTTCCAAGAATCATATATTTCCTTACGCACTAGACTAGTGTCAATGTCTTTTCCTGAAATGAGACTTTTCCATGCGTTTTTTAGTTGCTCTCTGTTATTAGAACTGTAAGATACCATATTGCCTCCTTTTTAAATAATAATTGCAGTGTCATTTTAACACACAATCCAAATTAAAACAATGGAAAAAATAGGAAGAACAAATGATAAAAGTGTGACAAAATTGCACAAAGGAAAGGACGTAAATGTACAGAAAAGGTATGTTATATAAAAAAAGCCATTATTTAAGGGGAAAACCTACTTAATAAATAAAAAATTAAGGGAAAAGGTATTTTGGCATAAAAATTGCTTATATTACAGGTGAAGAAAAATTATGGTCAAGTATGACACTATAATGTGTATTTACAGCGTATCGTGAAAATGAAGAAAATGTTAATAAATTAAGGAGGCAAATGGTGGAAGTTAAAAATTATAGCAAAGAACAACTTATGAAGTTTTATGAAATCATGTTTCGTATGAGAAGATTTGAAGAGGAAACTTTTGAATTTTATAAAAAAGGCATGATGGCAGGATTGGCACATCTTTATTTAGGTGAAGAAGCAGTAGCTACTGGAGTTTGTGGGGCGTTAAATGAATCTGACTATATTGGTTCTACTCACAGAGGCCATGGACATTTAGTTGCAAGAGAAGCTGATACAAAGAAAATGTTAGCAGAAATACTAGGAAAGAAAACTGGCTATTCTGGAGGAAAAGGTGGTTCCATGCATATTATGGCAATGGATAAAGGAATCTTAGGGGCAAATGGAATAGTTGGAGGAGAAATTCCTATAGCTACTGGAGCGGCTTATAAATCCCTTTATAAAAAATCGGGAGAAGTTACCGTTTCTTTCATGGGTGACTCTGCTACAAATGAAGGAACTTTTCATGAAAGCATAAATATGGCGGCAGCATGGAAACTACCGTGTGTTTATGTAATTGAAAACAATCTGTATGGTATCTCTGTAGACATTAGAGATGTAACAAATACTCCAGATCTTGCAGTAAGAGCAAAAGCTTACGATATTCCAGGAGTTGTTGTAGATGGAATGGATGTAATTGCAGTATATGAAGCTGCCAAAGAAGCGGTAGAGAGAGCAAGAAATGGTGAAGGGCCAACTATAATTGAATGTAAAACGTATAGATGGCAGGGCCATCATGTAGGTGATCCGGCGGTTTATAGAACTAGAAGGAGTGAAACTGAAAAAGAAGATTGGATGAAAAGATGCCCGTTAGAAGCATTGAAAAATGCCATACTAGCAAAAAAGAAGGCAACAAAAAAAGAACTTGAAGAGCTTGAAGCTGTAGTAGAAGAAGAAATCCAAGAAGCTGTTAAATTTGCCGCTGAAAGTGACTATCCAGACCCAAATGAAGCCTATACGGATGTATTCCTTGAAGGAACACTATAAGCAAAGGGTTAACTGTGCAAATTAATATTGGTGTAAATTAAGTAACAAACATATGTGATTGGCTGAAGGTGATAAACCTTTATACAGGACATGTTAGATAATAATAGTAATATAGAGAACTATAAATAAGAGGAGATTGATTATGAAAGAAATAACATATGCTCAGGCTATATGTGAAGCATTAGATGAAGAAATGGAAAAAGATGATAATATTGTAATGCTAGGTGAAGATATTGGATATATAGGAGGAAACTTTAAAACATCAGTAGGTCTTTTAGAAAAATATGGAGACTTAAGAGTAAAAGATACACCAATTTCAGAGGCTGGGTTTGTAGGAATGGGAGTAGGTATGGCACTTGTGGGACTTAGACCTGTAATAGAGCTAATGTTCTCAGATTTCTTATTAGTAGCTGCAGACCAAGCAATTAACCAAGCGGCAAAAATCAGATATATGTCTGGAGGGCAAGCAACAGTGCCTCTAACAATTAGGTGCCCAATTGGTGCAGGAAGATCATCAGCTGCTCAGCATTCCCAATCAATGCAAGCTATGATGGCGCACTTCCCAGGAATGAAAGTTGTGGTTCCATCAAATGCTCAAGAAGCAAAAGGCTTATTAAAGACTGCAATTAGAGATGACGACCCAGTTGTGTTCTTTGAGCACAAAATGGAGTATAACAGAAAATATGAAATAGATGATAACGTAGAACCAATTCCTTTTGGAAAAGCGAGAGTTGCAAGAGAAGGGAAAGATATTACAATTGTAGCTACATCATCAATGGTTATGAAATCAGAGGCTGCAGCAGAAAAATTGGCAAAAGAAGGAATTGAGTGTGAGGTTATTGATCTTAGAACTTTAGTTCCATTAGACCGTGATGCAATTATTGAATCTGTTAAAAAAACAGGAAGACTAATAGTGGCAGATGAAGCACATGAAAGATGTGGAGTAGGAGCAGAAATTGCAGCAGATATTGCAGAGGATATTTTCTATTATTTAGATGCACCATGCGGTAGAGTCAATACTCCAAATGTACCACTTCCATTTAGCCCGGCCTTAGAGTTTCCGTTAATTCCATCTGAAGAAAAAATAATTGAAAAAGTTAAGCATATCTTAGGCATGTAAATTAACTTAATCGTAAATTGTAGGAGAAAGGAGAAGTACTCACAAACATTAAGTGAGTACATGGAAACATTATGGCAGAAGTTATAATTATGCCTAAACTAGGCTTTAATATGAGTGAAGGTAAGCTAGTTAAATGGTATAAAAGCGAAAACGATGAAGTGAAAAAAGGAGAGAATCTTTTTTCTATTGAAACAGATAAAACAAATATGGACATAGAAGCTACTTCTGATGGGGTGGTAAGGAAATTATTGATTGGGGAGGGAGATAGCATCCCTGTAACACTTCCTATAGCAATTATTGGCAGAAGCGACGAAGATGTTGAAAAAATATTAGCCGGTGCACTAGCAGATCTAAACGGTTCTGGTTCTGTAGAAGTGGCTAATGAAGAAGCTCCAGTAAAAGAAGAAGTAAAAGAGGAAAACAAGAAAAGTAAAGAGAATAAATCTACAGGAGAAAAAGGTAAAATAAAAATTTCACCTAGAGCAAAAAAACTAGCAGAATCAAATGGAATTGACTATAGCCAAGGGGATATAGAGGGAACAGGATTTGATGGGGGCATCTGTGAAAAAGACATTATTGAATTTATGGAGAATAGCAAGGTGAGAATATCACCACTTGCAAAGAAGATAGCAGAGCAAGAAAATGTTGATATTGATTCCATAACTGGAAGTGGATATGATGGCAAAATAATGAAAAAAGACATTCTAGAAGCCATTGAAAAACAAGCTTCAGAGAAGGCCAAATCAGCTATAGCTGTTGTAGATTCTAAAGAAGATGCTCAGGTATCAGCAGATGGCAAAGAAATTCTAGAGTCTGTTCCTTATGCAGGAGTAAGAAAGATTATTGGTGAAAGGCTTACAGAAAGTAAAAATCAATCGCCTCATATATACTTTACTCAAGCTGTAAATTTAGAAGCTCTTCTAGCTTTAAGAGGTCAAGTAAATAAAGCACAAGATCAAAAAACTTCTGTTACAGATTTTATTACTAAGGCTTGCATTATGGCACTTAAAAAATATCCTGATGTAAACTCTTCATTAATTGGAGATACAATAGTAAAATACAAGACAGTAAACCTTGGAATTGCCGTAGCAGCACCAACAGGGCTAATTGTACCAAATATTAAAAACTCAGAGAACATGAGTGTAGTTGAAATTGCTAAAGCAAGCAGCGGTCTGTTTGCCAAAGCTAGAGAAGGGCGATTAACTCCTGCAGAGTACACTGGAGGAACTTTCACAATATCAAACCTTGGAATGTTTGGAATAGAAAACTTTACTGCCATTATAAATCCACCAGAAGCTGCTATTTTGGCAGTTAGTGGAACTAAAGACAAGGCAGTTGTTGTTGAAAAGGAAAATGGGGAAAAGGTATTAGAAATAAAGCCAGTTATGAACATTCAACTATCAGTTGACCATAGAACAATAGACGGATTACTTGCAGCACAGTTTGTAACAGAAGTGAAAAACTACCTAGAAAACCCAATGAGTTTAATGGTTTAAAGAAATTCAACAAAACAATCTAAAAGTATAGAAAGGAATTGAAATGGCGGAAGTAATAATAATGCCTAAACTAGGGTTTAACATGAGCGAGGGAAAGCTAGTTAAATGGTATAAAAGTGAAAATGATGCAGTAAAAAAAGGCGAAAACCTTTTTTCTATAGAAACTGACAAAACAAATATGGACATTGAGGCAACTGGAGATGGTGTTGTAAGAAAATTGTTAATTGAAGAAGGCGATTCTATACCAGTAACTCTTCCAATAGCAATAATTGGAGAAGAAGATGAAGATATTTCTGCAGTTCTTTCTGATTCTCTGAACCAACTTGGCCAAGAGGGGGAAGTTGCTCCTTCTGCTACTGAAGAAAAAGCACCAAAAGCAGAAAGCAATGCTGTAGAAAAAACAACAAGTAGCGCAAATTATGACTACGATGTAATTGTAATTGGTGGTGGTCCAGGTGGATATGTGGCGGCAATTAAGGCTGCACAATTTGGCAAAAAAACTGCTTTAGTAGAAAAAGAAAACCTAGGGGGAACTTGTCTAAACGTTGGGTGTATACCTACAAAAGCTTTACTTAGAAGCGCAGAAAGCTTTAAGGAAGTAAAAGAAAGCCAAGAGTTCGGTGTAGAAGGAGTTGATACTTCTAACATAAGCCTTAACTTAGAAAAAGTACAAGCTAGGAAGAAAGATGTAGTAGGGAAACTTGTAGGTGGGGTATCCGGACTTCTAAGAGGAAATGGTGTAGAAGTAATTTCTGCTGAGGGAAAACTTACAGATAATAACACAGTTAACCTAGGAGATAAAACTATTACAGGAGAAAATATAATAATCGCAACAGGGTCAGACGTAAAAGAACTTCCTATTAAGGTTAGCCCAAAAATGAAAGTAAGCACAAGTAAAGAAATGCTTGATATTAACGAAAAGAGCGATGCAGTTGCAGTAATTGGTGGGGGAGTAATTGGAATCGAGTTTGCATACTTCTTAGCTACAATTGGAACAAAGGTAACTGTTGTTGAGTTCTTAGATAGAATACTTCCTATGGTAGATGAAGAAATAGTAAAATTAGTAACTGCAGATTTAGAAAAAATGGGAGTTGTTATTCATACAAGCTCAAAGGTAACTGAGATTTCTGACAAAGAAGTAATATTCGAAAAAGATGGCAAGGTGGAAAAAGTTGCAGTTGATGAAGTTCTAATGGCAGTAGGAAGAGTTCCTAAGTTAGATGGAATTGACTGTGAATCTTTAGGAATAAAAACAGAAAGGGGAGCAATTGTAACAAACGAAAAGCTTCAAACATCAGCTCCAAATGTTTATGCTATAGGAGATGTAAACGGAAAAGTAATGCTAGCTCATACAGCATCTATGGAAGGTATAGTTGCAGTGGAAAATATTTGTGGGCATAAGGCAACTATGGAATATGACAAAATACCAAGTGCAATTTATATTCAGCCAGAAGTTGCCTCTGTGGGATTAACAGAAGAACAAGCAAAAGCAAAATATGGCGATATTAATGTAGGAAAGTTTCCATTAATGGCCAATGGTAAGGCAAAGGTTGCAGGAGAAGAAAGAGGCTTAATAAAAATAATTGCTGAATCAAAATATGGAGAAATCGTAGGAGTTCATATGTACTGCATCCATGCAACAGACATGATAGCAGAGTCAGTCTTAGCAATGAACCTTGAAGCTACTCCAGAGGAAGTAGGTAACACTATTCATCCTCATCCAACAGTTTCTGAAATTATGCATGAAGCTGCTCACGGAGTATTTGGAAAAACTATTCACTTTATGTAATCAGTCTTTAAAAAGGAAAAACAAGTTGTTTGTAGGTGTAATACTATCCTCATGAAATAGGTTTTAATTAAAGAGGAGTATTATATCTACAAAACTAAATTGACAAATAACTTGAATTAAATAGCTTGATGTAAAATTGGAGGGAAGCAGAAGTGATTTTTTTTGAAAGCCATAGTACAAACCCATATTTTAATTTGGCGCTAGAAGAGTATGTGTTCAATAACTTTGATCAGGACTGCTTTATATTATGGCAGAACCATAATACTATTGTCGTGGGCAACTACCAAAACCCTATGGAAGAAATATCAACAAACTTTGTAGAAGAAAACGATATTCAAGTAGTGAGGAGAATGACTGGCGGAGGAGCAGTATATCATGACTTAGGCAATGTTAATTTTACTTTTATAGAAAAAAAGAATAGCGAGAATCAGCTTACCTTTGAGTACTTCACTGAAGAAATTATAAATATATTAAGGAAAATAAATGTTACGGCCGAAAATAACGGGCGAAATGATATTACCATTAATGGTAAAAAGTTTTCTGGCAATGCTCAGTTAGTAAGAGATGGAAAGGTTCTCCATCATGGTACTTTACTATTTGATTCGAATTTAGAAATTTTAACAAAAGCGCTAAATGTAAGTGGCGTAAAAATAGAGTCTAAAGCAATTAAATCAGTGAGGGACAGAGTAACTAATATAAAGGAACACTGCGATTCTCGAATAGAGTTGGATGCATTTAAAAAGTTGATTCGTGACCACTACTTGGGAAAAGAAACTGTGGAAGAATATGTTCTAACCCAAGAAGAATTAGAGAAAATTAGTGAAATTAGGGATGAAAAATATGCGACTTGGGAATGGAACTATGGGAACAGCCCCAAATTTAATCTTAAGAAAGAAGGAAAATGTCAAGGCGGAATAGTATTAGTAAAAGCTAATGTGGAAAAGGGAATAATTACAGATATTGGTATTGAAGGAGATTTTTTTGCTGATCAATATTTTAGCAAATGTGTAGATGCATTGGTCGGAAAAAAATATTTGAAAAGTCAAATTAGCGAAGACGTTTATCAAATAAGTCTTTCGATGAAGGGCGTCGAATTCGAGTGGCTATTGAATCTGATTTGCCAGTAAATGAAAATTTTTTAAAAAGAGAACTATATTTATATTTCAAAAGAAAGACAGATTACACATCTGTCTTTTTTGATATGCGCTATTGAAATAGGAAGTAAACATCATTATGATAGATATAAAGAGGGAAGAGAGGAGAGTCGGAAATGATAACAGATAAGCTTAGAATACATAGGTATTGTAAGGAGGGAAATTCGCTAGTAGAAATTGAAGATATACTTCTTATAGAAGAAAGAGTAGAGCTGTACCTAAATGGAACATGGATACATGAGTTTATATGTACAAAAGTTAACCTTGAAGAGTTAACAGTTGGGTATATTTTTGGGAAGGGTTATATTTCTAACTATGATGAAATTGAGAGTATTGAAGTTGAAGAACATATTATTCGTGTTAGATTGAAGCGCAAAATAAATAGTGATTTGATCGAAATTCCAAATAAAAATTCTATGAAAGGAGATCCTTTAGAGAAGGCTATAATTAAATCAAAATGTAAGGAAGAGAGTAAGGTGGAAGGATTGAACTATGCTAAGGTGTTTGACGTTTACAGTGAGTTTTCTAAACAGTCAAAACTTTTTCAGGAAACTGGTGGTGTGCATAGCGCTAAATTAGTAGATAAGGATTTTAATGATATGTTTTTTGCAGAAGATATGGGTAGACACAATGCAATTGACAAAGTGATTGGATATGGATTAAAAGAAAATATTAGCTTTGAAGATAAGTTGATTGTCGTTAGTTCTAGAATGCCTTTAGAACTTGTAGAAAAATGCCACCGAGTGGGAATAACAAGTATAGTTTCAGTATCTGTAGTTACTGAAAATGCTGCTAGATATGGTCAAAAAAATAATATGGACATAATCGGAATGTTTCGAAAGTCCAGGTTTAATGTTTATTCAAGAAAAATTTAAATGCATTATGTACTTAATATGTACCCAATTTTCAATTGAAATAGAAGGGTGAATTTCTTTACCCTAGAATGAATTGTAGTTATTTATGGAAAATGAGAGTTTGTTTTATGATAAATATAAAATAAATTCTTTTTTTTGATAGAATAATAAAAAAAGTATACAAAATACTTGAAGTGCTTTCTAAAAATGGTAAACTGAGGTAATAGGGAATTGTATTGTTGGCGGTGAATTAAGATGATTTTCATTATGTCATTTGTTGTATGAGTAGGAAAGATTTAATACAATTCGCTGAATGTTATTTACTTATTCTAAAAAGTAGGAGGATCTTATGAGTAGATTAGAACTAGTAGCTCCAGATCAAGCGAAGATAGTCTTAGAAGGACTATACAAAGACTTGGAACGGAGAATTGAGTCAAGCCCGCCGGGTCTATGTCCAGTAGATATGGCAAGAGCTTTTCTGGAATTGTGCCATGCACAAACATGTGGTAAATGTACGCCATGTCGTGTAGGTCTTGGACAAATTGGTAAACTAATTACCGATGTGTTAGAAGGAAATGCAGACATGAAAACTTTGGATACCATTGAAAAGACAACCCTAACAGTTATGCATACTGCAGACTGTGCTATAGGTTATGAAGCGGCAGAGATGGTGTACAAAGGTCTTAAAGGTTATAGGGACGATTATATTGAGCATATTGAGCATGGTAGATGTATCTGTTCATATAGCCAACCAGTACCTTGTGTTACACGATGTCCTGCAAACGTTGACGTGCCTGGATATATTGCCCTTATTGGTGAAAAAAGATATGAGGATGCAATAAAGCTAATTAGAAAAGACAATCCTTTCCCAACAACTTGTGGTTACATTTGCGAGCATCCTTGTGAAGTGCATTGTAGAAGGAACATGGTAGATGATAGTATTAATATTAGAGGGCTAAAAAGAATGGCAGCAGACTATGCTGGCCAAGTTGAGCCGCCTAAGTGTGCGGAAAGCACAGGCAAAAAAGTTGCAGTTGTAGGAGGAGGCCCTACTGGATTAAGTGCTGCTTTCTACTTACAATTAATGGGGCACCAGGTAACTGTTTATGAAATGCTTAATGATTTAGGCGGAATGCTTAGGTATGGAATTCCAAATTACAGATTACCAAAGGAAAGACTAGAAGATGATATTAATGCAATAATTAAAACTGGAGTAGAAATAAAAAGAGATTTAAAAATAGGAGAAGACTTTAGTCTTCATGATCTTAGAGCTGAGTACGATGCAGTTCTAATTGCAATAGGAGCTAGTATAGACATTAAGCTAGGAATAAAAGGTGAAGATGCAAATGGCGTAGTTTCAGCAGTTGAATTTTTAAGAGATGTAGGTCTAAATAAGGCGATGGATTTAACTGGTAAGGAAGTTGCGGTTATTGGTGGAGGAAATGTATCTATGGATGCAGTTCGTACCGCTAAAAGACTAGGAGCAAAAAAGGTCAGCATAGTATACAGAAGAAGGGTTGCAGATATGACAGCTCTTGATGCAGAGATTGAAGGAGCAGTTGCAGAAGGCATTGAAATTCAAAAAATGAAAGCTCCAAAAGAAGTGGTAGTTGATGAAAACAATAATGCTACTGGTGTAATGGTGACACCACAGATGATTAGTTCAATTAAAGGCGGAAGAGCTTCTATTAAAGCTACAGGGGAGCCGGATGAGTTAATTCCATGCGACTTATTGATCATAGCAACGGGACAAGATATAGAAATAGCACACTTCGAAGAAGCAGGAGTTAATACTGAAAGAGGCAGAATAGTAACTAGCTCTACAAGTACGCTAGAAGGCATGCCTGGTGTATTTGCTGGTGGAGACTGTGCAAGTGGACCAGCTACAGTAATTAGCGCTATTGCGGCGGCTAAGGTAATTGCTGCAAATATTGATGAATACCTAGGTTATAGACATGACATTACTTGTGATGTTGAAGTTCCATTACCTAATCTTGATGATAGACTACCATGCGGTAGGGTAGACATGCTAGAAAGAGAAGCGGGAGAGAGAGTAAAAGATTTCGAGGGTGTAGAGCTATGTATGTCAGAAGCTGAAGCTCTCCAAGAATGTTCAAGGTGCTTAAGGTGTGATCACTTTGGATTTGGAATATTCAAGGGAGGGAGAGAAAAATTATGGTAAATTTAACAATAGATAATAACAAAGTGTCGGTAAAAGAGAACACTACAATAATGGAAGCAGCAAAAGAATGTGGGATTCAAATACCTAATCTTTGTTACCTAAAAGATATAAACGAAATAGCTGCATGTCGAGTATGTGCTGTAGAAATGGAAGGTAAAGAAAACCTAATTACTGCATGTAATAATGCTGTTGAAGAAGGAATGGTAATTCACACAAATAGCACAAAAGCAAGAAACTATCGTAAAACTATGGTAGAGCTTATTTTGTCACAGCATGAGTGTACTTGCGTTACCTGCGTAAGAAGTGGAAATTGTAGCCTTCAAGCTATTTCAAGTGAATTAAACATATTGGAACTTCCTTATGAAACAAAACTTGAGATAAGAGAGTGGAATAAAGACTATCCATTCATTAGAGATTACTCCAAGTGTATTAAGTGCATGAGGTGTATTCAAGTTTGTGATAAGGTTCAAGACTTAAATGTTTGGGATGTTGAAGGTACTGGTTCTAGAACAACAATTAATGTCTCTAATGCTCGTTCTATAGAGGATGCAGACTGTTCTCTTTGCGGACAATGTGTTACACATTGCCCTGTAGGAGCATTATATGAAAGAGATGATACAAATAAAGTATGGGAGGCAATAGAAGACCCAGAAACTATAGTTGTAGCTCAGGTTGCACCAGCAGTTAGAGCTGCTTGGGGTGAACTTTTAGGACTTTCTAATGATGAGGCTACTATTGGTAAAATTTTAGACTCTCTTAAGAAACTGGGAGTTGACCACGCATTTGATACAGTATTTACAGCTGACCTAACAATTATGGAAGAAGGCACAGAGTTTGTCAAAAGATTTACTTCAGGTGAATTAAAAGACAGACCAATGTTTACTTCATGTTGTCCTGGATGGGTAAGATTTATCAAGAGCCAATATCCACATTTGGTTAAATACCTATCATCAGCTAAATCACCGCAACAGATGTTTGGATCGGTAATGAAAACATACTTTGCTGAAAAATTAAATGTTCCACCAGAAAAAATCTTCACCCTATCAGTAATGCCATGTGTTGCTAAAAAAGGTGAGAGCGAAATGGAACTTTTCTATGGTGAATTTGCAGGGAAAAATACAGATGTGGTAATAACTACTCGAGAGTTAGTTAGAATGATAAAGACCGCATACATTGGACCAGAAACTTTAGTAGATATTAAACCAGATAGCGTTATGCAAGAAGGAACTGGAGCTGGTGTAATATTTGGAGCAACTGGAGGAGTAATGGAGGCGGCACTTCGTTCTGCTTATTTCCTAGTTAAGGGCGAAAATCCACCAGTAGAAGCATTTACAGCGGTTCGTAGTACAGGATTTAATGAAAATGAAGGTGTAATGGAAGCTAAATACAAAATTGATGATATTGAGCTAAGTGTTGCAGCTGTTAGTGGCCTTGGTAATACAAGAAAGCTATTAGATGCAATCGAAAGAGGCGAAAAGAAATTCGATTTTGTTGAGGTTATGGCTTGTCCAGGAGGCTGCGTAGGTGGTGGTGGACAGCCAATCCACGATGGTAAAGAGTATGCTTTTGAAAGAGGAAAAGAATTATATAAACTAGATTCAAACTATGATATTAGATTCTCCCACGAAAACCCAGATATAGCTAAAATATATGAAGAGTTTTTCGGAGAGCCACTTTCCCACAAGGCACATGTGTTACTACACACAGAGCATGAGCTAGATAAGTAAACCCTAGTCTAGGCACATTCTCTAAATAAAACTGAAGTTGATATAGCAAAACTCAAGTAACTGGCACAATTTGTGCCAGTTACTTTGTTATCTGTTGCGAAAACCTTGTTTTTTTGACACCTGTTGCAAAAGCTTTGTTTTTTAGGGTGATTTTATGGTATCATGAAAAGGTATGATTTTAAATCCAGGCTAAGAAGCTGTTTAGGTAGTAGTTAATGTGGGATTTCAAAAGATAGGGAGAAATATTAAGGAGAAATGAAAGAGTATTTACATGCATATAGAAAAGCTTTTCCGTATACAATACCAGTACTAACTGGGTACTTGTTTATAGGGATTGCCTTTGGAGTGCTATTTCAAGAAGTTGGATATTCAGTTTGGTGGGCTATGCTAATGAGCCTTTTAGTTTTTGCAGGCTCGGGGCAGTACCTGGCTGTAAACTTTTTTGTCCCAGGATTCTCTCTTATTCAAATTGCAACTATGACATTGCTTGTAAACATTAGACATATTTTTTATGGGCTTTCTTTATTTAACAAATTTGAAGGAATAGGAAAGAAAAGATGGTACCTAATATTCGGGTTAACCGATGAAACATATTCCCTTTTATGCACAACAGATATTCCGACGGATGTGAAAAAAGGACAGTTTTTGTTTGCAATCGCTTCCTTAAATCAATCTTACTGGGTGATAGGAACAGCTATAGGAGCTTTAGCCGGAGCATATATTCCATTTAACGCTGAAGGTATTGATTTTGCTATGACAGCTTTATTTTTAGTAATCTTTGTGGAGCAATCAATGGATAAGGGAAATCAACTTCCGCAGATTCTGGGGGTTGCTTGTGCAATGGGTGGAATATTAATCTTTGGAACTAATAACTTTATTATGCCAGCTATGCTTGCCATAATTCTATTTCTCTTAGTGGGAAGAAGGAGAATTACGAGAAAGGAGGGAAACCATGCAGATTAGTGGTTTTGATTCCTTAGTAATAATTATAGTGGTAGCCTTGGTTACCTTTTCAACTAGAGCCTTTCCTTTTATACTTTTCCCAGAAGGAAAGGAAATTCCAAAAGTAATTCAATATATTGGGAGGTATTTAACTCCTGCTATAATAGGCTTGCTGGTTGTATATTGTTTAAGAGGTACGCAAATACTCATATATCCATATGGAATTCCAGAAGCTATTGCAGTAGTAACTGTTGTAAGCCTGCATTTATGGAAAAGAA
This sequence comes from uncultured Oscillospiraceae bacterium, assembly GCA_964370075.1. Classification (GTDB taxonomy): domain Bacteria; phylum Bacillota; class Clostridia; order Peptostreptococcales; family Anaerovoracaceae; genus CAYJHC01. The sequence continues at coordinate 12,490 of CAYJHC010000002.1, read as the reverse complement.
ACAATCTCATAAGCATCGGTACTGGAACGATTTTATATATGGTATTGATACAAATGGTGTTTTGATAAGGAATTATACAAAGAATTACATTAATATAAGTGCAAAAAGATAACCAGTGTACAATTTACAAGGATGGGCGTAAAAATACTGATTATTTTTTTTGCAATATATGTGATTTTCATATATAATAAATTGTTATGGTGTATTATTTTGCATAAAAGTTGCAACTACTAATAAAATTGAAAGAATGACAAATCTGATATGAAAAAGAAAAAAGAAGAGAATTATACCGAAGAATTTAAGGTGGATAGAAATTCTGAGAATATTATTGAAATAGAGAATTTATCATTTAAATATGATACTAGTGAAGAGGAAGAATCTTTGGTTAAGGCCTTAGATGATGTTTCTTTTTCCATAAAGAGAGGTAGTTTTACTGCTATAATTGGGAAAAATGGTTCGGGGAAGTCAACTGCAGCAAAGTGCATTAATGGACTTTTGGTTCCTAATGAGGGTACAGTTTTAGTTAATGGTATGAGCACTCTTGAAGAAGATATGATTTGGGAAATAAGGAAAACTGCAGGTATGGTTTTTCAAAATCCTGATAATCAAATTGTATCTTCTATTGTTGAAGACGATGTGGCTTTTGGACCAGAAAACTTGGGTATTGATCCTTTGGAAATTAGAGAGAGGGTTGATAATGCTTTGGAAACGGTAAAAATGGGACAATACAAAAGAAAAGGCCCTCATCAATTATCAGGCGGGCAGAAGCAAAGAATTGCAATTGCAGGAGCGGTAGCAATGGAACCTGAGTGTATTATTTTTGATGAACCTACAGCAATGTTAGATCCTCAGGGCAGGCAAGAAGTCATGAATATAGTACATCAATTAAATCAAAAGGGTATAACTGTTGTTTTAATTACTCATATGATGGAAGAAGCTGTTCTTGCGGATAAAATAATAATAATGGATGAAGGTAAGTTGGTTTTAGAAGGTGTTCCGAAAGAAGTATTTTCAAAGAGAGAGTTATTAACTGATCTTAGCCTTGGACTGCCATTTGAAATAGAATTAGCTTATAGAATTAAAGAAATGGGCAAAGATATAGACGTGGATTTATTAGAAGAAAAAGAATTAATCGAGCAGCTTAAAGCATTGAAGGTTGAACGTGATAGTTAGGAATAATTGGTAAGAATACTAAGAATATAGATGATTTTTTAGATTTGTTTATTAGGATAAGTTGATTTTGTTAAACTAGTGTTTTTGAAAAGGTTATACAACAGGTAAGGAATTAAAGATGTCAGTAGAAGTTAAAAATATTACATTTACATATGGAAAAGGGTTACCTCATGAGTCTGTTGCTTTAAAGGATGTATCACTTTCCATTGAAAAGGGAACATTTCTTGGGATTGTGGGGCATACAGGATCAGGAAAGTCTACCTTATTGCAACATTTTAATGGGTTGCTAAAGCCTGATAATGGAACAATACTAATAAATGGGGCAAATATAACTGACTCTAAGACTACAGCTGTAGAGATGAGAAAGAAAACAGGTTTAGTTTTCCAATATCCAGAGTATCAGCTTTTTGAAGAAACCGTTGAAAAAGATGTTGCTTTTGGTCCTAAAAACTTAGGGTTGACAGAAGATGAAATTTTGGAAAGAGTGAAGATGGCTCTTGAACTTGTAAATCTTCCGTATGAAGAAGTAAAGGACAAATCTCCATTTGAACTTTCAGGAGGCCAGAAGAGAAGGGTGGCTATTGCAGGAGTCATTGCTATGAAACCAGAAGTTTTGATACTGGATGAGCCTACTGCTGGACTTGACCCTAAAACTCACAAGGATATATTAAAGATGGTAAGGGATATTCATAGTCAGTGGAATGGTATTACCGTGTTGGTTTCTCATAATATGGATGATATTGGAGAATTTTGTGACAGGGTCATAGTTATAGATGACGGACAAATTCTATTAGAGGGGAGCCCAAGAGAGGTTTTTGCTGAAGAGGAAAAGCTAACTCGTATTGGATTGTCTTTACCACAGCCAACTAGAATGTATTATAGGCTTAAAGAAGAAGGGGTTATCTGCCCTGGCAGTGAGGATAATAAAGGGATTATACCGATTACCATGGAAGAGTTATTGGAGGTTATAGAAGAAAGTTTATGCTAAGAGACATTACAATTGGACAGTATTATGCAGGAGAATCAATAATACATAGGTTAGATCCCCGCGTAAAAATAATGGGAACGCTTTTATTTATTATTGGCCTATTCCTTATAAAAACATTTATGGGTCTAGGGGCAGTAAGCTTATCTTTGCTCATTTTGGTTTTTGTTTCTAAAGTTCCATTAGGATATATACTTAAAGGGTTAAAGCCAGTATTTTTAATTATTTCATTTACCTTTATTCTTAATATGTTTATGATAAGTGGAGAAGTGTTAGTGGAATTTTGGATATTTCAAATTACTAGAGAAGGTTTGACAACAGCCGTTTTTATGGCAATAAGACTAGTTTTGCTAATAATATGTTCTTCTCTATTAACCCTTACTACGAAGCCAATAAACTTAACTGATGGAATAGAGAGCTTATTGAAACCATACCGGAAAATTGGAGTGCCTGCACATGAATTGGCAATGATGATGTCCATCGCCTTAAGGTTTATACCTACTTTGTTAGAAGAAACAGATAAAATAATGAAGGCTCAGATGGCGAGAGGGGCAGATTTTGAAACAGGAAGTGTGTTTAAAAGAGCAAAAAATTTAATACCAATATTGATACCACTATTTATCAGTGCGTTTAGAATAGCTCAAGATATGGCTATGGCTATGGAATCAAGGTGTTATAGAGGTGGAGATGATAGAACTAGAATGAATGGATTATTTTTTGGAAAGAAAGATGTCGTAGCAGGCATAATAATAATAATCGCATTTGGAGGAATGATAACAGAGAGGATATTATTAGGATGAAGGTGAGATTTTTGGCAGAGGCTGCTATAATTGCAGCAATATATGCAGTACTTACTATGCTGCTGGCGCCTATAAGTTATGGTCCCTTACAAATAAGGATTTCAGAAGCACTGACAGTACTTCCGGCAGTGAAGGTGTCTGCAATACCTGGACTTTTAATTGGATGTGCTATAGCAAACATTATTGGGCCATATGGGATTTATGATGTGATTTTGGGAAGTCTGGCAACTTTAATTGCAGCACTTTTAACATATGCTCTTAGAAGAAAAAAAATACTTGCACCACTTCCACCAGTAATTATTAATGGAATAATAATAGGTGGGATGTTACATTTCGTTTACGGAGTGCCTAACCTACTATTGTGCATGCTTTGGGTTGCTCTAGGCCAATTTGCAGCCTGTTACTTACTGGGATACCCATTACTTAGAAAACTAATGAAAGATAGGAAATACATTAATGAGACAAAGAAGGCTTAAAGATTTAGATGAAAGATTAGAACGATTTGATTCGTATTTTATAAAAGAACCAGCTGGGCTAAAAGGTAATTGGGCAAGGCTGTTTGGAGAACGGTGTGGAAAATTTCCAGAGAAGATATTCTTTGAAGTTGGAGTAGGTAAAGGAAAATTTATTTGTGGAAATGCTACCGCTGCACCAAATTCTGGGTTTATTGGAGTGGAAGGGCAACCAAGTGTGTCTGTAGTAGCGGCAGAAAAAATTTGTGAAAATGAAATACAAAATGCTATTTTTGTAAATGATTATTTAATTTCTGCAAAAGACTGGTTTGAAGATGATGAGATTGATGGTGTTTTTCTGAATTTCAGTGACCCTTGGCCAAAGGTGAGACATGAGAAAAGGAGACTTAATCACAGGGACTATTTAGAAGGGTATTACAAGGTAATAAAAGATGGTGGATTTATTAAAATTAAGACTGATAACGACCATCTCTTTTCCTTTGGGAAAAAAGAAGCTGAGGCTCTCGGCTATGAAATAGAAGAATATACAGAAGACCTTCATAACTCTGTGTATATGGAGGATAATATTAAAACTGAATATGAGAAAAAATTCAGTAGCAAGGGCAAGAATATTAATTATATGAAGATAAAAGTTAATAAATAAAAGTATTATGCAAAAACAATACCTTTAGAAAATTGATGCTTCTGGAGGTGCAACCCTAACTTAAAGAGATAAAATATGAAGGTGGATATAATAATAGTGTTAAATTTAGACAAGGCAGCAATAGGCTGCCTATGATCTTAAAAAATATAAATACAAGTAAAAGAAAAGGTAGAAGAATTAAGGAGGAAGAGAAAGATGAGCGAATTCATAATGGCGCAAAAAAACGGCAGAACTATACCTAAAGAAGACAAGATATTTGGAGCTACAAGCAGAGGTAGAACAAGAGTAGAAGAAATTGGGAAAGAGAATGTAACTATTGCAACTATTGGATCTTTGCTAAATGATGATGGTTCTCTGGCAGTGCTTTCTTCAGTTGTTGATGTGCTAAAAGAATTATCACCAGCTGACTATGCTGATTATGCACCAATTGGAGGAACTCCAGGATTTAAAGAGGCTATAAAAAAAGCAGCATTTCTTGATTACGTTCCAAATAGAAATATGGAAGTTGTTGCGACTCCAGGAGGAACAGGCGCTTTAAAAAATACAATCTCTAATTATACAAAAGCAGGAGAGAAGGTACTTACTTCAGACTGGTTCTGGGCTCCGTATAAAACAATAGCTCAAGAGCAGGGAAGAGATATTACTACTTATACCTTGTTTGATGAAGAGGGTAACTTTAATATTACTTCTTTTGAAGCAAAGGTAAAAGAGCTGTTAGCTACTCAAGAAAGCTTAGTAATCTTTCTAAATACGCCTGCACATAACCCTACAGGATATTCTCTTTCAGATGATGATTGGAATAAGGTTGTAGATGTATTAAACACTGCTGCAACTGGGGATAAGAAGGTTATTTTGTTTGTAGATGCAGCCTATGTTGACTTCGCTGGAGATCCTAAAGAGTACAGATCATTCCTTCCTATTTTAGAAAAGTTGAATGAAAAAGTACTTCCAATTATTGGATACAGTGCTTCTAAAACTTTTACGATGTATGGAATGAGATGTGGTGCAATGATTTGCCTTGCCCCTACAAAAGAAATTGCAGATGAGTTTAAGCTGCTTAATGAGTTTTCTTCTAGAGGAACTTGGTCAAACTGCAATAAATCTTCACAGGTTCTTATTGACAAAATCTACAAAGATGAAAAGCTACTTGCTGAAGTAGATAAGGAAAGAGAAGAGTTTAGAGAAATGCTTATTAAAAGAGGCAAAGTGTTCGAAGAAGCACTAAGAGCTGAGGGCGTAAATCCTGTTCCTTTTGATGCAGGATTCTTTGCCTGTGTTGCCTGTGATAACCCTGATGAGATTGCTGTACAGCTTGAGGAACAAAATGTATTTGCTGTTGCTCTTGCAAAAGGAATCAGAGTTTCTGTTGCATCTATCAGTGAAGAAAAGTGCAAAGTTGTAGCAAAGGCTATAGGAAAGGTATTTAATAAGTAATTTTAATGAAAAAAAGCTCATTTTTGCAAGGAGCAGTTGTAGCTTCCCTATCATTAATATTAGTAAAACTAATAGGTGTCGTCTATGTAATCCCCTTTAATGCAATTATTGGGGAAGATGGAGGAGCTTTATATAGTTTTGGTTATAATATATATGCTGTATTCTTAAGTATTTCAACTGCAGGAGTTCCTTTTGCTATGTCAAAGGTAATTGGAGAATACAATGCTCTTGGTTATGAGGATGCGAAAAATACAGCATATCGATTAGGTAGGAATATTTTGCTAGGAGTTTCCGTAGCAGCATTTCTTACTATGTTTATTTTTGCAAAACCTTTTGCCTACTTTATGATAGGTGATGATACAGTTACTGTTTCAGTTGAGGATGTTACTTTTGTAATTAGGTGTATATCTTTTGCTATATTAGTGATTCCTTTCCTAAGTGTCACTAAGGGCTATCTACAAGGACATAAATTCATTACACCAATTTCCGCAAGCCAAATATATGAGCAGGTTGTTCGGGTTGCAATAATTCTTCTTGGAAGTTATTTGACGATGATCGTACTGGACTTAGGACTAACTATAACTGTTGGAATAAGCATGTTTGGTGCCAGTGTAGGGGGATTAGTGGCGGCAATATATCTTAAGAGGAAGATTGTAAAAGGGAAAGAACATTTCTTGTGTGAGAACAAAGTAGTTGATGCACAAATATCAAATAAGCAAATAATTAAGAAAATATTTACTTACGCAGTTCCATTTATTATAACTAGTGTGATTTCTAATCTTTATGTATTTGCGGACATGGTATTGGTAGTAAGAACTATGGGGGAGATACTAAACTATAGCCCTGAAGTAACTACTTCGGTGACTGCTGTATATAGCACCTGGGCATCTAAGTTGATGCTTATTGTTTTTTCGTTTTCAGTAGGGATTAGTTTAAGCCTATTACCAAATGTAGTCGACAGTTATGCAAGGGGAGATATTAAGGATATTTCAAACAAATTTAATAAGGCTCTTCAGATGATACTAATACTAATAGTCCCGCTTACAATCTTCATTAGTATTTTCGCTGAGGAAGTTTGGGTAATGTTTTATGGACAAAGTGAATATGGTCCTGAAGTGCTGAAAGTTTATGTTTATGTGGCAATAGTAAATAGCTTATATATTCTAGTAACCGATATAACGCAAGGAATGAATAAGTTTAAATTAGTCTACATTGCAGCAGGATTGGGTCTTGGCTTAAATATTCTTCTTGACATTCCTTTAATGATCCTCATGGAGAAACTAGGAGTACAGGTAGTATATGGGGCAATTTTTGCCACAATAATTAGTATGAGTATAGCCTTTCTTGTTGTTATAATTCATTTTGCTAAAAAAGAAAGATTTGAGTATAAAGAAACAGGAAAACTAGCTCCAAAGATTGCAATTGCAATACTAGTATTTATAGTTACAGCATTACTTGCAAAGGAATTTATCCACTTTGATTCAGAGGGTAGACTAATTCAGATAGCAGCACTTGGCGTATACGGCATAATAACATTTGCAGTATATGGGTTGGTTTGCTATTTTACAGGAATTTTAAAGGTGGTAATTGGAGAAGAAGGAATAAAGCTTAGACGAAAGAAGTCGAAGTAAGAATTGATAAAGCAAAAAATATAACGGGGAGGAACAAGAATGAAAAAATGTTCCTCTTTTTTAGGCTCAATATATTTTGTTTGCTATAAAATATGTTGTAGTTGTGTTATAATGTGATGTGCTGTTTAGATTATGATTGTTAGTATTTATGGATATTAGTGCTAAAAGCCAATATTTTATTTAGACAGTTGCTAACTATAATTAAAAAGTACGATGGGATTTTAGTATATTTTAGTTTGTAGAAAATATTTAAATAGTAAAGTAGAAAACTACTAATATAATCGGGAGGAAAAGATGAACAAAGATAATTTACCTAAAATGCAGTTAAGTGATAAAGCGGATCAAATTCCAGAAGCTTTATCAATATATATAAACCAACTAGTATATTCTTTGAAAAGAAATGGGGAAAAGATAACCACATTATCCCTGGGAGAAGCTTTTTTTGATATACCACAATTCGATTTCGCGAAACTTCAAGAAAAATGGGGAGATAATGGCCATCACTACCATGAAAGCTTAGGATTGCCTGAGTTGCGAAAAAAAATCTGTGATTTTTATGAGGAAATGTATAGTGCCCCTGTAGACTATAATAAAGAAATATTGATTACAGCAGGTTCTAAACCAATTATTTTTATGGCAATGCAGGCAGTTCTAAATGATGATGATGAAGTGTTGATTCATGAGCCTGCTTGGCTAAGCTATCAAGAGCAAACTAAGGTTGCGAATGGAAAACCTGTCTTCATACCTTATGATTGTAAACCTAAAGATTTTAGCAAATATTTTTCGGAAAAAAGTAAAATGTTAATAATAAATAATCCTAATAACCCTGCTGGATTTGTTTACTCTAAAGAAGAACTATTAGATATGTATAGGCAATGTAGGGAAAGAGGAATTTATTTATTGGTAGATGAAGCTTACAGCGATTTTGTAATTGATGACGAATTCCACTCTATGGCTAGCTTAGTTCCAGATAAAGATGGAATAATAGTTGTTAACTCTCTTTCAAAGAATATGGGATTATCAGGGTTTAGAGTTGGATATGCAATTTCAACAAACGATGTTATCTCAAATGTCTTAAAGCTAAACCAGCATCTTATTACCTGTGGTGCGACAATTATTTCCCATTATCTTGCAGAGTATTTTGATGATATTTTAGAAATTACACTTCCGCAGGTACGCCAAGTAGTAGAAAAAAGAAAGAAAATCGGACAATATATGGATAAAATTCAGTTGAAAAGAATGCCTGGAGAATCAACGTTTTATTTCTTTGCAAATATAGAAGACTTTAAAAAATCATCTATGGACTTTTGTTTATATTTGCTATTCAAGTATGGTATCGCTACTGTACCAGGAAGTGCATATGGTGATAGTACAGAACGATTTATTAGAATTTCAATTGGAACTGAAACTCTAGATGACATATATAAATCGCTAGATATAATTAAGTCCTTAATTGATGCTGGAGACTGTGATGCTGATTATATTGATGAACAATTAAAGAAGCACAACATGAGAGGATTCAATAAATAGGTTCAAGGGTAGCGGTAGCTAATCAAAACTAGTCAGAAAAGATAATGGTCAAGTAAGAATCTTGGCAATGGAATTTATTAAGGCAAATGATAGGGGAGCAAATGAGACATACAGTTGTAGAATATATAAAATATTTAAAAGAAAAAAATGTGTTGGTTAGTGAAAATGTTTCGTCAGAAGTAAAACAACAGTTAGTTGAAGGTCTTGATTTCAATTCGAAATCAGTTTTGCCAAATAGTATTTTTGTTATGAAGGGTGTTAACTTCAAGGCTAAGTTCCTCGATGATGCTATTCTTAAAGGAGCGATTGCTGTTGTAAGGCAGGAAGACTTTCCTTTAGATGATTTGATGAAAGAAAAAATAAAAGATATTGAAGTTGTTGTGTCTGATGCAAATAAAGCTATGGCAATCCTTGCCAATAAGTTTAATAATTTTCCCTACGAAGAGATAAATGCCATAGGAATTACAGGAACAAAAGGGAAAAGCACTACAGTAATGTATTTGAAGAATATAATCGACACCTATCTTAAAAACAGCACTGCGGAAGGTGAGCCTAAAAAAATGGGGATCACGTCAGGAGTAGTTCTTTACTATGGGGAGGAGGAGGAGGAACCTTCTCATTTAACAACGCCTGAGGCAATAACATTGCAAAACTATTTTAGGAAGGCTTCGAACAATGGTCTGGATTACTTTGCTATGGAAGTGTCTAGTCAAGCCCTCAAATATCATAGAGTATATGATGTGATATATAAGGTTGGTGCATTTTTGAATATTGGTGAAGATCATATTAGTGATATTGAGCATAAAGATTTTGCTGACTATTTTGATTCTAAAAAAATTCTTTTTCAACAAAGCGAATGGGCGTGCATAAATGCAGATGATGAAAAATTTGAAGAAGTTTTGGAGGTTGCAAAAAATAGCAGTGCTACAAAAAAAATAGTAACTTTTGGCACTACTGACAAAGCCGAGATACGTGCCTTTGATATAGAAAGCTCAAAAGATGGGGTTAGATTTAATGTTTCAATGCCGCAAGGTGTGTTTGAGTTTAAGTTATCAATGAGAGGCTTATTCAATGTGACAAATGCTCTATGTGCAATTACAATCGCAAGTTTTTTTGATATTCCTGTGGAAGACATGCAGCAAGGCCTATTAGCAACTAATGTTGAGGGTCGGATGGAAACGTTCGCAAGTGAGGATGGAGAAAAGACCGTGATTGTGGATTATGCTCACAATGAAATGAGCTATAATGCATTGTTCGATTCAATTAAAAAGGAATACCCAGGAAGAGATATATTCATTATTTTTGGTGTTTCTGGAAATAGATCTTTTAGCAGAAGGGAGAAGCTTGGAAAAGCATCAGGAAGAAATGCTAAGATGGTGTATATGACAGAAGCAGATTATGGAACTGAGCCTTTGGAAAAAATTCTTAGAGAAACTAGTCAGTTTATTGCAGAGGTAGGTGGTAAGTTTGAGGCTATACCAGTTAGAGGTGAGGCTATCTATACTGCGATGGATAGATTAAGTAAAAATGACATTCTTGTAGTTGCAGGTAAGGGGAGGGAGAAAACCCAAACCGTAGGAACAAAGGAAATTCCTATTACCTCTGATGTGGAGTATGTAGAGCAGTACTTGGAAAGTTACAATAAAGGTGATAAATAAAGCCTTAATTATAATTCGTAAGTCAACTCTTTAATCTTATTTTTGGCCTCGATTAAAACTTCTTCTCCTTTTTTAGTTATGGAATAGTATTTCCTGATTTTACCATCAATGTTCACGCTCTCAACTATTAGAAGTTCTGCCTTTTCCAAGTTGTGAAAGATCGGATAAAGTGTTCCTGGACTTATATCATATCCGTGATGTTTTAATTCATCAATCATAAAAGAACCATATACAGGTTCTTTTTTTGCGTGATGAAGTATGTGTACCTGTATGAATCCTAAAAATAATTTTCTTAAAATAGGGTCTTGCATTTTAATTCTCCTTATGCTAATATGATTATAACGAAAATCGATATTGATATTCGTTATCTATGTTCGATACTGATATTATATACCTAAATTATTCAGAAATCAAGGAGAAAACATGCTGAAAACAAAAAAATTATGCTTTAGAGACTTTATATTCTATGATGACATACAAATTATAAAGTCAAAAATCAACTTTATAACAGGGGAAAGTGGCTGTGGGAAAAGCACTCTGTTAAAGTTGTTTAATCGTACAGAGAACTTTTCGGATGGAGAAATACTTTATAAAGACCAAGATATAACAGAGATTGATAGTGTCCAACTACGAAAAGAAATAAAGCTTATATCGCAAACCACATTTTTGTTTAGTGGAACGATAAAAGAGAACTTTAATCTTTTTTTCGATTATTGCGAATGTCCAAAACTAACTGAGGAAGAAATGGAATGTTTTTTGAAGCTTACTGAGGCGAATTTTACAGTAGATACCTTATGCGAGAATCTTTCGGGTGGAGAAAAGCAAAGGGTGTATATTGCAATATGCCTTTCAATGGGAGGGAAAATTATTATGCTTGATGAACCTACCTCAGCGCTAGATCATACCCTATCGGTAAAGGTGCTTTCTAATATTGTTACCTATGCGAAAGAAAATGATTTGACTTTAATCGTAATAAGTCACGACAATAAACTGACCGAAATGTTTGCAGAAAATATAGTTAACTTAAGAGGAGGGGAATAAATGAATGACGCAGTACAAATTAGCATTTTTAATTTTGCTTTAATATATCTATTGCTTATTATTGTAGCCGTTGTAATGAAAGTAAGCAAAGTTAATCAGACAAAATTATTAGTAATTGCAAGTATTAGAATGACAGTGCAATTAACTCTTGCTGGGTATATTTTGATGTATCTCTTTGAAAATCCATCGCCTATTTTTGTATGTTGTTATGTTTTGATTATGAGTATATTTGCCGTATATAGAATACTGACAGTAAATAAGGGGCTTAATCGAAAGTTTCAATTAATAATAGCATCTTCGATAAGTATGTCAGCAATTCTAATTATTGCATTTTTCATAACAGTTGTAATTGGTGAGAGCATTTTTAATCCTCAATATACAATACCCATAAGTGGAATGATAATAGGCAATGCAATGACAGGCATTACACTTGGTGTCAGAACTTTTATGACAAAAATAAAAGATTCTAAACTCCAAATAGAGGTGCTTCTCAACCAAAGCGCAAAACCTAAATTCATACTGAAACCATTTGTAAATACTGCTCTTGAAACTGCACTTTTGCCGACTATAAATTCAATGCTTGGAATGGGTATAGTGGCATTACCAGGTATGATGACAGGACAAATTTTATCAGGTGAACTTCCTACAACTGCAATCTTATATCAGATTTCAATAAATGTATGTCTGGCGGCAGTGGTTTCGCTTTCAGTGTACCTATCGCTAAATTTAGGATATAAAACACTTTACAATAGAGAGAATCAATTTATAGTATAGGAGATGATTATGGAAAAGAAAGATTTTTGCCCTTGCACAAAAGAAGATTGTAATTTCCATGGGAACTGTAGAGCTTGTGTAGAAAAGCATAGGAAAGCTGGACAAATACCTCATTGCTTATTTCCAAATAGCCATGGAGACCGCAGTATAAAAAATTTTTATTTAATGTTGAAAAAAGAGTATGAAAAATAATTAAATGAGCTTATATTATAAATAAACTATCTTTCTAAACTTGCTTCTCTGTGTTATAATAAAGCTTGTGATATGCGACTGTGGCGGAATGGCAGACGCGCACGCTTGAGGGGCGTGTGGGAAACCGTGCTGGTTCGAGTCCAGTCAGTCGCACCA
>CAYJHC010000001.1:0-65284 GCA_964370075.1 uncultured Oscillospiraceae bacterium | reverse complement strand
GTTTTTCATTGCACTCCTCCTTGTATATAGAGTATATATATTTCAAATGTGAGGTACTTTTCCCTCTACAGTGTTTTTACCACATTTATATACTAAGCAAACATCGTGCCAACTTTTTTTGAGGCTTCACACACTATTTTCCAACAACTTAAAAAATCAAAACAACACAGTTGTGTCATTTTTGACTCAACTGTGTTGTTTTTAACTCGATATTTTTGGTTCACTTTTATTTTAAACTCATAAGCTATCTAAGTTTCACAATACAGTCGGATGAGTCTGGCAGCTTTTGACTGAGTTATCTTTAACTCCTTAGCCACCTTTCTAGTGCTCTTATATTTTTTATACGCTTCTACAATAATTTTTTTCTTAAATTCTTCTAATGCTTCATCATACGATTCCCCTTCCTCAAAAGCATAATTTTCGGCGTTACATCTCTCTTTGTTGTTTTCCTTTACCATATAGTTTTCGAATAAGTGGTTGGGCAAATGATAATTTTTTATTTCATAGCTATTTAAAGTAACAACTAGCCTTTCAATAAGGTGTATTAGTTCTCTAATATTTCCCTTCCAAGGGTAATTCTTAAATGTATCTATTGCATCCTTTGATAAGATATGAGTTTTATCATACTTTTCATTGTACCTATTCAAATAATATTGAGCTAGCATTTCAATATCCTCTTTTCGTTCCCTAAGAGGAGGCAAGTTTATTTCAAAAACACTTAGCCTATAGTAAAGATCTTCTCTATATTCTCCTTCTTCAACCATTTCTTTTAAGTTTTTATTGGTAGCAGCAATTATTCTAGCATCAGTCTTTTTTATATTAGTACTCCCTACAGGAATATACTCTTTCTCTTGAACTACCTGTAATAATTTTGACTGCAAATGATAGGGAAGTTCAGATATTTCATCTAGCAAAATAGTTCCTCCAGCAGCAGCCTCAAAGAAGCCTTTTTTTCCATCTTTTTTAGCTCCAGTAAAAGCACCTTCTTCGTATCCAAAAAATTCTGATTCAATAAGTTCACTAGGTATTGCAGCACAGTTTACGGTAATAAATGGACCTTTCTTCTTTCTTGAGTTATCATGCATGGCCTTAGCCAACTGGGTCTTACCAACCCCTGATTCTCCCAGTATTATCACAGGAGCATCTACATCAGAAAGCTTTATTGCCAAGTCAATTGTTTCTTGCATTATTTGGCTTTTATATACTATTTTAGATGCAACTATAAATTGTTCCTCTTCTTCTTTATTGCTTTCCCCTTCTGTTTCAAGGAATTTTGCTAGGCTAGCTGTAGAGTCTTTATCTCTTACGCTAGAAATTACATACTCCAACTCCCCGTCATCATTTAAAATTGGAACAGTGATACTAATTATTTCTCCTCCCATTTGTGTTTGCTGATTCTTCATTAACGGAACCTTTGCTTCAGCAACATAAGGGAGCAACGCTGGGTACCAATACTGCTTCCCCATTAAGTCATAATAGTTTTTCCCTATCATTTCTTCTTTTGAGAGGCCATAATGCCTTTCGCAAGCCCTATTAATATATAGGAGAGTTAAATCTTTTCCCCAAATATTTATTTCATCATGTAGTTCATCAATAAGTTCAATAAATTCTTCAAACTTTAAATTCAAAACGGTTATTCTCCTTATTATTTCATGTGACAATTATAAAATCAAATCTCATTTTGTAATTTATTTTACCATATTCTTAACTGTATTTTTACTACTTTTTTAAATTCACACAAAAAAAACACCTTTTCTACCCATTACATTTCCCTACATATTATTCCCTTAATTTCCTTCAATAAGATAAATGAGATTGATTATTTATAGAGTTATATGCTCGGCCAGTATTGTTTAGCTTTGCTTCACAATGGCAGGTAGCAAATTTATATTAGTAGCTGGTTTCCATTTAGTAGCATAGGTATTCTCTTTACTAAAAATTCTCATTTCCATAAAAAAACGACACCAACTTCAAAATGTATTATACGAATAATCCATTTATTTTGATGTCGTTTTATGTTATAGGTATTCAGTTTTGCTTAACCAAACTAATAATCTTAGGTTAACTTATTTTTTGTGGTGCTGGAATTCTTTCCTTCATAAGCTTTGCTAGTCCATCTGTAGTCATTAGAGGCTCTACAAACGTATTACCCGTAACAACCGCAAAACTTGGTTCTTCTGGAGTTAATACTCCTCCTAACACCTCTCCAATTTCTGCGTATTTATACCTCACTAGAACATCATCCATCTCTAAAGAGATATCTTCTTCATCTACAAATGGGAAGTCTACTTCATATGCATGAGCTATCTCTGCAGCAATTTCCCAGTTATAAAGGTCAACATCCTCATCTACTGCTGCTTCAACACTTTGAAGTCTTCTTTCAGTATTAGTAAATGTTCCTTCTGCACTAGCAAATCCAGTTCCAGGAATTACAACATCAGCTGCCATGGCTGCATCTGTCATGTAAACATCTGAGACCATCAAAAACTCAAGGTTCTCTAAATATTTTGGATCAATGTCCTCTCCAAACACCAATAATCCTTTTATACCCTCCATAGCTTCTGCTCCTAAATTAATTCCCATATCAACTAATCCTTGAGAATTATTTTTTGCCTTAACCATAAGAATACCGTCCCTTGGTGATCCAATATGTCCAGATAATAGAGCAATATTTCCTATCATTGTTGCTGTATCAACAGAAGCAAAGTTTTGACTAAAGACAATCATAGCTTTCTTAGCTTTTCCATAAGTCTCTGCAACTATTTTTGCATCTTCAGAAACTTTCACCTCTTTTAGTGAATCTACAAAACAATCAAAGTTTGGAGCATCTGCTTTATTTCCAACTTCTATTAACTCTTTTGCTATTTCTTTAAGGAAAGACATATCATTTGCCGTGTATATGCAAGTAGCAAAGTCCATATTTTGTTCGTATCCAACAGGGTTAACCAAGATTACCTTAGCACCATTCTTTGCTGCTTCTCTCATTTTCAGTCTAATTACTGGGCTAGTAGCAACATTGAAGCCTACAGCAAGTATTACATCAGTAGAAAGTAATTCATCTATAGTATTTGGTGACGAGTCAAGGCCTATTACCTTTTTCAAGCCACTTTCTCTATAATTGAATGAAAGTGCTTTTGCTCCCATTACTCCTGCCATTTTCAAGATAGCATATGCTTCTTCGTTAGTATATCTATCTGATATAGCAACTGCAACTGAGTCAGCTCCGTTTCTATATTTTACAGCTTCAGCTTGTTTAGCCACATCAATTATTGCCTCATGGTAGTCTACTTCTTCAAATTGCCCTTCTTTCTTCATTAATGGTGCTGTTAGCTTTCCATCTAAAACAGCCGCATCAAATCCAAACTTACCCATTCCGCAAGAAACACCTTTATTTACCTCCCCTTCTTTTGAAGGGTTTGCCTTAATCAGCATGTCTCCAATTGATTCTAACTCTAAACTACAACCTACCGAACAATAAGAACAAGTCGTATCAGTTATTACTGTATCTACTGGAACTTCTTTTGCAACAGATTGTCTTTCTTGAAGTGCTCCAACTGGGCAAACATTTACACATTGTCCACAAGAAACGCATCCTGATTCTTCTAGGTTTCTCTCTAATGCTGGTTTTACTACAGTATCAAAACCCCTCTCAACAAGGCCTAAAGCTCCAATTCCCATAACTTCGTCGCAAGCGCGTACACAAAGTCCACAAAGTATGCATTTATTTGGATCTCTAACAATGAATGGATGATCATCTTCAAACTCAGTAACATTAATGTCACCAGCAAATCTATCTGGCTTCACTCCATATTCATTGGCAAAATCAATTAATTTACACTCAAAATAATCTTTACATCCACACTCAAGGCATCTGTTTGCTTCAACTACAGCATCTTCTTCGGTATATCCATATGGAATTACTTCTGCAAAGTTATTTCTACGTTCTTCAGCTTCAAGTATTGTCATTTCAGGCCTACATTCTCTTTCTCTATCTTCAAATGTTTTTTCTGAAATATCATCTCTTGTAACTACATAAGGTTTCTCATACTTAACTAATTCCCCATCTAGGTATGCATCTACACTATCTGCTACCTTTTTAGCATCTGCTATAGCTTCAACTGCGATTGAAATTTTATCGTTACCACAATCACCACCTGCAAACACCCCTGGCATGCTAGTTCTAAATGTTTCTGGGTCGTATGCAATGGCTCCTCTTTTTGTCTTATCTACAGTGTCAAACATAGAAGAGTCAACTGCTTGTCCTATCGCTAATATTACTGTATCAAGATCAATAGTTTCAGTTTTGCCTTCTATTGGTTTTGGCGCTCTTCTACCTGACTCATCTGGCTCTCCTAATTCCATTACTTGTAGAACCATTTGCTTAACTCTTCCATTCTCGTCTTTAATAATCTCCAATGGATTAGTTAGGTTTTTAAAAATTGCTCCTTCTTCATCTGCTTCTATTATCTCTATAGTATCTGCAGGCATTTCGTCTTTTGTTCTTCTATAAACATTATATACTTTCTCTGCACCTAATCTTATTGAAGTTCGAACAGCATCCATAGCCGTATTACCACCACCTACAATTGCAACATTTTTACCTAGGTTAACATATTCATTTCTAACTACTTTTCTTAAGAAATCAATACCTCCAATTACTCCCTCAGCATCTTCACCTTTGCATCCTACTCCTGTTGACACCCAAGCTCCAATACCTAGAATAATTGCATCAAAATCATCTTGAAGTACTTCAAATGGAATGTCTGCTCCTATTTTAGTATTTGTTATTATTTCTACTCCCATTTCTTCTATTAATGAAATCTCATCATCTAAAACCTCATTTGGAAGTCTGTATTCTGGTATACCATATCGAAGCATTCCACCTGCTTTAGGCATGCTTTCAAATACTGTTACTCCATGGCCTCTTTGTCTCAAGAAAAAGGCTGCAGACAATCCCATTGGACCTCCACCAATAATTGCAATTCTTTTACCTGTCTCCTCATCAATTTCTGGAAGATAAGGTTCTTCTTGGCCTAGATTCTCATCCGCAATAAATCTCTTTAAAATTTGAATGGATACAGGCTCTTCAATATATTTTCTTCTACAAGCGTCTTCGCAAGGGTGTGGACATACTCTCCCTAAAGATGCTGGTAGTGGAATTTTTTCAAAGGCAAGAGCTATAGCTTCTTCATATTCACCATTAGCAATAAGACCTACATAACCTTGGCAGTCTGTTTGAGCTGGACATTCTAATACACATGGTGGCCTACAATCTCCAACGTGATTTGAAAGTAAAAGCTCTAAGTTAGTTTTTCTCGACTCTCTAACTCTTTCAGTATTTGTTTTTATAACCATGCCATCTGCTATATAAGTTGCACAGGCTTTTACCATCTTTGGGTTGCCTTCTACTTCACATACGCAGATTCCACATGATCCATATATTTCAGTTCTTTCATCAAAACAAAGTGTAGGAATGTGAATACCGTTTTCCGTTGCCACTTCCAAAATTGTTTGTCCTGGAGTCGCAAGAACTTCTTTTCCATTAATATTTAATCTAAACTTGTTCATTTTATTCCTCCCACTAATCTATATCTACTGCATTGAAACGACATACTTCACTACATCTTCCACATTTAATACATAGTTCTTGATCTACTACGTGAAGCTTCTTTATTTCTCCTTCAATAGCATTTACTGGACATTTCTTTGCACATAATGTACATCCTTTACAGCCACTATTAATAGTAAAAGTTATTAATGGCTTACATGATTTTGCAGTACATTTTTTATTATAAATATGGTCTTCATACTCATTTCTAAAATATTTAATTGTAGTTAATACTGGATTAGGAGCAGTTTGTCCAAGTCCACACATAGATCCATCCTTGATTTTGTATGAAAGTTCTTCTAGTAACTCAATATCTCCATCTTTACCTTCACCAGCTGTAATTCTTTCTAAGATTTCAAGCATTCTCTTTGTACCTATTCTACAATAGTTACACTTGCCGCAAGATTCTTTTTTAGTAAAGTCTAAGAAGTATCTAGCCATATCTACCATACATGTTGTTTCATCCATAACTATCATTCCACCAGATCCAACAATAGCTCCAGTCTTATTAATATTCTCATAGTCTACAGGTGTATCAATAAGTTCAGCCGGAATACATCCTCCAGAAGGACCACCCATTTGAACCGCTTTGAATTCTTTATCTTCTTTTATTCCACCACCAATTTCAAATATTGCTGATTTAAGAGGCAATCCCATTGGGACCTCAATTAATCCACCTTTTTTAATTTTTCCAGCCAGTGCGAAAACTTTAGTGCCATTACTCAACTCAGTTCCCATAGCGCCAAAAGCAGCTCCTCCATTTAACAAAATCCAAGGAACATTTGCAAAAGTTTCTACGTTGTTAATATTAGTTGGCATTTGCCAGAAGCCTTTTTGTGCCGGGAAAGGAGGTTTAAGTCTAGGCATACCTCTTTCACCTTCTAGTGATGCTATAAGGGCAGTTTCTTCACCACATACAAATGCTCCTGCACCCGCTTTTATTCTTAAATCAAAATTATAGTCAGTTCCAAACAAATTCTTTCCTAGGAACCCTCTTTCTCTTGCTTGATCCATTGCAATTTCAAGTCTGCTAATTGCTAAAGGATATTCAGCTCTAACATAAATAACTCCTTCAGTAGCTCCCATTGCAAATCCACCAATTATCATTCCTTCAATTAGTGAGTGTGGGTCTCCTTCTAATACTGATCTATCCATGAAGGCTCCTGGGTCTCCTTCATCAGCATTACATACCATGTACTTATCTTTTCCATTATTTACTCTAGCTGCATTCCATTTAAACCAAGTTGGAAACCCTGCTCCACCTCTTCCTCTTAGTCCAGATACCTTAACCTCATCAATTACTTCTTCTTGAGACATTGAAGTAATAACTTTTTCTGCTGCCTTGTACCCATCATTGCTTATGTATTCATCAATTTTTTCAGGATTAATAATCCCACAATTTCTAAGAACAACTCTTTCTTGCTTTTCAAGAAAAGCTATATCGTCTTCTGAAATTGTCATTTCTTTTACTGGAGTTCCTCCTACTAAATGTTCGTCAACTATTTTAGAGACATTTTCAACTTGTACTCCAACATATCTAGTTAAATCCCCATTATCTTCATAAACATCTACTATTGGTTCTAGGTAACAAGTACCTACACACCCTGTAATGTCCACTTCAACATCTATATTTTTTTCTGCTATTTGTTTTTCAAACTCAAGCCGAGCTTTTCTTGCTCCTGTCGCTATTCCGCAACTCCCAGATCCTACGATTACTCTCATTCTCTCTCCTCCTTAACCATTAGCTCTAATTTGGTCTAAAACATCTTTTACAGAATCCTTAGTCAAGTTCCCATAAGTTTCATCATCTTCCCCTGTTTTAACCATTAGTACAGGCGCCAAAGAACAGCAACCAAGACATGCTACATTGTTTAATGTAAATAATCCATCTTCTGTAGTTTCTCCATCTCCAATACTTAAATGCTCAGTAATCGCTTCTTCAATAATGTCAGCACCATTTACATGACATGCGGTTCCTTTACATAACATGATTAAATGTTTCCCTATAGGCTCCATTCTAAACTGAGCATAGAAAGTAGCAACCCCATAAATCTTTGCAGGAGTAACCCCGGTTGCTTCTGCAATTTCAACAATTACTTCTGGTGATAGATATCCAAATATATCCTGAGCTTTTTGAAGTATTGTAATTAAACTTCCTGATGATTTTGCATACTTTTCTAAAACCATTTCTAGTTTTTTTATCTGTTCTGCATCACCGAGAGTCAACATTTTTTCTTCATTCATACTTCCTCTTCCTTTCTTATTAAACTAATTAATCTTGGCAAACATAATAGATTTAGTTTAACATATTAACATAATATTTCAATACATATATAATTTTTTGTTATGTTTTGCATAACCTAGTTTCCCCTTATTTTTCATCAATTTCTTTTTATTATTTAAGACTTTAGTTAATACCATCACTCTATTGTTTTCTAAAGAAAAAACTCTACAAACACAAAGCCTATAGAGCATTTTATTTATTAAATTTTTTCAGTTTTCTTGTTCGGCCAATTGGAAATTAATACTGCCCCCATTATTAAGGCCCCTCCCATTATTATATTTGAAGTTAATACATCTCCAATTAGTAAATATCCAAATACACATGCAAACAGCGGTTCAACTGTATTAATTATTGCTGCATTTCCAGGGCCAATCATTTTAACACCCTTTGCATTTAATAGTATTGCTAGAAATGCGCAGAAAATTGCTAAAAATAACATGTATCCTAGCTGAGTCATATTCTCTACCATTAAAGGTTGTCCACTTATTAAGCATCTAACCATATTAAATAGTGTTGAAGTTCCAAGTATATACCCAGAAACTACGAATGCGTTCATTTTTCTAATCGGCTCTGCTGAAAGTCCAAATATATAAAACACATAGCAAATGGCTGTTCCAAAAGCAAATGCAATACCAATAATGTTTCCAGACATATCTGGCCCCCAGATTACTAATATCATTCCTATCATGGAAATAACTACGGCAGTTATCTTTGATATTCGAACTGGTTCTATTCTTCTAATCATTTCAACAGCTACGATTATTGCTGGAAAAGTAAATGATACTATGGTTGCAAGCGAACCTGAAATATAATCAAATGAAATATATAATGTAGTTGCAATCCCAATATATGCAATTGATATAACGAACATTGGTTTTATGGCCTCTTTTTCTAGCTTCCATGGAAGTTTTTTTATAAAAATAAAGATCCATAAAAGCAGTGCAGAATAAAAGAATTTACTAAAAAGTAAAGTTTCAGTTTCTACACCTACCCCAAAAGATAAGAATGAAATAGAAGGCATTATTCCATATGCTATAGTTGTACCAAACACGCAAAGCGTCCCTATTAGTTTAATACGATTCATATTATGTTACCTCTTTAATAAAATGTAATTTGCTTTTTTATTAGTATTATGCACTCTGCTTTAGCCTGGCGGCCAAGTCATTTTTCGCTTACCTAAGATGTGCATGTGTATATGCCCTACTGTTTGATTACCATCTTCACCACAATTAATTACTGCCCTATACCCATTTTCTAATTCTAAAGCCTTAGCAACATCTTTGATTTTTACCATTAAGTGTCCCAAATCTCCTTTATGATCCTCTTCTATGTGGTCTAACGACTTTATATGGGTTTTAGGAATAACAAGCACATGGACAGGCGCCTGTGGTTCTAAGTCATGAAAAGCTATAATCTTATCATCTTCATAAACTTTATTTGCTGGTATCTCACCTTTTACAATTTTGCAAAATATACAATCACTCATATATCTCTCCTTTCACTCCATCGTTATAAATGTCAATTACTTTAATATTTACAAGCTGACCTATAGGTAAATCATTACTTGTAATATACGCTTTCACATAGTTTCTAGTATATCCCTCATAACAGTTATCATTTTCATTATACTTTTCTATCAAAACTTCTGCTCTTGTTCCAATTAGGCCTTCGTTAAAGTCTTTTGCTACTTTTTCTGATAATTCAATTAGTTTATCGCTTCTTTCCCCCATAATGCTTCCCTTTATTTGATCTTTCATTTTTGCAGCTGGTGTACCATCTCTCTTTGAGTATTTAAACACATGAGTTTTTACTAGCTTGCTCTCTTTAACTAGGTCAACAGAGTCTTGAAAATCCTTATCTTTTTCTTCTGGAAAACCAACTATTACATCTGCTGATATTCCAAATTTCGGGTCTATCTCTCTAAGGGTTTTAACTATCGATAAATATTCTTCCCTACTATAGTTCCTATTCATTTTCTTTAATATTCTATCACTTCCACTTTGAAGTGATAAATGAAAATGATTGCATAGCTTTTTGTATTTTAATAATCTAATTACCTGTTTATGGCTCACAACAGTAGGTTCCAAAGAACTAAATCTAATTCTAAAATATTCCGGAAGTTTTTCTAACTCGCATAATATGTCTTCCAAAGGTAGTTTTTCGATTTGGCTAACTTCTGTTATATCATATTTTTCCATGCCATACAAGGCTGTGTTAATTCCTGTTAATACTATTTCCTTATATCCATTATCAAGTAATCCTTTAACTTCAGCAACAATATTTTTCAAGCTTCTGCT
This sequence comes from uncultured Oscillospiraceae bacterium, assembly GCA_964370075.1. Classification (GTDB taxonomy): domain Bacteria; phylum Bacillota; class Clostridia; order Peptostreptococcales; family Anaerovoracaceae; genus CAYJHC01. The sequence continues at coordinate 55,095 of CAYJHC010000001.1, read as the reverse complement.
TCTTATTGGGCCTCTCACATGGGGAATGATACAATACGAACAGAATCTATTACATCCATCTTGAATTTTCACATAGGCTCTGCTTCTAGACTCTAATGCTTTTGACAGTGAAATTTCTTGGAACTTAGTTTGTTTGGTTATCTTGTCTTCCTGAGGTTTTAGGTTTATCTCTTCTGTATTAAACCCTACAGCCTTACTTGAATCCTTTAAAGGATCCTCTTTGTATATGTAGGCCTCAACCACTTCTACAATATTATATTTTTGAGTATTTCCCAAAACTATATCCACTTCTTCTATCGAGGAAACCTCTTCTGGCTTTATTTCTGCATAGCATCCAATTACAGCTACTATACAATTAGGATTTCTTTTTTTAGCCCTTCTAATAATCTGCCTTGACTTTCTATCTGCCATATTAGTTACTGTGCAAGTATTAATAATAACAGCATCTATTTCAACGCTGTTACTATTTACAATTTCATATTTAAGGTCTGAAAATTTTTCCATTATTGCTTCTGTTTCATATTGATTAACCTTGCAACCTAAAGTTTCAAAGGCAATATTTAACGGTTTACTCATCTTCTGCTTTCTTGTCCTTCTTTTCTCTTTTCTTCTTTAGCGTTGGTGCCTCTTGATTCTCCAATTCAGTTTCAATAGGTATTATTCTAAGAGAACCTTTTTCAATTCTTCTGTCTTTCACTGACTCAATTTTAAATATTAAATTTTCATATACTATTTCCCATTTATCTTTATTATTCTCATCAGGAATTTCTTCTAATATATCTATAATAAACCCACCTATTGTTTCACTATTCTCAGATTGCAAATTAAGCCCTGTAGCTTCGTTAAAGTCATCCAAGTCATAGTTCCCTTCAAAAGTATACAGATTATCACTTAGCTTAACTACGCCAGTCTCTTCATCATCATACTCGTCATCAATTTCTCCAACGATTTCTTCAATTATGTCTTCCACGGTTACAATTCCTGCAAAGCCACCATATTCATCTATTAGTATTGAAATTTGCTGTTTAGTTCTTTGTAATTCATAAAATAAAGTATCTACTTTTTTACCATCCGGTACAAATAGAGGTTTTCTTAAAATCTTCCTAAGATTTACATTTTCAAAGCCAAATTCTCTAGCTTTTATGATAAAGTCTTTAACATTCAAAATACCTATAATGTTATCTGTATCTTCTTCATAAACAGGAACACGGGTAAATTTAAGGTTCATCAATTCATCAAGGTAATCTTCTGGAGAATCATCAATATCAATAGCAAATACATCTGTTCTTGGAGTCATTATTTCATAAGCGCAAGTGTCATCAAATTCAAAAATGCTATTAATCATCTTTCGCTCTTCTTCTTTTAAAGCTCCCGCATCATGGCTTGCCTCTATCATAGATTTTACTTCTTCTTCAGAATACTCTTCGCTTTGATTTTTTTCTTTCTGTCTAGTCACAAAAAGTAAGAAGCTTACAGACTTAGACAAAACAAAATTAAATGGAGTTAAAACTTTTGACATACCAATAATCAACCCAATTACTGACATTGCAATCTTTTCCGAATGTTGGAGGGCAATCCGTTTTGGGAAAAGCTCTCCAAAGACTAATGTAAAATAAGACAGAACAATTGTAATAACAATTACCGAAATCTCATTTACGTAAGGAATTCCCATAGGCTCTAGCATGATGCTAATGTCATCTGCTATTCCTACTGCTGCCGATGCACTTGCAAGAAAGCCTGCAAATGTTATTGCAACTTGAATTGTTGAAAGAATCTTAGTTGGTTCTTCAAGAACATTAATGACTTTTTCAGCCCTCTTATTTCCATTTTGAGCAAACATCTTCATTTTCGTCTTACTCGAAGACACTATTGCCATCTCTGAGGCTGCAAAAAATGCATTCACCAAAGTTAATACTAATATTAAAATAATTTGTGTTGAAATCCCACTTCCCTCGACGGGTACTGTATCCATTTTATCTCCTTTTCTCCTTGCTAGTTATTTACTTAGCTTTTTCCTCATCATAAAACTTCTCTCCACCTCTTCATTAACCTTTATTTTTAGAATCTGCTGTGGATGTGGTGCAGATTCTATAGGTTCAAAATCTTCATTCATTAGAACTTCTAATTTTTGTTTAAAAATTCTTCCTTTTGGTCCAATAAACTCAACCTCTTCGTCTAGAGATACCTTATTCCGTTGCTCTACTGTAGCAATCATCGTTTCTTTATCAAAATCTTTAACCATTCCAACAAATGAATAATTTCTTGTATATGCACTTGTCAAATAATTCTGGTCCTTATTATTTGGCTTATTAAAGTAAAATCCAGTTGTAAACTCTCTGTGACTTACAGTTTTAATCTCTTCAAACCAATTTGGATCGTATTCATAGTTTTTTTTGTCCTCGTAGTATTTATCAATAGCTTCTCTATAAGCCCTAACTACTGTCCCAACATAAAAGGCGCTCTTCATTCTTCCCTCAATTTTAAGTGAGTCTATTCCAGCCTCTATCAATTCTGGAACATGTTCTATAAGACATAAGTCCCTAGAGTTAAGTATATATGTCCCTCTCTCATCTTCAATTATTGGATATGTTTCTTCTGGCCTTTGTTCTTCTACTAAAGAGTATCTCCACCTACAAGGGTGAGCGCACTCTCCTTTGTTTGCGTCCCTTTCTATCATAAAGTTACTAAGGAGACATCTTCCAGAATAAGAAATGCACATAGCTCCTTGGATAAATGTTTCTATTTCAACATCTGCCCTTTCCTTAACTTGGGATATATCATTTAGGGTAAGCTCTCTAGCTAATACTACTCTTTTTGCCCCTAGCTCTTTCCAAAACTTGGCTGTCTGGTAATTAGTTATGTTTGCTTGGGTGCTAATATGAATTTCAGCACTAGGAATAATCTCTTTTACTAAACTAAACATCCCCATATCAGAAATAATGAAGGCATCTATACCTAATTCCTTGATTTCATTTAAGTAGTTTTCAATTAACTCTATGTCTTGGTTATGTGGGAAAATATTTAAGGCCATATAAACCTTCTTCCCCCTATTTTTCGCATAGATAAGCCCCTCTTCTAATTTATCCTTTGTAAAGTTTCCAGCACCAGCTCTTAGGCTGAACATTTCCCCCCCAAGATAAACTGCATCGGCACCATAGTCTATTGCTATTTTTAATTTTTCTAAATCTCCAGCAGGAGCTAGAAGTTCTATTTTTTCTGCCACTTATTTCCCTTTCGCATCTGCATTTTTTATTTTTGTGCTAATTGAAACACCATCACCTACGGTCATTATTGTAGTGGGCATATTCTCTAAGCTTGTAATATATTCTAGAAATTCTCTCATTTTTCTCATACTGGTTCTAAACTTGTCAAACTTATCAAATTTACTAGATGCTGTTTTCCCTCTCATTAGAATATTATCACAAACAATTGTAGCCTCATCTGAAGTCATAGTTATTGCATAGTCCCAAAATTCTCTGTAATGAGATTTTGCCGCATCAATAAAAACAAAATCAAATGGCTCAAACTCTCCTAATTTAAATCTTCCTTGTAAAGAGCCCAGACAATCATAGGCATCTCCCTCTTCAATAAAAATTCTCTTAGAAAAGCCCAAATGTTCTATATTATTTTTCGCTCTTTCTATCATTTGAGGACTTTTCTCTATAGTAACTATCTCTGCGTCTCTTAGTAACGTAGCCATAAAGCAAGCTGAATATCCTACAGCCGTTCCAATTTCAAGTATTCTCTTAGGCCTTTTTATTCTCAATAGCCAAGACAATAAGTTCTCAGTGTCTTTTAAAATAATGGGAATGTTTCCCAATTCACCTTCTCTCCTAAGCTTCTCTATTTCCTTACTTGGAGCCGTAGGAAAATCTTCTACGTATTTTAATATATCCTTATCAATTCCTAGCATTATTACCTCTATTCATCAAAAGATTTATAATACTCATCTGCAGCGGCTTCATGATCTGCTAAGTTAGTAGTAAAAACACTGTTTTTTGAACCTGCAGTTTCTACTACAAAATAAAGATAATCTGTTTCTTCAGGATAAATAGTTGCCTCTATAGCCATGGCGCTAGGAGAACAAATTGGCCCTGGAGTAAGCCCAGCATATTTCCTTGTATTATAAGGCGAATCAATTGCAAGATCAGCTGCGGTTGGTTCAACTCCTTCCCCTACCTTTCCTGTAGCGTAGTTTACCGTAGCGCAGCTTCCTAAGCTCATCCCAATATCTAGCCTATTAAAGAAAACACTAGAAACTAAAGGAGCCTCCTCTTTTAGTGGTGTTTCCTTTTCTACAATTGAAGCAATTGTAATTATTTCATAAAGATCATATCCTGATTGTTCTATTGCCTTATAATCTTCTTCCGATAGGGTTTTATCAAATTGACCTAACATCGTATTTATAATTTCTTCAGCGGTTATTCCTTTAGGAAAACTATATGTTTCAGGAAAAAGAAATCCTTCTAATCTACTAGCCCCAGTTTCCGGAAGATATTCCATAAACTTATAATCATATTCTCCATTCTCAGCTGCATCTAAAAATTCCTCTTCTGTAGCTAATCCTTCTGCTTCAATTAACTCTGCAACTTGGCTTATTGTATATCCTTCAGGAATAGTAAAAAGTTCAGCTGTTCCTGTGTTTCCATCAATCAGATTATCAATTATCACTCCAATTGACATAGAAGGAGAAAGGTTGTAATACCCCGCCTGCATACTATTATCTGCTCCTTTAAGTTTTGAGTAAATCTTAAAGCCAGTGGTAGATTCAATAACTCCTGCTTCAAGCAAAATTTCAGCAATATAACTTGATCCTGAGCCTTGTGGTATATTAACTTCTATGGTTTTCTTTGAATCATGATCCTTTGCCTGCCCTAGTACTGTCAAAGTTCCTACTCCTGCTAATAACATCAATAAGAAGACTGCTACTACAATTAACAGCCTTTTTTTACTATTACTTTTAGCTTTCTTTTTTTTATTTAAAGTACCCTCTGCTTCAGTACTGCTATTTTCAAATTCATTTTCTTTGTTTTTTAAATTCCTATTGTCAATCATCCTTTAGTCCTCAATGTTTAAAGGGCGTATTTCTACGCCCTAATTACTTTTGTTATTATTTGGCTCTGCTTAAGTATTCACCAGTTCTTGTGTCAATTTGTATTACTTCATCAGTCTCAATAAATATTGGAACCTGTACAACTGCTCCTGTTTCTACTGTAGCAGCCTTAGTTACATTTGTTGCTGTGTCTCCTTTTATGCCTGGTTCAGTTTCAAGTACTCTTAAGTTTACAAAATTTGGTGCTTCAACTAAAAACGCACTGTTTTTATAGAATTTAATAGTGGCCATATCATTTTCTCTCAAGAATTTCATTGCTTCTTCAACTTGTTCTTGCATTAGTGGAACCTGATCATAGGTTTCCTGATCCATAAAATAATATAATTCCCCATCAGAATACAAATACTGCATCTCTTTAGTTTCTATATGCGCTTTTGGGAACTTATCATTAGGGTTAAATGCTTCCTCTCTAATTGCACCATTTAAAACATTCTTATATTTTGTTCTAACAAAGGCTGCTCCTTTTCCTGGCTTTACATGTTGAAAGTCTACTACCACACATGGTTCACCATTAATCTCAAAAGTCATACCTTTTCTAAAATCTCCTGCATATATCATTGCCTGCCTCCATTTCAAATCAATTTATTAACATTATTATATTTTCATTTACAACAAAATCAAATTTTTTGTCGAACTCACTAGATTAATTATACCAAAATCCGTTATTATTGCAAGGTCTTCAATCCTTACTCCCATTTCATCTGGTACATATATTCCCGGTTCTACTGTTACAGCCATATTTTCTTTTAACTCTGTATTGGTTCTTGTGTTTAAGTAAGGCTCTTCATGAACTTCTATACCAACACCATGCCCAGTGCCATGTACAAAAAACTCCCCATAACCAGCTTTAGTAATTACATCTCTTGCAGCCGTATCAATATCTTTTGACATAGCTCCTGAAATACATTTTTTAAGCGCAGCTTCTTGAGCTTCCTTTACAATATTGTAGATTTCTATTTGCTTCTCATTTAGGGTTCCAACTCCAACAGTTCTAGTCATATCACCACATTGGCCTCTATAAACACCACCGAAGTCTAAAGTGACTAAGTCTCCCTTTTCCAATACTTTTTCAGTTGGTTCCCCATGAGGCAAACAAGTTCTATTTCCTGAAACCACAATAGTTGGAAATGCTAAGCTCTCTGCACCTAGCTTTCTAAGAGTTTTCTCAATTTCTAGGGCTATTTTTATCTCTGTCATACCCTCTTTCATATATCCTAGGATATGTTCAAAAGTAATATCCCCTATAGCTGCAGCTTTTGAAATATTAAGAAGCTCTTCACCAGTCTTTATCATACCCATTAATTACCTGCTACCAAATCAGCTAATGTTTTGTATACGTCATTCATCATCATCCCAAATCGCATTTCACATTGCAAATACTCTGCCGCTGTAGGGTCTTTCATCATTACCTCATATAAGGGTTGAATTAATTTCATTGCCTCTGCCTCAACTGATTCTCCCATAGCTTGTTTCATTTGTAGCTCCATCTGCTTTGCCTGGTAATCTTTAATCATAGCGTCTAACTCTGAATTTGCTGCTATTTTTTCTTTTACAGCGTTAAACTGCTTGTACTCTTCTGACTCTTTAATTGCCTTTTCTAGTCCATGTAATTGATCATATACGTTCATTTTAAACCTCCATAAAAATTGATAATATAACTGGGTTCCTCTTTGTTCTATCATAGATAAATCTTCTCATATCTTCTCTAATTCTAGTTTTCATTGTAGCCCAATCTTTAACTTTTTCTGCTTTACATTTATCTAATGTAAGATTTGCAATCTCTTTAGCCTCTTCAATTAGATGCTCGTTTTCTTTTACATATACAAAGCCTCTTGAAATAATTTCAGGCCCTGCTACCACTTCTCCAGTTGAGCCATCTAAGGAAATCGTTACAACTATTAGCCCTGATTCCGATAATAGTTTTCTGTCTTTTAAAACAACAGATCCTATATCACCAACTCCCAAGCCATCTACCATTATAGTTTCACTTCTAGCTGCATTCTTATTAATTGTAGCTGATTTCTTTGTTATAGACAGCATATCACCATTATCTAATATAAATGTGTTTTCTTCTTTCATTCCCAAGTCAATTGCAAGCTCTTGATGTTTCTTCAAGTGAAGTCCTTCTCCGTGAACTGGCATAAAATACTTTGGCTTTACTAGAGTGTGAATTACTTTCAACTCTTCGGCACAAGCGTGTCCTGAAACATGAGTTTCTGCAATGTCTGAGTATATTACCTTTGCACCATTTTCTATTAGATTATTTACTACATTATATACAGTTTTTTCATTTCCCGGGACAGGTGTTGAAGAAAGTACTACTATGTCTCCCTTTTTAATCTGCACATCTCTATGGGTTCTACTAGCCATCCTTGAAAGAGCTGCCATAGGTTCCCCCTGACTCCCAGTTGTTACAATAACTAGTTCATTATCAGGATAATTATTTACCCTATTCATATCTACTAATGTGCCTGGTGGAAACTCTAAATAACCCAATTCTGTAGCAACAGTTGCCACTTTAACCATGCTTCTTCCTGAAAAAGCTACTTTTCTTCCACACTTCACAGCATTGTCAATAATTTTCTGTATTCTATGAACATTTGAAGAGAATGTAGCTACCAGAATCCTGGAATTTGTATCTCTAAATATATCTCCTAAAGCTTTTCCTACAACTTTTTCAGAAGATGTATATCCTGGTCTTGCAGCATTTGTACTATCCGCCAACATCAAAAGAACACCCTTTTCACCTATCCTAGCAAAGGTTCTAAGATCTATTGGTTCCCCATCTACTGGTGTATAGTCTATTTTAAAGTCTCCCGTATGAAGAATAGTTCCTACTGGAGTTTCTATGGCAAAGGCTAATGAGTCTGCAATTGAATGAGTGGTTCTAATTGCTGTAACCTTAAATGGGCCCAACTGAAAAACATCTCCGGCATTTATCACTTTAGTTTTACCTTTAATTTTATGTTCTTCTAATTTCCCTTCAATTAAAGCTATTGGTAACCTAGTTCCGTAAATAGGCACCTTTAATTCTTTTAATAAATATGGTGTCCCTCCAATATGGTCTTCATGCCCATGAGTGATTATTACCCCTTTGACTTTTTTTGCATTTTGGATGAGATAATCAAAATCTGGAATGACGATATCAATACCTAACATTTCATCTTCTGGAAAAGAAAGTCCACAGTCCACAACTATGATTTCATCGCCATATTCAAACGCAGTCATGTTCTTTCCAATTTCTTTTAGCCCACCTAGAGGTATTATTTTCAAAGCTTTTCCGTCATCTTTTTTGCTATTCATATTTGTTTTTTTACTCTTAGTTGGCTTTTCAATTGTTCTTTCTTCTGATTTATTATCAGGTCTATTCTTTCTCATTTTTAGCAAGGGTTCTCTGTTTATTTTTTCTTTCTTATCTTTTTTTAAGCTTTCTTGATTCAGATTTTCAATTTTCTCTTTTTCTAAATTCACTTTCTGAAGCTTTTCATGTTTACCATTATTTATTGATTCTTTTTTAGCTTTTCCCAAAAAATCTTTTTGAAACTTTTCAGTCTTTCCCTTCATTGAAGACCCCTTAGTAACCTTTTCTCTTTGACCTCTCCCTAAAGAGTCGTTTTGAGTCTTCACTTTATTTTCTTTGCCTAAAGGTTCCCTCTGAGCTTTTTCTTTTGGTTTATGGTTGACTTTACTTGTTCTCTCTACAGCCTTCCGTCCTCCTTCGTTGTCAATATTTGACTTTTGTTTAATTTTTTCTCTCATATTTTTCTTTTTTCAAGTTCTTATTTAACTACTATGTTAACAAGCTTACCCGGAACCGCTATTACTTTAACTATAGTTTTTCCTTCTATAAGTTCTTTTGTTTTGTCCATTTCGAAAACAATTTTTTCCATTTCTTCTTTTGTTATATTAGTAGGAACTTGAACTTTTTCCTTCACCTTTCCGTTAATTTGCATAACAATCTCTACTTCATCTTTTACCAGTGCTCGCTCATCGTATTCAGGCCACTTTTCCACATACAAGTTACCTTCTTTACCCATCATCTCCCACATCTCTTCTGCTAAGTGTGGTGCAAATGGTGAAAGCATTAAAATAAGATCATTTGTTGCTTTTCTTAGAACAGGAAGATTTATATTATCTCCCTCCTTATATTTATACATTTCATTAACTAGTTCCATTATAGAACTAATTGCAGTATTGAAATTAAATCTATCTCCTACATCCTCTGTAACTTTTTTCAAAGTTGTATTTAGGACAAATAGGAGCTCTTTATCTTCCTTTGTAATTGGCTTAACTTCTCCATCATTATCAACCGTTTCAAATTTTTCGATGTATTCTACTATTAGTCTATATACCCTATTTAAGAATCTATAACTACCTTCTACTCCAGTATCTGACCAATCCAGCTCTTTTTCTGGTGGAGAGGCAAATAGGATAAATAATCTTGCTGTATCAGCACCATATTTTTCAATAATTTCTTTAGGCGAAACGACATTCCCAATAGATTTCGACATTTTTTTTCCATCTTTAATTACCATACCTTGAGTAAGTAGGTTAGTGAAAGGTTCCTCTGTAGTTACAATATCAAGATCATACAGTGCCATTTGGAAAAATCTTGAGTACAGTAAATGAAGTATCGCATGCTCTACGCCTCCAATATACTGATCCACATTCATCCAGTATTTAACCTTTTCTTTATCAAATATTTTTTCACTATTTTTCGGATCACAATAGCGTAGGAAGTACCAAGACGAATCTAAGAACGTGTCCATTGTATCTAATTCTCTTTGAGATTCCTCCCCACAAATAGGGCAGCTCGTAGTTCCAAATTCTTTGCTTGTTGTAAGAGGAGACGCTCCCTTTCCAGAAAATTCTACATCCGTAGGTAACATTACTGGAAGATTCTCTTCCTTCTCTGGAACCCAGCCGCATTTAGGGCAGTTTATCATTGGTATAGGAGCTCCCCAATATCTTTGTCGTGAAACTAACCAGTCTCTTAACCTATAATTAACAGTTGCCTTCCCAATATTCTTTTCTTCTAGATAAGAAGTTATTTTTTCTATTGCTTCTTTATTGTTTATACCTGTAAACTCATCCGAGTTTATCATTGTGCCCTCCGCTGCAAAGGCTTCTGTCAAGTTGTTCACATCAATTTCCGGATTATCTGAACTTACTACTGGAATAATTTCTAGGTCAAATGCCTTAGCAAACTCAAAGTCTCTTTGATCATGAGCAGGAACTGCCATTATAGCGCCTGTTCCATATCCCATCAAAACATAATCTGAAATAAATATAGGCACTTTTTTTCCATTTAAAGGATTAATTGCGTATTTTCCTATAAAAACTCCTGTTTTTTCGTTATTTGTAGCTGTTCTTTCAATGTCACTTAAATGTTGGACTCTTTCTACATAGTCACTAACTTCTTTCTCTTTTTCTGTGCCTATTACAAGATCTCCCACAAAGCTATGCTCAGGAGCTAAAACCATATATGTTACTCCATACAAAGTATCAGGTCTAGTTGTAAAAACATCGAGCCCTTTATCAAAACCTTCTATTTCAAAGGTAACTTGAGCGCCTTGACTTTTCCCTATCCAGTTTTTCTGCATAGTTTTAACCTTATTAGGCCAGCCATCTAGTGTATCTATATTCTTAAGCAGCCTATCAGCATAGTCTGTAATCTTAAAGTACCACTGTGAAAGTTCTTTTTTGCCGACCAAGCTTCCACATCTTTCACAAGCCCCATCTACTACCTGTTCATTTGCTAGAACGGTCTGACAATCTGGGCAAAAGTTTACTGGGTTTTCTTTTTTATAGGCCAATCCATTATTAAAGAATTGAATAAAAATCCACTGCATCCATTTATAGTAATCTGGGTGACAGGTTGCAACCTCTCTTTCCCAGTCATATGCAAGACCTAATTCACTAAGTTGCGCTCTCATATCTTCAATATTTTCCCAAGTCCATTTGTTTGGATGAATTCCATTTTTAATAGCCGCATTTTCTGCAGGAAGTCCAAATGAATCCCACCCCATCGGGTGAAGAACATTAAACCCTTTCATAGTTTTAAATCTGGCAATTACATCCCCTATTGAGTAGTTTCTAACATGCCCCATATGAAGTTTTCCTGAAGGGTAGGGAAACATTTCAAGTACATAATACTTTTCTTTCTCCATGTCTTCAGACACTTTGAAAGTTCCTTTTTCTTCCCAACGTTTTTGCCATTTTTCTTCAATTTTTTTAAAGTCGTATTTATTAGACATTTCTTTCCTCCAATAATATTGTTTCACAATCTCCCCATACTTTTTCTACTGTATACTTCTCTCTCATATCCACAGTAAATAGATTAACTATTATATCGCCACAATCAAGCAAAATCCAACCCGACTCTTTCTTGCCTTCAACCCTCTTCACTTCTCCACCAGATTGTTCAACTAGCTTTTCTACTTCTTCTTTAAGCGTAGCAACCTGTCTTTCTGATCCACCTGAAGCAATAATCATATAATCAGCAAATCCTGATTTTTCTCCAATATCAATAATGCTAATTTCCGAAGCTTTCTTTTCTTCCAATAACTGCCCTATTTCCATAGCCATTTTTTTAAGTTCCATCAAATTCTCCTTTATTATTTAAAACTTTGCAATTCGTTTATTCATACTACATTAATTTTTCTCTATAATAATTTATAGCTTCTATGGTATCTTTATGGATTCTTTTTTCATCTAACCCTTTTTCTATCAAATGCTCATAGGTATTTTCTAAGGTAATTAAGCAAGCTTTTTCCAAATCTAATTTTGAAATTTCTCTAATTTCATTCACTCTATCATAGTTTCTATTGGGCTCAATTGCATCTGCCAAGTAAACTATCTGTTCTAGCCTGCTCATGTTTTTTCTTCCTGTTGTGTGATATGAAATGCCATCAATCACATCTTGAGTAAAGTTAATTCCTGCTAATTCTTTGGTCCAATTTTCTTTTAAGTAATGAGCAGCAATCTTACCATGGCTAATATTTTTATTATCTAAAAGAAACTCTGACGAAGTTTTATCCAAGTAAACCTTATTGACTTTCATAAACTTTAAAATATAATGATTAAGCTTTTCTATAGGCCATTCTTTTGCCCAATCGTGATAAAGACAAGCTATTTCAACCTTTCTTATATCTTCTCCGTAAATTTTAGCTAATTCTTTTCCTGTTTTGATAGTTTCTAATGTATGTTTTTTTAATCTTTGGCTGTGACTTGTACTTTCAAGATAATTATATATATAATTCATTTTCTTTTATATACTCCACAACTTTAACATTTACCAGGTCTTTGTAAATGTTAATATTATCTCTTATTTCTGTAGATGACACATCAAACCGCTTATTATTAACCTTGAAAACTCGAGTGTTATACCTATTTTCCAATTCATTAATTTCTGCTTCAAGCTCTAGTTCTTTATAGCCTGGTCTTGATCCAACTATGAACTTGTTTTCACTAATAAACTTTTCGCTTTCCTTCCAGAATTTCATTTTAAGAAGACTATCAGTTCCGCAAATAAAAAACAAATCAGCACTTTTTCCAAAGGTTTTCCTAAAATAATCCATAGTAATATATGTATAAGAAACTGTTTCTTGCTCCATTTCAAAAGTAGAAATTGAAAACTTAGGATTATCAATTGCTATTTCCATCATATCAATACGCTTTTTACTGTCAGTAACTTCTTTATTTAATTTAAATGGTTGGAGTTTAGAGGGGACAAAAATAACCCGATCTAACTCCATTTGTTCCAGTGCATCTGTAGCTAAGGATGTATGTCCCGTATGTATAGGGTCAAATGTCCCACCAAAAATTCCTATTTTCTTAGTCATTTAACTTGATACCTAACTCTTCTAACTGTTTTTCTTCCGCAACAGCTGGAGCTTCGCTAACCATACAGTGAGCAGCTTGATTTTTGGGGAAAGCTATTACTTCTCTAATACTCTTTTCTCCTGAAAGAAGCATTATCAATCTATCTAATCCGTATGCTAATCCTCCATGAGGTGGTACTCCATATTTAAATGCTTCTACTAAAAAACCAAACTTCAGTTCAATTTCTTCTTCAGATAAACCAAGCACTTTGAACATTCTTGTTTGAAGTTCTGCATCGTGGATTCTAATACTTCCTCCTCCAAGCTCAACTCCATTCAACACTATATCATAAGCCTCTGCTTTTACTGAATGTGGATCCGATTCTAATTTATCTAAGTCTTCTTTTCTAGGTGAAGTAAAAGGATGATGCTTTGCAACAAAACTATTCTCTTCTTCATCATACTCATAAAGTGGGAATTCAACAACCCATAATAAGTCATATCTATTTTCATCAACCACATCCATTTTTTCGGCGATATGCTTTCTCAAGAATCCTAAAGAATCAAATACAACTGACGATTTATCTGCTACCAGTAGCACTAAGTCTCCCTTTTTCGCATCAAAAACTTCTCCTAAAGCTTTTAACTGATCTTGATCAAAAAATTTATTTACTGAAGATGTAATCTCATCTCCATATTTAATCCAAACTAAACCTTTGCATCCATAGCTTTTTGCAGCTTCCTGCAGTTTATCTATATCTTTTCGACTGAATTTGTCAGCACCATCATTGATGTTAATACCTCTAACATCTCCGCCTGCTGATAAAGCATCTTCAAAGACTTTAAATCCACAGCCTTCTACCTTATCATTTAATTTTTTCAACTCGTATCCAAACCTTGTATCTGGTTTATCACTTCCATACCTTTCCATAGCTTCATCATATGTGATTCTAGGGAAAGGTGTTTGAATTTCAATACCCATTACATCATTAAAGACCTTTTTTAGAAATCCTTCTTGGATTGAAATCACATCATCTTTATCTACAAAAGACATTTCTAAATCTATTTGAGTAAATTCAGGCTGTCTATCTGCTCTAAGGTCCTCATCTCTAAAGCATTTTACTATCTGGAAATATCTATCTGTCCCACCTACCATAAGAAGCTGTTTAAACATCTGTGGTGACTGTGGAAGAGCATAGAACTGTCCTTTATTAACCCTGCTTGGAACCAAATAGTCTCGAGCTCCTTCTGGTGTAGGTTTAATTAACATTGGCGTTTCAACTTCAGTGAATCCATTATCTGTATAATAATCTCTAGCTACCTGACAAACCTTATGTCTAAAGCTCAAGTTTCTCTGCATTTTTTGCTTTCTAAGATCTAAATATCTATATTTTAATCTAAGATTATCGTCAACCTTGTCATCATCTTTAATGTAAATTGGAGGGGTTTGAGCTTCTGAATAAATAACTAAATCTTCAGCAATAATCTCAATTTCTCCTGTAGGTAGGTCCGGATTAATTGATTCTCTTTCCTTTACTAGCCCTGTAATCCCAACAACATATTCTCCTCTAAGGCTATCTGCTTTTTCAAAAAGTTCTTCTGAAATATCATCATTAAAAACTACTTGAACAATTCCTGTTCTATCTCTAACATCGCAAAAAATAACCTTTCCTAAATTTCTTCTTTTTTGAATCCATCCATTGATATTAACTTTCTCTCCGATGTTCTCTTTTCCAAACTGACCACACATATTCGTTCTTTTGATAAGCATTTGATCCTCCTAATTTTTGTTTAGTTCTTCAACTATATCTTCCATTCTTATCTCTGCCTGTTCCCCATTTTCCATATTCTTAAGGGTAACCTTATTATCTCTAATTTCATTTTCTCCTAAAACTATTGAGTATTTTGCCTTGGTTTTGTCTGCATACTTAAACTGACCCTTAACATTTCTCTCATTGCTATCAATTTCGGCCTTTAACCCCTCTTTTCTCAATTTTCGGAGTAGACTAAGGGCATGATTTTTTGCATCTTCCCCAATTGTAACAATAAACACGTCTGGGCCTTCTGGCTCTGGGATTTCACAACCGCAAGCTTCCATTGTAAGCAGCAATCTTTCTATTCCCATGCCAAAGCCTACCCCTGGCATTTCTGGTCCTCCCAATTGATTAATCAAGTTATCATATCTTCCGCCGCCGCAAACAGTTCCCTGAGCACCAATTTCATTTGTGACAAATTCAAATGCTGTTTTTGTATAATAATCTAATCCCCTTACAATTCGAGGGTCAATATAAAACTCTATGCCTAGGCTTGTCAAATTAGATTTAAGGCTTTTAAACGCGATTTCGCAATCATCACATAGATAATCCATCATTACTGGTGCGTCCTTTACCAATTCTTGGCAATTAGGTGACTTACAATCTAAAATTCGTAGTGGATTTCTTTCATATCTTTCTTTGCAAGTATTGCAAAGCTCTTCATATTTGGGTTCAAGGAACTTCTTTAGAGCCTCTCTATGAACTGGTCTACATGTTGGACATCCAATACTATTAATTCTAAGCTCTACATTTGTAATACCTAATTCCTCTAAGAAGTCATTTGCAAGAGAAATAACTTCACTATCTGCGATCATATTGTTTGAGCCAAATATTTCAATTCCAAATTGGTGAAAAGCTCGTTGCCTTCCAGACTGTGGTTTTTCATATCTAAAGCATGACATTTCATACCACAGTTTTGTAGGTTGGGTTTCTGCAAATTGCTTATGCTCAACGAAGGCTCTTACAATTCCAGAAGTCCCTTCCGGCCTTAAGGTAATACTTCTTTTGCCATAATCCATAAAAGAATACATCTCCTTCTGAACTATGTCTGTAGTGTCTCCAACGCCTCTAGCAAATACCTCCGTATGTTCAAATACAGGGGTTCTAATTTCTTTGAATCCAAATCTTCGACATATGTTAGCAAATTTTTCTTCTATATACTGCCATTTATACACTTCTTTTGGCATTATATCTTTTGTTCCTTTAGGGGCACTATATCCCATTTTTCCTCCTAACTTCTAATTATAAATTCGGGAAAAAATTTTCTTCCTTCCTTCTAATCATATCATCTATTCGTTGATTATATACTCTCACATCTACAACATTTGCAACTCGCTCTAACCGATTCTCTTCTTTAAAATATAATTTTGAAATTCCGCCAGCTCCAATAGCAATGTTGGTTTGATTTTCTTCCATTATTCTTACATTATATAAACAAAGCTTATTATCCCTACTATATCCTACATTTTCCAAGCTTCCTGCCATATGTTTCTGCCTATAAAGATAGTAAGGCCTGTATTCCTCTGCTTTTAAAGCATTTTCACCTTCAAATAACATTAATGTAACTACATCTCTTCTTGTATAATTCGCCTTGCTATCTACCTTTGCTAAATTAGAGCTTCTCTTTATAGCTAATGAATGGACAGTTATATTATCTGGCTTTAGAGTTAACACTGCCTTTAATGTTTCTTGGAATGCATCATTATCCTCTCCTTCAAGACCTGCTATAATATCCATATTGATATCAAATGCACCTATTTTTCTTGCCATTTGAAAAGCTTTTTTTACATCCTCAAAGGTTCCAGCTCTTCCAATTTTGTTCAAAGTATCTTGATGTATACTTTGAGGGTTTATGCTAATCCTATTAATTTGATACTTCCTAAGAACCTTTAGTTTTTCTTCAGTAATAGTATCTGCTCTTCCTGCTTCAACAGTAAACTCCACAAGTTCCTCTTCAAAGCCTCTAATTATATGTTCTTTAACTAAACTTAAAACTTTTTCCAATTGAGCTCCATCTAAGGTTGTAGGTGTTCCCCCTCCAATATAAATGGATTCAGCTTTTACTCCTGTCTCGTCCATTTTATTTCCAACGTATTTAATCTCTTTTTCTAAGGCTTCTAAGTACTCGTTTACTAAATCAACTTTTGGTTCATTCGATGTGAAAGAGCAGTAGTAGCATCTCGTCGGACAAAAGGGAATTCCTATATAGACCGATACACTATTTTCTTTAGGCTCTTTTATCATTTCTTTTTGATATTTATATATATCAATTGACATGTCCACCTTTTCTTCTGAAATAAGAAGATGTGACATTAAAAACTCCTTTGTTTCTTCTCCTAACCTGAGGATTGTTTCTCCAGCCATTTTTATAGGTCTAATTCCGGTGGTAGTTCCCCAAGGAGGTCGTAGACCTGTAATGCTAGACAAATCATTATAGATTTCTCTCTTTAGCTTTATTTTATCAAAAGCACCTTTTTCATCTCGATAAATATCTGTGCTTTCATCTAATTCATCCTCACTAGGTAGCCTCAATTGAAACTCTTCTTTTTCTAAAAAAACCTTTGCAAGTTCCTCAAACTCATTGATAGAACTTGCTCCGTAAAGTGTTTTTTTATATATAACTTTGTTTTCATTTATTAAGTATTTGCCTTTTTTTTCTTTATTCATGTTCTCCATTTTTCCATAGCTATGAAAATTAAACTTAATACAAACTAAGTTTAAAATCCCAAATAAATACTTAGCCTTTTACAAAAGGATTATATTTTTTTTCATGGCCCACTGTAGTTGATCCCATATGTCCCGGCAGAATTTTAGTTTCTTCTGGCAAAATATATATTTTTTCTTTAATGCTCTTCTCTAAAACTTCAAAAGATCCTCCTGGAAAGTCAGTCCTACCAATTGAATTTGCAAAAATTGTGTCTCCTGCAAATAACATGTCTTCAAAAAGAATTACCATTCCTCCCTCTGTATGGCCAGGTGTTTTGTAAAACTTTAATTCTGCATCTCCACAAATTAAAGTTTGACCATCTGTCATCCAAATATCAGCTTCTAGACTAGCGTTTTTTCCTGTAACCATTTTAGACATATTTAAGTCTGGGTCGTGCAAAAGTTTTTTTTCATCTTCCGAAGCAACTAGCTTTGCATTTGGAAACTCTTCTCTAAATTGAGGAATCCCTCCTATGTGGTCCCCATGGCCATGAGTTAACAATATATATTCCAGGTCTATCTCCTTTTTCTTCAACATCTCTGTAATATTATCAGAATAACCACCTGGATCCACTATAAACCCTTTTTTATTTTCTTCATCATAACCTACATAAGTATTAACTTGAAAACTTCCTGTTGGAATTAATGTAACTATCATTTCATTTCCTTTCTATGACTTTGCTCTATATACCTCTAAGATCCCTGGAATTCCTTTGATTATTCTAGAAATTTTCCCTACCTCTTCTATATTTTCAATTGCCAATGTTAATGTAATATTTACAGTGGCATTCTTTTTGTTCTTTTTGGCAACTACACCTTCAATACTAATATCAGAAGATTCACATGCCTTAGAAATTTCCCCAAATAGCCCTTTTCTATCATCCCCTACAATATTAATGTTCACATTATAAGAGCTTCCTTCATTCTTTTCCCATTCAACTTCAATCATTCTCTTTTTTTCTTCCATTGGGAGGCTCTTCAGATTTTCACAGTCTACCCGGTGAACAGCTATTCCTCTTCCCTTTGTAATGAAACCTATAATCTCATCACCAGGAACAGGGCTACAACATTTCGATACTCTAATGAGTAAATTTTCCATTCCTGGTACTATGACGCCATGATCATTCTTCCAAGGTTTATTGCTGCTGTGACTCTTTTCTTCAACTTGAGACGATATAATATTGTCTTCTTTTTCATCTATTATTTTTTGGTCTTCCAAATAAATCTTAATTAAACTATTTCCGATTTTGCTTACAAAAGGCTTCGTCGCTCCTAAGTTTAAGTATAGCTCATCAGTACTTGAAAATCCCTGCTCTTTTATTACCTTATGCAGATAATTCCCCTTAAGTATCTCCTTAGGGTCTAAGCCTTTCTTTCTAATAAATTTATCAATGGCATCCTTTCCTCGTGCAATATTATCTGTCTTGTTTTCTTTTTTCAGATACTGCCTAATCTTACTCCTTGCACCGCTACTCTTTGCTATTTTTAACCAGTCTATGCTTGGTCCACCTGAATTCGAATTAGTTACTATCTCTATTATATCACCATTTTTCAAAGTGTGATCTATAGGCACCATCTTTCCATTAATCTTAGCACCAACACACTTAACCCCAACATCAGTATGAACTTTAAATGCAAAGTCTAAAGGAGTAGCCCCTGCTGGAAGTTCCATAACATGACCTTTTGGGGTAAATACAAATACTTGGTTCTCAAAAAGATCCACCTTTAAGGCTTCCATAAACTCATTTGGGTCATCCATTTCTTTTTGCCATTCTAAACTTTGTCTCAACCAAGCAAACTTAGCCTCTTCTTTGTCTAAGGAAACACCCTCCTTGTATTTCCAATGTGCCGCAATTCCGTATTCTGCAATACGATTCATCTCATATGTTCTAATCTGTATTTCAAAAGGCTTCCCATTAGTACCTATAACTGTAGTATGTAAAGATTGATACATATTTTGCTTAGGCATAGCAATATAATCTTTAAATCTTCCTGGAATTGGCGTCCATTTTGTATGTACTATTCCAAGAACAGAATAGCAATCCTTAATAGAATCTACAATTACCCTTACCCCCAATAAGTCAAATATCTCATCTATGTTCTTACCTTGAAATTTTTTCTTTTTGTAGATACTATAGAAATGCTTTGATCTTCCTGACATTTCATATTGAATCTCATAATGCTCTAAAGCTTCTTTCATTTCAGAAACTATAGCATCTAAGTTTTCTTGCCTTTCGTTTCTTTTCGCTTCGATTTCTTTTGAAATTTCTGCATAAATCTCAGGCTCAAGTTGTTTAAGTGCAATATCCTCTAACTCAAACTTAAGGCTATACATACCAAGTCTACTAGCCAAAGGTGCATAAATATCTAGAGTTTCCTTACACTTTTCTTTGATTTTTTCAGCATTTAAATAGTTAATAGTCCTTAAATTATGAAGCCTATCAGCCAACTTTATAATTAATACTCTAATATCTTTTGACATAGCAAGGAACATTCGTCTCATGTTCTCTGCCTGCCGCTCTTCTTTTGTATCAAATACTAAGCTACCTAATTTTGTTACTCCATTTACGAGATGGGTAATGTTAGGTCCAAAATCTCTTTCTAAGTCTTCCTCAGAATATTCTGTATCTTCAACTACATCGTGCATAATTCCTGCTACTATTGTTTCCTCATCCATACCAAGATCAGCCAAAATAACTGCAACTTCCAAAGGATGAATTATATAAGGGTCTCCCGACCTTCTAAGCTGCCCTACGTGACTAGTATATGCAATTTCAAATGCCTTTCCTATTAATTCTAAATCGTAATTGGGATTAATTTCTTCAATTCGCTTTAGAAATTTTTCCTTCATACTAGACAGTTTTTCCATACTTACCCCTAACTTATTTTAACACAATAACTAATTCCACTCTCTATTACTTTATTTAATAGCCTATGTTCCTACAGTAAAGAACATAATTCCCCGCTTGCCTCTTAATTTTTCTTCTTAGCCTTTTTCTTTTCTTGAGAAACTACTCTTTCATAGTGGGTCTTATTTGAAATCTTGGAAAACTCATAATAAAGTGGGCTCGATACAAAGATGGAGGATAAACAGCCTACCAATACTCCTACCATCAAGGGTAGTGTAAATTCTCTAATTGCAGAGCTTGTCATAAAATATAATGGAATCATTACTATTAATGTAGTTAGTGATGTCATTATAGATCTTCCAAGGGTTTGAGTAACACTAGTATTAACTAAATCTTCTAACTTAGGGTTTTTCATATACTTTTGGTTTTCTCTAATACGGTCAAATACAACTATGGTGTCATTAATTGAATAGCCTACAACAGTAAGAATACCAGCAATAAATGGATTGTTTATAGTAACTTGGAATATAGCATAAAATACTACTACCAATGCTACGTCGTGTACAACACCAACAATTGCAGCTGCTCCAAACTTCCATTCTCTAAATCTAAATCTAATATACACCAGCATTCCTAATGCAGCTATTGCTATTGCTATTATTGCATTGTTTCTAAGCTCTTCTCCAATAGATGGTCCAAATAGAGATGAGCTAAGAAGTGCGTCTTCTCCAAGATCAAACTCTTCTGAAATTTTATCAATGAGTTGAGTTCTTTCTTCATTTTCTAAGGCGGTTACAGTTTTAATGATTACTTCTTCCTGTTCTTCCCCAGCATAAACAATTTCAGCTTCAATATTGTCTTTCGCTAAGATATCTTCAATTTCTTCAGTAGCAACATGCTTACCCATATCTAGCTGCAGCATCGTGCCACCAGTAAAATCAATTCCATAGTTGAATCCCCTGATGCCTACAAATGCGATTCCTATAACTATTATTCCTATCGAAACCATGTAAAAAATCTTTCTATGCTTAACAAAATCAATGGTTTTCTTGAAATTGAACATTGCAGTTCCATCTGCCTTTATTCCATAAAAGCTTTTTTTCGATAAGCCTCTACTATTTGCAAATACATTTAAGAAAATTTGGGTTATGATTGCAGCGGTAATAATACTTGCAAAGATACCTATCATCAAAGTCCAAGCAAAACCTTTCACACTACTAGTCCCTACTTGATATAGGATTACAGCAGCAATTAAAGTAGTAATCTGAGCATCCAGTACTGTTCTCATAGCCCTCTTAAATCCTGCTTCAGTGGCCACCCTAATACTTCTTCCATTTTCAATTTCTTCTCTAATCCTTGCAAAGATAATTATATTAGCGTCTACGGCCATTCCTATAGAAAGTATAATACCTGCTATTCCTGGAAGAGTTAGTACACTTCCCATTAATGCCATAGCATACATAATTAATAATACATATAAAGCTAATGCAATACATGCTGCAACTCCCATTAGCCTATAACCAACTAGCATAATTACCGCAATTAGTGCTAAGCCAATAATTCCTGCAAACACACTTTTTTCAAAGGCATCAAACCCTATCTTTGCAGTTTGAATAGATGATTCTACTTCAACTAGCTCAACGGGTAATGAGCCTCCTCTAATTAAAGCTGCAAGGTTAGTAGCCTCTTCGGAGTCAAAGCTGCCTGTTATCTGGCAGTTTCCACCAGTAATTACCTCATTAACTTCTGGGGCAGATATAATTGCACCATCTAAAAGTATTACTATTGCTCTAGAACTTACTCCGTCTATAACTGGAGTCAATGTTCCAGCGAAAGCAAGTTCTGTAGCTTCTTCAAAAGCTGCTGCCCCTTCAGCGTCAAACTCAATATCTACAGCATAACCAGTACCATTAGCATCTTGAGAGGTAGTTGCATTTTCAACCTGGCTTCCATCCAATATTATTGTTCCGTCAGGAAGTGCAAATTGCAACTGTGCAGTCTGTCCTATGGTTGATATAGCTTCTTCTGCATCTTCAACACCAGGTAATTCCACTCTTATTCTATTACCTGCCTCTACTGTCACAACTGGATTAGCAAGACCCATTTGGTCTACACGATTCTCCATAACAGTCTTAGTTCTATCCATTAGATCAGAGAGTTCTTCCCCCTCTAAGTCTGTCTGTGCCTCTAAAACAACATATACACCACCCTCTATATCTAATCCAAGTTTAATGTCATCCTTGATTGGCTTAACATCACCAATTCCAAACAAGGCAACATACCAACCTATAATTATTATAGGTATTAATAAAACTGCTAAAACAGTATTTTTCTTACCATTCATATTCTTATCCTTTTCAAATTATAAATCAAATTAATATACCACCTTTTATTGTACTATTTTTCAAAGAAATAAACAAGATAAAATTACTATAAATAGTATTATTCCAATGATTAGACTACATAAACCGATAGCCCTAACTCCTTATTCATATTCCCCTAGTGTCATATCAGCTCTCAATTTAGCGACTCTTTTATATATTGTTTTTTTATCATCAATGCTTTACAGTTTAATATGATTAATAATGTAATGAAATATCCACCACATTCATATGCACCTGTTTTTATATTGAATAATTTAATTAATTATTCAATATAAAAACGCTTACCCTTACGATTCATAAACAGAAAAAAGCTGGCTCATTTATGAACCAGCTTAATAAGCTTATTTACTTCTACAGATTTCTGTTTCTTTCACAGTGTCATTCACACATTATGAATCTTCAATCTTTCCGAAGTTCTCAAGAGCCAGATTATTCTTCCGTTTTTTCTGGTGCTTCTGTATTTTTTGCCTCATCTACTTCTGCAGCTTCTGCTACATCTCCTTGCGGCTCTGCTTTCTTCAGTCTCTTTGGTTTTGACTTTGGCTTATCCTCAGCGTCTTCCTCTACTTCAACCTCAGTTACCTGTGGCTTACTTGAAGATGAAACCACCTTAGAAATTGACCATCTCATCATTTCAAATTTAACCTTATCAGCTCCAACTTGAACGATTACTGATTCGTCCTTAGTCTTTACGATTTTCCCACAAATACCACCTATTGTAACGATCTCATCGCCTACTGATAGGGCACTTCTCATAGCATTAACTTGTTTTTCTCTCTTTTTTTGTGGTCTGATTAGTAATAGATACATAACCAAGAAAATCAAAATTAGAGGTACGAAAGTAATTAACTGTTGCATTTGTATTCCTCCTTTAATAAAAAACCATTTTGCAAACTGGTGCCGGCAGTGGGGGTCGAACCCACACGGTGTTTCCACCACGGGATTTTGAATCCCGCACGTCTGCCAATTCCATCATGCCGGCGTGTACAAGTGTTATTATACTATTAACGCAAGCTTCTAGTCAATCAAAAAATATAACAAATCTAAAAAAAATAAAAAAACATATCCATATCAATATTTCCTTTTACGTTACGGTAATGCTGAATAGCACAAGAAATCTTCAAAATAAACATAAAAAAGAGATGCATTAATTGTGTTGCACCTCTTTTGGGTTTCTTTAGTTAATTCTATTTCTATTTCTTTTTTGCCCCTGTAATCATGCACATTAGCATACAAAACAGAGCTAAGTAAGACCAAATTTTATGTTGTTTCATTTTCTTTCTTCCCTTCTGCCAACAAAGATTCTTCTTTCAAAATGTGCTTTGCAGATCCGCCTGCAATTGCTATTGTAGATAAGTTATGATACAAGGCTGACCTATCTACTGAAATTATTCCGAATGTTCCAAGTCCAATTAACATGGTGTTAAAAGCAACAATAAAACTATATTGATTATGAATCTTCTTCATTAAACCAATAGCTAGCTTTCTTGCCACAATAATTTTGGTTAAATCATCTGACAAAATAGAAATATCCGCAACTTCCCTTGCAATATCTGAAGATCCGTTTAATGTAAGGGAAACATCTGCACAGCTAAGTGCTGGAGTATCATTTATTCCATCTCCTACCATCAACACTGTTTTTCCTTCTGATTTTAATTCTTCAATAATATGAGCTTTGCCATCTGGCAGTATAGATGCATAATAACCATCTAGTCCTAACTTATTACTTATATATTTAGCACTTCCTTCGCTATCTCCTGTTATCATAATAATGTTCTTAATGCCTTCTTTTCTTAATAGCTCCACTGTTAGTTCCGCATCATCTCTTGGAGGGTCATTTACACAAATAACTCCTACTAGCTTCTGATCTACTGCCAAATATACTGCACTATCCGAACCAATTTTTTCATTTAACCAGTCTCCCTGTTCTTGAGGGTATGGTACATGCTCATCTTCAAACACAAAATGCTTGCTTCCTATAATTGTACGACTTCCCTCATGACTGCTTGCTATACCATGAGCAACCAAATATTCAACCTTGCCATGATCTTCTGGGTGAACTAAATCCTTTTTCTTTGCTTCCGCAACAATTGAAGCTGCCACACTATGAGGAAAATGTTCTTCTAAGCAAGCAGCGATTTTTAGCACCTTGTCTTCCGTATACGTGTTATCCATCACAATAATATTAGAGACCTTTGGGACTGCATTTGTTAAAGTTCCAGTTTTGTCAAAAACAACTGTATCTACATTAGAAAGAACTTCTAAATATTTCCCACCTTTAACCAAAATATCTTTATTCACACTCTCCCTAAGGGCTGAAATTACAGTAATTGGAGTAGTCAACTTTATTGCACAAGAAAAATCAACCATTAGCACGGATAGGGCTCTTGGTACATTTCTAGTTAGCAGTAATGTTAGCAGAAAAAGACCAAAGCTAACGGGCACAATATCATCTGCCATTCTTTCTGCCTTACCTTGTACATTTGCCTTTTCATTTTCTCCCGTATCTATCATTTCAATAATCTTTGCAATTCTAGATTCATTTTTCAAATTAAGTACAGCTACATCAATTTCACCATCTTCCAAAATTGTTCCTGCAAAAACTGTTCCTTTAACAGTTTTGTGTATAGGTATTGGTTCCCCTGTCATCGAACTTTCATTTATTAAAGCATCTCCACTTACAATAGTTCCATCTATTGGTATCATAGAGCCTTTTCTTATTCTAACTATATCTCCAACCGCCAAGTCTTTCATTAATGTTTCTATTTCCTGGCCAGCATTAACAACCCACACCTTTTCAATATTAATTGCCAAGCTTTGAGCCAAGGCATGTTTTGCTCGCTTGTTGGAATATTCTAATAAAATATCAGAAAGCTTTAGCAAAAACATTGTAGAAGACGCAGTAGTAAAATGCCTAGAAAGAACAGCTGCACCTATTGCAGTAGCATCTAAAAGTTCAACATTTAATTTAGCTTGGCTAATAGACTCTACCCCCAATTTTAGATAAAAAAGCGCCTTGAAACATGTAAATACATTCCTAACAGGCATAGGAAAAATTAACTTTGACCCATAATATTTAGTGCAGTGAATAACGAATTTCTTTCTGAATTTTGCTTCTATTTTTTTTGCTTTTTCTTCTTCAGTAGGCTCTCCATCAAAGAGAGCCTCTCTTTTAAAAGCTGACAGGTTTTTTAAAACACCTTCCCTTGCTTCCTCAGTTTCATACACAGCCAATATAGAACCATTAATATGGTTAGCTATAATATGATTGACCCCTTCAATTTTTCCCAACATCTCCCGAAGACCATATCCTTGGGTTTCTGTAAACATATATTTACCAAATCTAACTCTAAGTCTTCCTGGTTTATCATATACAATTTGGTACTTCACTATTTTCACCTAGTCTTTCTTATTGGTTTTCTTCTTCTGTTGCTTCTTCTTGAACACTATTTTTTGCTTCATTATAGATATCATCTGCTTCTTCTTTAATGTTTATGATTTTTTCTTTTACAGAGTCTTTTATTACAAATGATTGTGCTACTCCTTTTACTGCTAGCTCTCTAGTTTTTTGCGACTTTGCTAACTTTGGAATAATTATTCCTGCTACTGCTCCAACTAAAAATACTATTCCACATTCTTTTTTCATATAATCTTTCATAAATTTCCTCCTCATATTACTTATTCTATATCTTTTTTAACATTCTTTACATGTTAGTGTATATTACACCACATTTCTATATTTTCAATAATGTATGTAAAGTAATATTACCAAAAGGAAAAAACAACTCTTTATTAATTAAAAAGTTGTTTTTACCTGTTCTATTTTTTGTAATTTGCCTTAAGCTAGACTTTCGCCTATCCTAGTCAATTCATCTTTTGCATCATCATCTGGATACTGATGGCAAATAAATGCGCTTGAAACATCACAAGGAGCCTCTGCTTCCCAGTCTCTCATCCACTCTCCATCGCCCCAGTCGTAAGAACCGAATAGTACAACATTCTTTCCTCTTAAACTATCCTTAATCGCATCCCACATTGGTTGGAATTCTTCTTCTTCTAGCACTTCTGCACCCATAGACGGGCAACCAAGTGCAATAGCGCTATATTCCGCTACTTTGTCATTATTAAATTCTGCCGAAGTAAAAACATCAACTTCCGCCCCCTTACCTTTAGCTGCATCTGCAATGATATTGGCCATTGCCTCGGTATTACCTGTTCCGCTCCAGTATACAACTGCTACTTTACTCATTTTTTTCTCCTTTTTTAATATAATAAACAAAATTGTTATTTAAACCATAGTCTAAACCAAAATTTTCCTCTAGCTATTTGGTTTTCTCTAAATCAGTATTTTCTAAACCTAGGTTCAGTTTACTAACCTTTTTATCCTCCTACTGTTAGGCGAGTAATATCCAAACCCTCCAACAATTTTTGACAATAGATTTTTTTGCACTTATCATAAAGGTCAAAGGTTCTCTTTGCCTCTTCTTCATTTTCATATACCTTCCAATCACCAACACATTTGTAGTTTTTGCCTTGATTCTGAATAAAAGCTACTATGTCTTCAATCGGATAATTTAAGAAAGCTCCAATCTCATGAGGAAACTCCTCTTCTCTTAGGTGAGATTTAAGCACTTCAATACAATCACTTAACTCCATCGATTCATATCCACAGCTTCTAAGAAAATCTTGAACTTTCGGTGTTCCTAAAGTCTTCTTTAGCCCTTTTTCTCTGTATACATATATTAATGCCCAGTCCCCAGATATTTT
Organism: uncultured Oscillospiraceae bacterium; assembly: GCA_964370075.1. Classification (GTDB taxonomy): domain Bacteria; phylum Bacillota; class Clostridia; order Peptostreptococcales; family Anaerovoracaceae; genus CAYJHC01. Next base: position 27,639 of record CAYJHC010000001.1, on the reverse strand, counting down.
TAGGACTTGAATTCTAACACCTTTCTCATTCAAAAGGTTATTATTTTCAATTATTTTTCGGTTTAACTCTTTTTCAGAAGAAAAACGGCAAGAAAACAAATTCCCTATTTTATGTCCAGCCAAGGTTGGTGCACAATGTGCTACTATATTTTTAACTGAAATTAGAATCCCCTCCCAACTTAAGCATACGCGGTCAATATTTTCTTCAACGAAGAAGCTGAGCTTGAATGTGATCTTACAACTACAGGGTTATGGGCCATAAATGAAGCCTTTGCCATCTCAATCATTTTATGGGAAACAGTATTTGTAAATAGTATTACCATATCTGGTTTACCTTTTTTGCTTTTCATTCCTTTTGGTTTTGTAAAAATAGAAGCTTCCCAGTTATGTTCCTTACAAATTTCTTCATATTGACGAGCCATACGTTCATTTCCACCAATTATTGCAACACTCATAATTTTCCCCTTCTTTCTACTAAATATTTTCTTAGTTTAAACTAACGTAACATGCATTTTTTAATGTCTCATTGCATTTAGTTTAATTGTGATTCTTTCATCACTTTAAGTTAGTTGTCGCTAACTAACTTAAATATACCCTATTCTTTCTTTCTTGTCAATATGTTTTTTTATTTTAATTAAAAATGTTAGATTACTATCCCTCTATGGGAGTCACCAATAAAGAAAAATATACAATTGCAATTTATCATGTATATATTTATAATTTTTTCAAAATAAAATGACGCCGTAAAGCGTCAGTTTAAGATTAACAAAAAAGGTAGCTTGTTTGTCTTTATTTCAAAGCACATTAAAACTCTTTGAAGTTGAGTTGGAATTTTGTAATTACAGCAAAATCCACGAGAGACGTGTTTTAGAATCATGAAATGTGCATGATTCCAAGCATGCCATTTGATTTTTATTCAAAACTTTTCCTAATATTCTCGGCTATTTTTAACCCATCAACCGCTGCTGATGTAATTCCCCCTGCGGCTCCAGCACCTTCCCCCGCTGGGTAAATACCTTTAATATTAGATTCTTTATTTTCATCCCTAAAGACTCTTACAGGTGAAGAACTTCTACTTTCAATTCCTAGAAAAATAATATCTTCACTATCAAAGTCAGCTATTTTTTTTCCAAATTCAGGTATAGCTTCCTGTATGCCTTCAATTACAAAGGTAGGTAGGGCTTCTGCAAATATATTTTCTTTTTTCTTAAATTCCCCCCAGGTAGACCTTAAAGGTTTATAGGCTTTGCCAGAAATTTCATAGGCTTTCTTTTCAAATTTATTTCTGTATGCCAGCCCTGCTAATGGATCAGGACTTCCAAAGTCATCAACTCGTACATCAACTAAAACCGCACTATTTGCATAAGGGCTATTTCTCCTGCTATTACTCATTCCATTAGTAACCACTTCCCCTTCCCCACTCGATGCCATAATTACTTCTCCTCCAGGGCACATACAAAAAGTATAAACTCCTCTACCATTCTTTCCTTTATGAGAAAGTTTATATTCAGCGGCACCTAGTTTTATTGCGAGTTTTTCATTTCCATATTGAGCTTTATCTATCATTTTTTGAGGGTGAACAACCCTAACGCCCATAGAAAATGGTTTTTGCCCCAGTTCCATTCCAATTTTTTCCATCATTTTATAAGAGTCAACTGCACTTTGGCCTGTGGCCATAATTAGGTGATTAGTTTTTAATATGAAGGATTTCCCCTCATTTACATATTCAACTCCAGAAACGCTATCTTCTTCAACAAGTATTTTCGTTGCTTTTGAGTTAAATCTAATGTCTCCACCTAATTTAAGAATATTTTCTCTAATATTCTTAACAACCTTAATTAAAACATCAGTACCTACATGGGGCTTTTGCTTATAAAGTATTTCCTTACTTGCACCTGCTTGATAAAGTTGATTTAGCACAACTTGTATTCTTTTATCTTTTATGCCAGTAGTAAGCTTTCCATCTGAAAATGTTCCTGCTCCACCTTCTCCAAATTGAACATTTGATTCTGTGTTTAAAATTCCCTCTTCAAAAAAAAGCTTAACATCTTTAGCCCGTTCTTCTGCCATCTTCCCCCGTTCCAATATAATAGGTTTTAATCCCATTTCTGCTAAAGCCAACGCTGCAAACATTCCAGCTGGACCAAATCCAATAATAACTGGCCTTTCTTCCTCATTAATTGACTTTACCTTATTGTTGCTATAAATAATTTCTTCTTTTTTTGCTAATGGTAATTTTAACTGACAGCTAGTTTCAAAGTCGACAGTATAAATCAGCCTAATATCAGATTTCTTTCGCGCATCTATAGACTCTTTTACAATTTCCCAATTTAATATGTCAATCCACTTGCCTTTTTTTTCTTTTATTTTATTTGGAATTTCATCCACGCTTTCATTTAAGCTAAGCTTTATTTCACTAATTCTATATCTATTATTTTCCAAAATTCTTACCTACTCTTAATCCTGTTTCCCATGCAATTTGCAGGTTGTAGCCTCCACAGTAACCTTGTAAATCTAATATTTCCCCTACAAAGTAGAGATTGCTTACTATCTTTGATTCCATGGTGCTTAAATCAACTTCCTTTATATCTATACCTCCGCGTGTAACCTGTGCTTCCTTCCAACCTTTTAGACCTTTAATTGGAAATTCGACATTCTTTATTAATTTAGCCAAGTTTTTAAGATCCTCTATTTTTAATGTAGTTGCTAGATCCTCCGCTATAAGCTCACTATTCTTTAATATTAACCGCCCTAACTTATTATCAACAATAGAAAGAAGTAAGTTTTCTACTCTAAAAAATTTTATATTTTTCCTTTCTTCTAGCAACTTAACAACTTCTTCATAGCTTAAGTTTGGCAATGGGTCAATATGAACAATAAGCTTTGACATATCCTTTTTTATGTGATGGCTTCCATTAAAGGCAACTATTCCTGAAATTCCGTCTTTAATAAATTGAACCTGCCCTTTTTCAGAAAAAAACATTAATTTATCATCCAATATACTTAACTTGCAATTTAGGCGAAGGCCTTTTAATTCCGCAAAATCTCCCTCACACTCTATAGGAGTTAAGGCTGGAACAATAGGAGTAATCTGGTGCCCCAAATTTCTTGCAAGCCTATATCCATCGCCAACTGTTCCATGAGCAGGAGCCGCCTTTCCTCCCATAGCAATAACCAAACATTTTCCTCTTGTTATTTCTTTTTTCCTCGCCTTTGTATCAGTTGAAAAAACATGAAAACTTTCATCCATCTTTTCAATTTTTTCTACAAAACTCCCTTTAAATACTTTAATATTTCTAAACTTTATTTGGTTTTCAAGAGCTTCAACTACATCCTTTGCGTTTTCTGAATTTGGGTATATTCTCCCCTCTTCTTCTTCCATTGTTAATATCCCAATGGAATTAAAGAAAGCAACAGTTTCCTTAGCCCCTTCACAATTACTGTTTGTTAAGTTGCATCTACCGTTGCCAGTTGCATATATCTTCTTCCCAAGTATTTCATTTTTTTCAATAATAGCAATACTTGCATTACTATTATTGTTAGAAATTGAAATTGCAGTAACTAGTCCTGAAGCTCCGCCTCCAACTATAACCACATCAAACATTCATTACTCCTTTTCCAAGACCTTTTCGTCATCAATGCCATTTGAGTTTTCATCGGTCGTTTCATTTGAAATTTCGTCAGAAACCTTCTTTTTGCTATGTGGGCTATTAATCCCCAACTCTACTGCAGCAATACCTTGTACGATTAAAAACATCCCAATAAGTTCTGTCTGAGATGCTAGACTTAGCAGTGGGTTAAAGAATGATAAACATCCAACGACTGTTAGTAATAAACCGATTCCCAAAGCAGCTATAAAATTTGTTTTCTTTTCACTTAAATCTATATGCGTAGCAGCTACAACTCTTTGTATGCCCGAATAAATAACCCACATGGCTAGTAAATATGGCACTACTATTTCTGCTGTAACTAGATTTCCTAGAAGTACAACTCCAATAATAATTGCTACAATACTATCTACCAAAACCCAGTTATGTTTGATCCTCGTTCTGTACCTTGATCCTATGAAATATCCTATAAGCATAACTATACCTAACAGAATTACGGTAATTCCAAGAATAAAAGCAATTGATGCTACCGTACTTCCTGTGTTAGCTATAGTAAAAATTCCTGCTAAAATAACTAGCAACCCTGTAAACAGAGTAATAATTCCCATTAACTTACTTCCTCCTTAACTTCCTCTGGCGGAACAAAAGTAATTTCGGCAATGCTATCAACTCTTTGCTGAAACGCTTCAACAAGACCTACTTCTTTCTCTACTTTTCCTGAAGTCCCCATAATAATATGTTTAATCCTATTTTTATGAACTAAATTTAATAAAGTTTCTAGAACATTATTTGCCCTTATAACAGTTAGATTCGCTCCAATTTCCTGTGCCTTGTCATATAAGTAGTCTAAAGCTTCTACCTCCACATCGCTATTCAAAAACCTATTTTTCTTTGACGCAACATGGATTATATATAATTCTGATTTGCCGATTTCTAATTTTCTTTGTCCCTCTAGTATTAATCTTTCGCATGATTTTTGTTGTGTAACACAGACCATTACATTCATTGATCTTCCTCCTTAGTTCTCTAACATATTAATTATAACTTATTTTTCCTAATTTTTCTAGTAAAAAATCACTTCTCAGTTTAAGGAACAGTTCCCCTATGATATAATAAAAACATGGAAAAAATAATTTTACACTGCGATATGAATTCATTTTATGCCTCTGTTGAGCTTTTGGAACACCCAGATTTAATCCAAGAGCCAGTTGCCGTATGTGGTAACCCAAAGAACAGGCACGGAATAATATTAGCAAAAAACGAAATTGCAAAGAAATACAAAATCACTACAGGTGAAACTCTTTGGCAAGCTAAAAAAAAATGTCCAAACTTGAAAACTCTAAAACCACATATGTATAAGTACAAAGAAATGTCTAAATCTATTAACAAAATATTTGAAAGATACACAGATTTTGTAGAACCATTCAGTATTGATGAATCTTGGCTAGATGTAACAAATAGTATCTCTTTTTTCTCTCAAGATAAAGATATAAAAGAAATACTTTTCGCTTACAAAGAGTTTGATTTATTACAAAGAATAAATACAAAAAGCTCCATTTCTTTTGAAAAAAAGTTAATTGTAGGATCTGCTATTGGAGACCATATTAGAAAAACTGTCCGCTCCGAATTAGGCCTTACCCTTTCTATAGGAGTGTCCTTTAGCAAGGTGTTTGCTAAAATGGGTAGCGAGTATAAAAAACCTAACGCAACCACTTTAATTTCACCACGTAATTTCAAAACAATTCTTTGGCCATTACCTGTAAAAGAATTATTTTTCGTTGGAAAAAAAACAGCCGAAAACCTAAACAAGATAGGAGTTACCACCATCGGAGATTTAGCTGTACTAGAGCCTTCTTTCTTGTATAAAAATTTTGGAAAGTCAGGGGTTCAGTTGTTCGAGTATGCAAATGGTTTAGATAAAGATCCTGTTTCACACTTATCTGAAAAGAAAAAAATTGGGACCATAGGAAATGGTATGACATTTACTAGAAATCTTAAAGGCGAAGCTGATATTAAAATAGCTTTACTAGGACTTGCAGACCAAGTCTGTGCAAGGCTTAGGAAGCATCAGTTAAAAGCTTTAGGGGTAAAGGTTGACATTAAAGATCCAAGCTTCATTACTATTGCCAGGCAAAAACAGTTGACAAGTAGTTCTAATTCTCAAGAAGATATTTATCTAGCAGCCTTACAATTAATTCTGGACAACTGGGATATTAAAAAACCTATAAGGCTTATAACTCTTACAGCAATAAACCTTATAGATGAAAATACTAATGAACAATTAAGTTTCTGGGATGAGGACAATGAAAAAAAAGAGAAAAAAGAATCTGTAAATAAAACTTTAGATTCAATCAGGACAAAGTTTGGAGATACTTCCCTTACCTTTGGCAGTTTAATTAATAATGACATTGGAATTTCTGGTAAACACCACATTGACGAAGATTAAAGCCTAAAGTTTTGAAATAGATTCTATATTTCAAAGGGTACGCTGATTTTAACATTTCCTATTTTGACAGCATATCCATTATTGCTAACTTTTCTAAATCTGCTTCTTTTGTAATCGTTGAAGCTTCTTCTAAATCCATAGAAATAACTTGATTCCCAGAAATCCCCACAGCCAAAGATCCCTGTTCCTTTTCAATTAGCTTAATTGCTTTAACCGCCATCAAACTCCCTCTCAATCTGTCTTCTGCTGTTGGAGAACCTCCTCTTTGCAAATAAGAAAGGACAATAGTATTAGTCTTCTGTCCCACTTTTTCAAGTATGGCTTTTTCAATTTCTTCGTTAGAAACAGTAACACCCTCTGCCTTAATTATAAAACTATGAGTTTTCCCCCTATCCTTCCCTTCTTTTAGCTTTTCACACATACTATCTAGGTCTACTGGTATTTCAGGAATTAAAATTGCGTCAGCACCACCAGCAAGCCCTGCATAGAGGGCTAAGTCACCACACCTTCTGCCCATAACTTCTACCAATGTTGCTCTTCCATGGGAAGATGCAGTATCTCTAATATTTGAAATCCCAGACAAAACAGTGTTAACTGCAGTATCAAACCCTATTGTATAATCTGTGTATCCCATATCATTATCAATCGTCCCTGGTAATACAATGCAGGTAATGCCTTTTTTGCAAAGTTCTAAAGCACCTTTCATTGAACCCTCTCCACCAATTACTACTAGAGCATCTATTTGATAGTTATGCAAATTTTCAACAGCTTGTTTCTGGCCTTCTTCGGTTCTGAACCTATCACTTCTTGAAGTTTTTAAAATAGTGCCTCCCCTATGGAGAATTCCTCCTACTGCTCTTAGATCCATTTTAACAAAGTCAGTATCAATTAACCCTTCATAACCTCGATTGATTCCAATCATCTCAAAGCCCTCAAAATCGCCTGCACGCACTAAGGCCCTAATCGTAGCATTCATTCCCGGAGAATCTCCCCCACTTGTTAAAATCCCTACTCTTTTCATATATACCGCCTTTCTGCAAATCTCTTCTGCACATCTTAACTTAGTTTAATGTTTCTGTCTTTACTCTTCCTAGAGTTAACCTTTTCATTTTACTATTCTCTATAATCATTTTTTTGCAAGACGCTCTTATTTAGAGATTTTCCACTTTTATGTTTTCTCGGCCTAGCAACTTACTCAATTTATGCAAAAATTCTTCTGTTGGGTTTACATTCATTTCCTTGTTAGCCATTAAAGTTTTTTTATTAGGTAAATAAAGTATTACCTGTACATCACCTTTATTTTCCTGCAAAATATTCCTTACAGTTTCAAAGTTTCTCTCATCATCTATTTTAATTTTAACTAGAGGCATTGGCTCTTGCTGTTCAACCGCACCTTCCAAATTAATAGATCTTTCAATATTTTTTCTAGAAGTGAATTTTTCGTCATGCCTTCCTACATTTTTATCTGCCTTAATGTTGTACTCTTTACCTTTGTTTTCTTTTATTAAATTTCTTTGACTTATCTCGTCAAGACCTCCAATTTCATTTGCAAGAACTTTGGGAGCTTCATCACCTTTCATGCTGACCGTTCCCGTAATAATAACCACACTGTCTTCCTTAATTTGACTTTGATATTGTTCATAAGTTCTATAAAAAACAATTACTTCCATAATTCCCGTAAGATCCTCTACTTCAAGAAAGGCCATAGTTCTATTATTCTTTGTTATTATAGTTTTCACTTTATTAATTATTCCTAGAATTACAGCTTTATCTCCATCCCTATGCTTTCCTTCAGAAGAATTGTTAATTATAGAAATCTCATTCTCTACTGTCTCTTCATCATCTAGGTTATCCATTATATCTTCTGCATATAATGTAGCCAAGTTATTCATCTCTTCTTTATATTTGTCTAAAGGATGTGCTGTAATATAAATTCCTGTCATTTCTTTTTCCATCAGCCCTAAAATCTGGTCTGTAAATGGTGAAATATCGGGCATATTTACGCTTGCTGAAACATCTTCCATAACATCGCTGTTTAACTGAAACATGGAAATCTGGCCTTCAACATTCTTTTTATTTACATTTTGTGCAGACTCTAATAATTTTTCGTATACTACAAGACTTTGAGCTCTATTTGGGTTTAATGAATCTAAAGCTCCTGCTTTTATTAAGCTTTCAAGGCTTTTTTTATTAGTAGTCTTAGTGTCTAAATTACTAATAAATTGAGCTAAGTCCTTAGATCTACCATCTTTATTCCTTTTTTCAATTATAGAGATAATACTGTTTTCTCCAACGCCTTTTATACCTTTAAGACCAAATCGAATTTTTCCATTTTTTGCTGAAAATCCGAGTTCACTTTCATTTACATCAGGAGGCAAAACTTCAATCCCCATTTCTTTAGCATTTCTAATATACATAGCAACTTTTTCAGGTCTCCCCATTACACTAGTCATTAATGCAGCCATAAATTCACACGGATAATGAGTTTTTAAATATGCAGTTTGGTACCCAATTACTGCATATGCCGCAGCATGAGATTTATTAAAAGCGTATTCAGCAAATGAAACCATATTGTTAAATATTTCTTCTGCTATATGCTTTGGAACGCCTCGCTTAACACAACCATCTACTCCTTCTTCTGGAAGTCCAAAAATAAAGTTTTCTTTTTCTTTGAGCATTACATCCATTTTTTTCTTTCCCATGGCTCTTCTCATTAAATCAGAGCGCCCATAAGAGTATCCAGCTAGCTCTCGAACTATCTGCATAACCTGTTCCTGGTAAACTATACATCCATAGGTAACCTCTAAAATAGGTTTAAGGCTTTCGTGCAAGTATCTTATTCCTTCTGGATTTTTTTTATTCTCAATGTAGGAAGGAATATAGTCCATAGGACCGGGCCGATAAAGAGAAATCCCTGCTATTATATCTTCAATACAATTAGGCTTTAGATTTTTCATAAATTGAGTCATCCCCTGACTTTCTAGTTGGAATATCCCTTGTGTGTTTCCATCAGAAATAGTCTTATATGTTTCTGAATCATTTAGTTCAAGATTCTCTAAGTCAATTTTTTTTCCTTGTGATTTTTCAACTAACTCAATTGTATTTCTAATTATAGTTAGGTTTCTAAGGCCTAAAAAGTCCATTTTAAGAAGGCCTAACTCTTCAATTGTACTCATAGTAAATTGTGTTGCTGTGCCCTTTCCACCATTATAGAGAGGAACATATTCACTTATTGGCTCTTTGGAAATTACTACTCCAGCTGCATGTGTTGAAGAGTTTTTGGGGATCCCTTCAAGGGCTAGTGCAAGATCAATCATCTTTCTAGCATTCTCTTCATAATCATATTTTTTCTTAAGGTCAGGGCTCATTGCCAGAGCTTTACCTATTGTCATACCAGGAGCCTCTGGAACTGCCTTCGCTACAGCATCAACTTCAGCATAGCTAATATTTAATGCGCGACCAACATCCCTAATTCCAGCTCTTGCAGCTAGTGTACCAAAAGTAATTATCAAAGCGACCTTATCCTCGCCATATTTGCCTTTTACATAATCGATTACCTCTTGCCTTCTTTCGATACAAAAATCTATATCTATATCTGGCATGCTTACTCTTTCAGGATTTAAAAATCTTTCAAATATCAGGTTATACTCTATAGGGTCAATATCGGTAATTTTCAGCACATAAGATACAATACTCCCCGCAGCTGAGCCTCTGCCAGTTCCTACCATTATTCCATTTTTCTTTGCATAATCTATAAAATCCCATACAACTAGAAAGTACTCTACATATCCCATCTTTTCAATTACAGAAAGTTCCATTTCTAGTCTTTCTTCTAAAAAGTCTTTTCTTTCATCAGAAACCTGCTGATTTAAAAAGTATCTTTCACTTAGTCCTTGGCCACAAAGTTTTCTTAAATATTCATTATTACTATAACCTTCAGGGCTTTGAAAGTCTGGTAGGTGGAGAGATTTAAAATCAATTTCCACATTGCACCTGTCCGCAATTAAAGCTGTGTTATCACAAGCTTCTGGAATATTTATAAACAATTTTCTCATTTCATCTTCAGACTTGAGATAAAACTCATCATTTGGAAATCTCATCCGATCCGCATCATCTATAGTCTTTGCAGTTTGAATGCATAATAAAAGATCTTGTGCCTCTGCATCTTCTTTTTTTACATAATGCACATCATTAGTAGCAACTAATCCTACGCCTAATTCTTTACTAAGCTTTATTAGCTCTGGATTTGTAAGGGCCTGTTCCTCTAATCCATGATCTTGAATCTCAATAAAAAAGTTTTCTTTTCCAAAAATTTCAATCAACTCTATTGCTTCTTTTTTTGCTCCTGCATAGTCCCCATAAAGCAATTTAGAGGTAATATCTCCAGCAAGGCAGGCTGAAAGTGCTATTATTCCTTCACTATTTTCTCTCAAAAGTTCTTTGTCAACCCTAGGTTTATAGTAAAACCCTTCTAAGAATCCAGCGGAAACTATTTTCATTAGATTTTTATAGCCTATATTGTTATAGGCAAGCAAAACTAAATGGCCCTGAGTGCCATCTCTTGCAGCGTCCTTTGAAAACCTATCCCGTCTTGCGGTATATACTTCACAGCCTAAAATCGGTTTGATTTTTTGGGTTCTGCACTCCTGATAAAAATTTATTACCCCAAACATATTTCCATGATCGGTAATTCCAATAGCTGTCATTCCTAGTTCTTTTGCTCTTGAAACTACATCTTTTATCCTTGCAGCTCCATCTAGCAAACTATATTCTGAATGAAGATGTAGGTGAGTAAACGCCATATATTCCTTGTACGATATATTTATCACGAAATATATCAATACTCTCCTTTCTTTAAACTTTTGTTATGCTTATTTTAAAATTGTTGCTTTTTATTTTTTCTTTGCAAGTTCTGAAATCTCGTCAAACTTATTCATAATAAAATCATACCCACTTCTTTTATGCGGTAATAAGCATTGACTACAATCTTTAACCCCATTATCTAAAAACTTAGGATTGCCTCCACAGCCTTCCCCCAGTGCATAAAGAGGACAAAAACAGAATAAACAATTAAAGTCATCTTTCCATTTCACATTATGACAAGGAAACCACTTACACTTTACATTGCTAAAAAACTTATGGTGCTCAGAATTATCTTCTAATTTTGTTTCAATTAGTTCTTTTTCATTTAAATCTTTCTCTTTCATTTTAACCTCTTCTTTTATCATTAAATAAAGCGAAAGCCCAGTAAATAATAGTCATTAGCACGAAAAATACAATATATGTAGCCGGTGCAGTAATTTGCAATATAACTCTCACTACAAATACTCCCCCAAGCAAAAAAATCCAATATGCAATCATTTTACCAATAAGCGACTTCCCCATAATTAACCTCCTAATTTTACTAATCAAACAAATTTGTTCTTATTATTGTAATAGCCTTATATAATCAGCCACTGCACTAAATTCATGTTCTTCTTGCTGATTGTACTCTATTTTAATATTCCAAATATTCTAACTTACATTTACAAATCCCAATTTATTGTTCTACCCTTTTGCTCTAAAAAGACTTTTGCATTTGTAAAATAATTCCCTCCAAAAAACCCACTATTGGCAGATAAAGGACTTGGGTGCGCGCCCTTTAATACTAAATGGTTTTTATTTGTAATAAGCTTCTCTTTCTCCTTTGCCTTAGCTCCCCACAAAATAAATACCATTGGAGCTTCCCTTTCATTAAGCATCTCTATTACTTTGTCTGTGAACCTTTCCCACCCTATGCCCTTATGGGAATTTGGCTCACCTTCTCTCACAGTTAAAATTCCATTTAATAGAAACACTCCATTTCTTGCCCATTTATCAAGACATCCACTTTTAGGCTTACTTACCTTCAGGTCCTGGCACATTTCTTTATATATATTATTAAGAGATGGAGGCACTTTAACCCCAGGGTTAACTGAAAAGCTTAATCCATTTGCTTGTCCAAACTTATGATAGGGATCTTGTCCCAAAATAACAACATTTATCTTATCATAGCTAGTCATTTCAAACGCATTGAATACCTGGTCAATTGGAGGAAACACATTGTTATTCTTATACTCCTTCTCTAGAAATATACTTAATTCTAAAAAATACGGTTTTTTTATTTCTACTTCTAAAAGTTGCTTCCAACTGGTATTATTAATTTTTATAAATCTCCCCTCCTGTCTTATACCCTCAAATTACTAAATATTTATGTATTATTAAATTCTCCTTTTCCATCTAATCATTTATATAATTCTATGTCCATGACCTGTTTTACAGATTTTTCTTAAGTAATCATACTCTACTATTTACTTCTTCTAAGTTTAATACTTTCTTTAAGTTTATCTCTATTCTTATTGTATAACTATATTTTACCATTTATTAAGTTGCTTCTCAATAAAATTAGAATACAGAATTTCTACGCACCTTTATTTATTTACAAAATCACATCCGATTATTTCTTTATTCTCACAAATTTTTCGCAAATTTCATTCAACCGCCTTTATTTTATCACCTATAAAATGTATAATTAACAAGTTAGAATTGCTAATTTATCAAATAATATAAGAAAGGAAGATTTTGATTTTTAATTTAAATCAAAAAAAAAAATATGGAAAACAGAATATTAAAATTATCTAAACTTTTAACGGAATATTCCGTTGCTTTAAAAAAAGGTGAAAAAGTACTAATTAGCTACGAAGGAAATGAAACCAAGCCTCTAATCAGACAGTTAATCAAAGACGTCTATGCCTTAGGCTGCGTTCCTTTTGTAGAAATAAGAGATTCTCAAATAACTAGAGAACTCCTCCTTGGTTGTGATGAAAATCAAATCAGTTCAATGAATCAGTGGCAGCTTAATCAAATGGAAGGAATGGATGCATATATTGCAATCAGGGGCGGCGCCAATTCTTCAGAGCTTGCAGATGTTCCTAGTGAGAAACTAAATTTATATAGCAAAGGCCTTAGGCCTGTCTTAGATTATAGGGTCAACAAAACAAAGTGGGTAGTACTTAGATACCCATCTCCTTCTATGGCTCAAATGGCAGGGACTAGCCAAGAAGCCTTTGAAGATTTTTATTTTAATGTTTGCACCTTAGACTATAAAAAAATGAGTCTGGCAATGGACTCTCTAGTAGATCTAATGAATAAAACAGATAAGGTTAGGATAAAAGGACCAGGGACAGATTTAACATTTTCAATAAAAGATATTCCTGCTCGCAAATGCGATGGTGAAAGAAACATCCCTGACGGAGAAGTCTACACTGCTCCTGTAAGAAATTCAATGAATGGAACTATTTCTTACAACACACCTTCTGAGGAACAAGGTTTTACTTTTGAAAATATAGTGTTTGAAATCAAAGATGGAAAGATTGTTGATGCTACAGCCAACAATACTGCTAGAATCAACGAATTATTAGATACTGATGAAAGTGCTAGATACTTTGGTGAGTTTGCTATTGGCGTAAATCCATTTATTCTAAACCCTATGAAAGACACCTTATTTGACGAAAAAATCGCTGGAAGTTTCCATCTAACTCCTGGTTCTTCATACGAGGACGCTTTTAACGGAAACAAATCTGCTATACACTGGGATTTAGTAATGATTCAAAGACCTGAGTATGGCGGTGGTGAAATTTGGTTTGACGATGTTTTAATAAGGAAAGATGGGATATTTGTAGTGGATCAACTATTATCACTAAATCCTGATAATTTGAAATAATCATTCAATAAAAATTACTTATTTTCATACTTTTATGTTATACTAAAGAGTAATCTTATTCAGGAAATTATAGAGTATAAAAAGGAATTAAAATGAACTCAAAATATAGGACTTGGCTAGAAAATGCACCAATTAAAAAGAAATTTTTCCCCACAAGAATCTTTGCAACATTTATGATTCTTATCATAGGTTTAATTTCTGTAATATCAGTAAGCAGTGTAAATAATCTTTCTCAGCAAGTTTTTACAGAAAACGTAAAAAATACAGAACTATTAAATAATATAGTAACGACAATGTATGCCTGTAGGGTTCTTGGTAGAGATATTTTATTAGAGGCTGATTTAGACAAAAGTAGAGAATTATATGATGATTATCTTGCCGAATTCGAATCTTTGGATTCCCAAATGGACAATTTTCTTGTTAGACTAGATGGTGCGAAGGCTACGGAGTTTAGTAGCATAATTATAGAAAAAGACAAATATAAAGCAAGTATGATAGAGTCTGCTGATGTACACCTTGAAGGCGGAGATTTTGATGTAGCCTTAGAAGCTCTTACTCGAGTAACCCCTATAGCCAACCAATTCTTTGATAGTATTGATAAATTTTTGAATGCAGAAAAAGCTTTAATGGAAGAAGTATTGTATCGTAACGAGGAAATTGTTTATATGGTATTAGCTCTAGTAATAATTTCTATAATTGTAGCAGGACTATTTTTACTGGCCTTCCTAAATTCATTTGCCAAAAGCATGAGTAAAAACCTAGTAGAACTTGAGGCTGCTGTTAATTCCATTTCTAAAGGCAACCTTAAAAGCCCAATTCCAGAGCATCTTTTTACTAAAGATGAAGTTGGACACATTGCAGTAGTAGTTGATCAAATGAAGTCTACCCTACTTGAATATACTTTTAAAGATACCTTAACGGGTGGCTATAATTCAAATGCATACCACGAAGACATTTATGAATTTTTTAGTGACAGTGAAAAGAATAAGAACCAATCATTTTGGTGCATTATTTTTGATATGAACAACCTAAAAACGATTAATGATAAATACGGACATATCGAAGGAGATTTTGCAATAAAGACTGCCTATGCACGAATTAACGAATTATTTTCACCATATGGTAAAACCTACAGAGTAGGTGGCGATGAATTTGTTTCTCTTCTTACAGATACTGTTTCTTGTACAGACGAACTTATCAGTTCTAACCTAGCTACATTGGCTGAAGAAATCAAGAATTTTAATGAAAGAGCCGTATACGAATTCTCAATTGCATGGAGTTATGGTCGATTTGAAGGAATCACTAAACAAGAATTCGAAACTTTTTTCTCAAAAGTTGACAAGGAAATGTATAAGAACAAAAACAAACTAAAAGCTTCCTTAACTAATAAGTAATTCCTTATTGCTTTAGCAAAAACTCGCCCTATAACTTTTAATCTTAAACAAATAGCCAAGTAATCGTATCGATAACTTGGCTATTTAAATCAATTTCAGTTATATTTTATCTCTTTTCATTACTCTTACCTGACATATGGTCAATTTCAATTTCATAAACCGCAAATCCACCAGAAGAAGCGTTTATGTATTTCATAGCACCTTCTAAGTGATCCGGAGAATACTTTCTTGCAATCTTCATCCCTGCCTCAATAAACTCTTCACCGCCCTCTAAAATATTTACTTTGCCAAACAGTACTACACTTGCATACTTTGTAGTAAATGCAGCAGGATCCACACTGTCCTTAGTTACTGCAGTAAAACTTACCTTGTTATTCTTCTTTAATGCCTCATATTTATAGCCTGCGTTTGCTCCGTGAAAATATATTTTATCATCAACAAATACATAACTTATTGGAATCGCATAAGGATATCCATCATCTCCATTTACTGCTAGGGTTCCAAAAGACGCATTTTCTAATATTCCTTCTGATTCTTTTCTTGAAAGTTCTCTTTCACTTCTTCTTACTTCTCTAAACATTTTTTCCTCCTTACTTACAACACATTCTTTCTGTTATACTCCCATTAATTCAAAAAACGAAATCTGATCCGCTTCAGGCAAACCTTTAAGCATTTCATTTTCCCTCATAGCCTCGATAGCAACTTTATTCGCCTTGCCTCTTGTTTTAACATCATCTACAGTTCTAAATGGCTTTGTTTTATTCTCTTCAAATAGAATTTTTCCTGCATTTTCACCGATTCCCTCTAGGGCACAAAGAGGTACAACTACTTTTCCCTCTCTCACATCAAACTTTTCCGCATAAGAATTCTGAAATGAAGGATACATGAATTCATAGCCTCTCGCATACATTTCATAGCAAATTTCAAGTACAGTAATCTCATCTTCCTCTTTTTTTGTCATACCCTTACCCTTAACTAAAAGATTATTTATTCTATCTTCAATTTCATTAATGCCCTTTTTAATCACTTCCCAGTTAAAGTCTGCAAGTTTAGTAGTTAAATAAACAGCATAAAAAGCTGCAGGATAGTACACTTTAAAATATGCAATTCTATAAGCCATTACTACATATGCTGCTGCATGGGCCCTCGGGAACATATACTTTATTCTCTTACACGACTCTATGTACCAATCAGGAACATTATGAGCAACCATTAATTCTTCCTCATGATCTTTTAAGCCTTTACCTTTTCTAACATTTTCCATAATATCAAAGGCCTGTTTATTTGGCAACCCCTTTATTATCAAATAATTCATAATATCATCTCTAGTAGAAATAATAGTATCAATTGTAGCCTTCCCGTCTTTTATAAATTCTTGCGCATTATTTATCCATACATCTGTACCATGAGACAGTCCTGAAATCCTAATTAAATCTCCAAGATTTTTGGGCTTAGTATCATCTAACATCTGTCTTACAAATTTAGTACCGAATTCAGGTATCCCATAACTACCATGAGTAAATTTATAGTTATTAATTTTAATATCTAAACCTTCTGTTCCTAGAAAAAGGCTAGCGACTTTTTCATCAGAAAGAGGAACCTGATCTGGGGCTACTCCTGTAAGAAGTTCAAGCCAACGGATCATAGAAGGCGCATCATGCCCTAGTATATCAAGCTTTAGTAGGTTACTATCTATAGAGTGATAATCAAAATGCGTAGTAATAATATTATCTTCTGATTTGTTTGCAGGATAATTTATTGGGCAAAACTCATAAATTTCTCTACCTCTTGGTACAATAATTATACCTCCTGGATGTTGCCCTGTAGTCCTCTTTACCTTTAGACATCCTAAAGTTAACCTTTCAAGCTCTACTTTATTTTCTTGGATTCCTCTTTCTTCAAAATATTTTTTGGCAAAACCAAAAGCGGTCTTTTCTGCTATTGTCCCTATTGTTCCTGCCTTATATACATTCTCTGGGCCAAAAATTTCTTCAACATATTTATGAGCTTTTGCCTGATACTCTCCTGCAAAATTAAGGTCAATATCTGGTTCTTTATCTCCTTCAAACCCTAAAAAGGTTTCAAACCTAATGGAAAACCCATCTTGCTTTAGCAAAGCACCACATTCTGGACAGTTTTTTTGAGGAAGATCTACACCACACTCATATTTTTCCTCATCTCCCCACTCTAAATATTTACATTGTGGGCAAATGTAATGTGGTGGCAAAGGGTTAACTTCAGTAATTCCAGACATAGTTGCTGCAAAAGAAGAGCCCACTGAGCCTCTCGACCCTACTAGATAACCATCTTCCATTGATTTGTCTACTAATTTCTTTGCCGAAATATACATTACTGCATAGCCGTTACTTATTATTGAGTTAAGCTCTCTCTCTAATCTCTCACTTATTAGCTCAGGTAGTGGCTCTCCATAAATCTCTTTAGCAGTTCTCTCACAAGTCTCTCTAAGCTCTTCCTTATCCCCCTCTATTTTAGGAGGGAATTTACCCTTTTTTAGAGGGCTAACGTTTTCTATCATCTGAGAAATAAAATTGGTATTTGTAACAACAACTTCATATGCCTTGTCTTCTCCAAGATATGAAAATTCTTCTAGCATTTCTTCTGTAGTTCTTAAATATAAGTCGCTACTATCTTCAACATCTTTATAACCTTGACCTGCCATAATTACATCCCTATATTTTCCATCTTCTTTATTAGTATAATGGGTGTCACATGTGGCAACTACAGGTTTCCCTAACTCTTCACCTAGTCTAACTATTTTTTTATTTATTCTAATTAACTCTTCTTCAGATTCTACAATGTTTTTCCTAATCATAAAGTAATTATTTGTAAGAGGTTGAATTTCTAAATAATCATAGTAATCCGCAATTTCTTTTATTTCTTCTTCAGATTTTTTATTCAAAATAGCTTGATAAAGTTCACCTGCCTCACAGGCAGTTCCTAATATAAGTCCTTCTCTATATTTCGTTAAAATACTTTTAGGTATTCTTGGTTTTTTGTAAAAATAATCTATATGTGAAGTCGAAACTAGTTTATATATATTTTTAATCCCAATTTCATTTTTTGCTAAAATTATAATATGGTTAGTTGGGTGCTTTTTATAGTCTATAGTTCCATCTTCCATTATTCTATCTTTATCATCAAGAAGATATCCCTCTAAACCATAAATCACCTTTATTCCTTTGGCACAGTGATATGCGTCAGGAAAGGCTTGAACCACTCCATGATCTGTGATTGCAATAGCCTCATGACCCCATTTTTTGGCAGTACTTATTAAAGTATCTACATCATTTAAACCATCCAGACTACTCATTTTAGTGTGAGCATGAAGTTCAACCCTTTTTACCGAAGCATTATCTTCTCTAGATTTCCCTTCCGTCTTCATAATACCCTTAGCCATAATTACATATGTTCTATCCCAGTTATCCCACTCTATGTCACCTGTTAACTTAAGGGAATCTCCTTCTTTGACTTTTTCTTTAAATTCATCAAAAAATTCTTCCTTCAAAAATGCCTTTGCCATTATAGAAGAGTTCCCATCTGTAATATATAGACTAAGAAGATGTGAACCTATTTTAGTCAAAAAGCTGCTTTTCTTAAAAAGAGTCCCTTCAATAACGATCTCCTTTTGTGGCTCGTGAATTTCTTTAATTGGCAAGACAGCTTTAGCAGAACTAATTTCAGTAAAAAAACTTTTTGCCTTTCTTTTCCTTCCATACCCTTCTTTTTTTTCACTTTTTTCTTTTGTTACAGGCTTATTTGCAACAGGTTTACTTTGACTTTGTCTAATCGGGTCTGGGTTTTTCTCATCAATTAAACTTTTTAAATTTCCAAACTTCTCCTCATGATGTACAAAATCAAAGTCAAGGTCAATTTGAATTATGTCTTTATATTCTTTTTTAAGTTCATGTTTTGCCTGAGAATTTAGCATGTTTGCAACACTTTCTCCCATTACATGAACGACTACTTTGTTTTCATCTATAACCAAATCTTCTTTTTTTACTGACTTTAACATACCCTCAATATGTAAGGGTAATTTTGTTATTACAGTAGGAAACATTTTGCTTACTATATCTTTGGAACACATTTCAACGTCTTCGCAATTTAAAGATAATATTACTTTTTCTACTCCAGATTTTTCTATTATTTTCCCCTTTATTTCGTTTAATTCTTTTTCAGTTAGAATAAAATTAAGAGTAATCTCTATAGTAAGACTTTTTCTGTCTTTAGAGATTACTGCCCTGTCAATTTTATATTTATATCCATCCTTTAAGTATTGATTGAATATTTCATTCATTATTATTACTTACTCCTTTTACTCGCTATTGTGTCGAATTTTTTATTATGTCAATTAAAGTAAAAATCCCTTCTTCCTCATCGACTTTTGCAATAGATCTTCCTTTTCGAAAAATAAGAGCCACCCCTTTACCATAAGCCACTCCATACGTAGCTTCCTTTGCTTCACCTGGACCATTAACCTCACACCCCATTATGGCTATATTGATAGGCTCTTTTACGAACTTCTCCAAGGTATTATCTTTAATCACTTTGTCCATTAACTTTACATATTTTTCTAAATCTCCATGGGTTCTTCCACAGGTAGGGCAGGAAATCACTTCAATTAAAGGTTTTCTTTGTCCTGTTGCGTAAAGAATTTCTTTGGCTATTTTTATTTCCTCAACAGGATTTCCAGTTAAGGAAACTCTCATTGTATCTCCTATTCCGTCAAGTATTAAACCACCTAAAGCTACTGAAGACTTAATAATGCCTGAGGTGGAATACCCCGCCTCTGTTAACCCTATATGTAGAGGGTACTCGGTACTATTCGACAACAACTTATAGGCTTCAAAATTTGTAGTCACATTTGAAGATTTTACCGAAACTACAATTTGGTCATAATTATATTTTTCGATTAGCGCAATGTTTCTAAGGGCACTTTCAGTTAAAGCTTCAGGAGAAACCTGGCCATATTTAGCCAAAATATCTTTTTCTAAAGAGCCGCCATTTATCCCTACTCTAATTGGAATATTTCTTTCCTTTGCAGCTTCCACTACTGCCATAAGCCTCTCTTCACTTCCAATGTTTCCAGGGTTAATTCTAATTTTATCAACTCCGTTTTTTATCGCAGCCAAAGCTAACTTATAGTCAAAATGCACATCCCCTACTAATGGTAAGTCTACTTTCTTTCTTATTTCTGTAATAGCCTCAGCAGCTTCCATAGTATTAATCGCCATTCTAATTATTTGGCAACCCTCTTCCTTAAGTTGATTAATTTGTTCCAAAGTATCTTTGACATTAGATGTCTTTGTGTTGGTCATTGATTGAATAGAAATTGGGTTCCCATTACCTATTTTTATATCTCTGCATAGAATTTCTTTTGTCATAATATTTCTTTCGACTCCTAACCCCTTTACTTATTTACTTAGCTTGGTAATACGAATCTGATAATGTCTTGACCAGCTATGTATAAGGCTAGTAACAATAATAAGCTCATGCCTATTAAGTGAATAGTTCCTTCCACCTTATCTGAAACTGCCTTTCCAGTAATCATATTAATAATTATAAACAATAGTCTACCTCCATCAAGAGCTGGAAGTGGTAGCAAATTTATTATCCCAAGATTCAAACTTATCATAGCCATTAAGTAGAAAAAGTTTACCAGGCCAATATTCAATGTCTCATTTACTACGAACCCTATTCCAATAGGACCTGTCAATTGATCTATACCTACTTGCCCAGTAAATAATTGTTTCAAAACGTCTACCATATTTACCGCTAAATTCCAAGTGCTTTCTATTCCTGCAGGAATTGCAGCTAATATGTTTTTTTCTAATTTGCTGGTAACACCTATAATACTCCGTCCATCTTCTTCAACAATTTTCGTCTCGTATGTTACTTCTTTTCCATCTCTATCTAAAACTATTTCTACAGTTCCTGAATTATTCGCATCTATCGCAGCTCCTAAGTCTTCCCATTCTTCTATATTTGTGT
Organism: uncultured Oscillospiraceae bacterium; assembly: GCA_964370075.1. GTDB lineage: Bacteria > Bacillota > Clostridia > Peptostreptococcales > Anaerovoracaceae > CAYJHC01. The sequence continues at coordinate 6,441 of CAYJHC010000001.1, read as the reverse complement.
TATCAACCTGAAGAATAATGTCCCCTGCTTTTATTCCCGCAACGGCTGCCGGTCCATCTTCTACTACTGACTCTACCTCCGTGGAAGGAGTCCCTATATATAAGACTACACCGATCATAATAATAATGGCTAACAAAAAATTACATATAGAACCAGCAATTATTATTATTATTTTTCTTGGGTAACTAGCCTTACCAAAACTTCTTTCGTGATCAGACTCATCATCCTCTCCTTCCATAGCGCAAAATCCTCCTATTGGAAAAGCTCTTAAAGAGTAAAGGGTTTCTCCTTTTTGCTTTGAAAAGATTTTAGGACCCATTCCTAAAGCAAATTCGTTAACCTTAACGCCTGATTTTTTTGCTGCTATTAAATGTCCAAATTCATGTATTCCTATTAGAACACTAAACATAAGTATTAATACTATAATTGTTGTCATTAATTTCTCCTATCCTCAAATTGAGTATATATTTTTTTCTTAATTATCTTATCTAATTCTATTATCTCCTCTATAGATGATGGACTTTTGTATTCACATTCAGCCATTACTTTTTCTAAAGTTTCTTGAATTTCTAAGTATTCAATTTTTTTGTTAAGAAAAAGGTCAACCAAGGCTTCATTTGCTCCGTTAAGAATTATAGGGTATGCCCCGCCTTTTTTTCCAGCAGTAAATGCCAGTTCAAGGCAAGAAAAGGTATCCATATCAGGTTCTTCAAAGGTTAATGTTCTTTCATCAGTAAGAGAAAGTCTATTTCCCTTCATAGGTAATCTTTCTGGATATTCCATCACATATGAAATTGGAATTTTCATGTCTGGATTACCAAGTTGGGCCATTACGGATCCATCTACAAACTCCACCATAGAGTGAATAATGCTTTGTGGATGAACAACTACTGATATTTTATCCATAGGAACATCAAAAAGCCATCTAGCTTCTATAACCTCAAGACCTTTATTCATAAGGGTTGAAGAATCAATAGTAATCTTAGCCCCCATTTCCCATTTTGGGTGTTTTAACGCATCCTCTAAAGTTACAGATTCGAGAATTTTTTTATTTTTCCCCCTAAAAGGACCTCCTGATGCAGTTAGTATTATTTTCTCAATTTTCCTCTTGTTTTCGCCATTTAAGCATTGAAAAATAGCGCTATGTTCACTATCAATAGGAAGAATATTTACATTCATCTCCTTTGCTTTGTCCATAATCAAGGCCCCACCTGCAACTAGTGTCTCTTTGTTAGCTAGGCCAATGTGATTTCCTGCATTTATTGCTGCCCATGTTGGACGTAGTCCTCTAATCCCAACTAAGGCATTAATGACCATATGGCAGGACTTCTTGGAAACCTCAATCAACCCTTCATCACCAACTAAAACTTTAAGATCTCTAAACATAGATTGAAGATTTTTTCCATCTTCTTCCCTTGACACTACTACCGCATCTGGTGAGAATTTTTTAATCTGTAAAATCAAATCATCTATTCTCTTATCGCAAGAAAGAACCGAAGCCCTATAATCAGCTTGGTTCTTTTCTATAATTTCTAAACATTGTGTTCCTATTGAGCCAGTACTTCCCAGTATGACAAATTCCTTCATATTATTAAATCGAGCCTCCATTTATTACAACAACTATATAAGCAAACACTAAAGGTGCAGTAAATAGTACGCTATCAAACCTATCTAAAATCCCACCATGTCCTGGAATTAAATGTCCATAATCTTTAATACCCATTTTTCTTTTAAATATAGATGCGGTAAGGTCTCCTAGTTGAGAAGTTATTCCCCCAAGAGCACCAATAATTAAGCAGTGTATTAAGTATTCTGGCATTACAAAATATCCAAATATTCCACAAAGAAAAATGCTTCCTAATGTTCCTCCTATTGAACCTTCTATTGTTTTTTTAGGGCTTATCTTCGGACATAACTTATGTTTGCCAAAAAGAAAGCCTGAGAAATATGCAAATACATCAGTGCCAAAGGCCGTCCAAATAATTAGCCAAACAAAGTTATGTATCTGCTGCTCTACTAACGCCACCTGAAAAGAGCAACCAATTATGTAGATAATTCCAAAAAGAGTAACCATTCCGTCTTCAATTTTTCGATTTTCAATGTTAAATAGGTACAGGACTGAAGCAAAAAAAGCCACCATGATCACCATGAAATAATAAATTTGAGGTAGCTGAAAAATGTTAATCCCATATAGTAACAAAGCCACACAAACAGCTATCGGGTAACAAGGTTTTATATGTAAGGAATGAAATCCTTTATAAAACTCATATACTGCTGCTATCCCAATCAAAAAAGTGGTAGCAAGCAGCACATAGTCTCCTAAAAGTAAAATTCCTAGAAAAGGCACCATTATTAACCCTGAAATAACTCTCGTTTTCATTTATTCTTTCCTTTCGCCAAATCTTCGATTTCTTTTTTGATATTCTTCAATTGACTTCTCTAGTTCATCTCCATCGTAATCTGGCCAAAGCACATCTGTAAACACAAATTCAGAATAAGCAATCTGCCACAATAAATAGTTAGATAGCCTTTGTTCTCCACTTGTCCTTACTATCAAATCAGGATCCGGGATATTATAAACACCCGTATATAGGTTTCTAGATATTGTCTCTTCGTTAATATCCTCTAGAGAAATAAGGTTATCCTTAACCTGTCTTGCAATAACCCTCGCCGCCATTGTTAATTCATCCCGACTGCCATAGTTTACAGCCAAATTTAATACTAATCCACTGTTATTCTTAGTCAGCTCCATAGTATCACGAATAGCTTTTTCGGCCGCCTTAGGAATTCCTTCAAATTTCCCAAGCATAATAACCTTCACGTTTTTTTCATGAAGTTCTGCCCGTTCTTTTAGTGTAAACTCAACTAGCAAATCAAAGATTCCACTAACTTCATCATTTGATCTCTTCCAATTTTCAGTGGAAAAAGCATAGACTGTAATAAATTTAATTCCAATCTCATTTGCCCTAATGACAACTTTTTTTATTGACTTAATTCCACCTCTATGACCCATTATTCTAGGTAAGAATCTTTTCTTTGCCCATCTTCCATTCCCATCCATTATTAATGCAATATGAGAGGGCAAGTTGTTTTTGTCTAACATATCTTCTCCAAGTATATTATACTTCCATTATTTCTTTTTCTTTTTTCTTCACCATTTCATCAATAGTTTTGATCGCATCATCAACGATTTTTTGAACATCTTTTTCGTCTGTAGCCAGATCATCTTCAGTTAAGTCTCCAGCTTTTTGTAATTTTTTCAAATGATCATTAGCATCTCTTCTAAGATTTCTAATTGCCACCTTATCATCTTCTCCAAGCTTTTTAACAGTCTTTGTCAGTTCTTTCCTTCTTTCTTCTGTAACCTCAGGAATTCCAAGTCTAATTGCCTTTCCGTCATTACTCGGAGTAATTCCTATATTAGCAATATTAATTGCTTTTTCTATTTCCTGAATTGACTTAGCATCAAAAGGAGTAATCATAAGCGTTCTTGGATCTGGTACAGAAATATTTGCAACGCTCTTTAGTGGCGTTGGAACCCCATAATATTCAACTTGAATTTTATCTAAAATTCCTGGATTTGCTCTTCCTGCCCTAACTGTAGTTAATTCTTCTTTTAGTACATTTAAGCTTTTTTCAATTTTCTCTTTTAAATTTTCTTTAATATCCTTGTTCATCATATCCTCCTAAGTAATAATCGTTCCAATTTTTTCTCCACAAACAGCTTTAAGTATATTCCCTTCTTCTGCAAGAGAAAAAACGTGTATTTTTATCTCATTATCTCTACAAAGAGATGCTGCTGTAGAATCCATAACTTTTAAATCTTTTTCTAAAACTTCCCAATGAGTTAAACTGTCATATCTTACTGCTGATTTATCAATGTTTGGATCAGCCGAATATACAGCATCAATTGTTTTTGCTAGTAAAATCACCTCTGATTCTATCTCTGCTGCCCTTAATGCTGCTGTTGTATCTGTTGAAAAGAAAGGATTTCCTGTTCCCGCACCAAAGATTACAATTTTATTTTTTTCTAAATGATTCATAGCCTTTCTTCTAATATAAGGTTCTGCTACTTCTCTCATTTCAATAGCTGTTTGAACTCTTGTATCCATTCCTTTAGCCTCTAAGGCATCTTGTAAGGCTAATGCATTAATTGCTGTAGCTAACATCCCCATGTAATCTGCTGTTGCCTTATCCATAGTTTTACTGGTTCTTCCTCTCCAGAAGTTTCCTCCACCAACTACAATAGCCATCTGCACTCCCAATTTGTAAACTTCTTCTACTTGAGCAGCTACATTTTCTATCACCTTTTCGTTAATCCCAAATTTGTCTTCCCCTGCTAAAGCTTCTCCGCTTATTTTTAGCAGAACTCTTTTATATTCTGGTTTCATATGGACTCCTTTTCATAAAATATACACTGAATATTATACCACAATTTCATTAGTCTGCTCAACATAAAAAACTGGATATGCATTATTATTTGCATATCCAGTACTTTTCAATTAATAAAAGCTTAGTCATTTCAAAACTAATTTCAAACTTGCTTTTCTAAATTATTTTCCTAATTGCTTAGCAACTTCTTCAGCAAAGTTTTCTTCTTTCTTTTCAATTCCTTCGCCTACTTCAAATCTTCTCATGTGAATAACTTCCATCTCTTTGTTAGCTGCCGCAGCTACTTCTTTTACATATTGCTTAACTGTTTTTTCTCCATCTTTAACAAATTTTTGTTCAACCAGGCAAACTTCTTTAAGCAACTTGTTGATTTTTCCACTAACCATTTTTGCAATTAACTCAGCATTCTTTGCTTTAACTTCTTTGCCTTTTGCCTTAGCTTCTTCAACTTTTTCAGCTTCTTCGTTAATGATTTGCTGCTCTGTTATTTTTCTCTCTTCTTCAATATATGCTGGATCAACACCATTTTCATTTACAAATTTAGGATTCATTGCTGCTACTTGCATAGCTACATCTTTACCTACGACTGCAATATCTTCTTTAGTTCCATCAGTTTTGATTCCTACAATTACTCCAACCTTATCATTTCCGTGGATGTAGCCTGTATATACTACTTCAGGATCATCATATCTTGCAAATCTTCTGATGCTTAGATTCTCACCGATAGTTGCAATTTTATTATTTAAAGCATCTTGTACTGTTCCTTCATTTTCAAAGTCTAATACTAATAAAGCATCAACATCAGCTGGATTTTCAGCCAATACTTTTTCAGCTAACTTTTCAACAAACTGAACAAATTCTTCATTCTTAGCTACGAAGTCAGTTTCAGAGTTCACTTCAATTAGAGCTGCAATCTTACCATCTTCGCTGTAAGCACTTCTAACGATACCCTCTGCCGCTACTCTTCCAGCTTTCTTAGCTGCTTTTGCAAGTCCTTTTTCTCTAAGAACTTCAATTGCTTTATCCATATCACCATCTGTTTCAACAAGAACTTTCTTGCAATCCATCATTCCTGCACCAGTTCTCTCTCTTAATTCTTTAACCATTTGAGCTGTTACTGCCATTTGTTCCACCTTTCTTGTTTCTATATTTAAACTAGATTAATTTTAATAATTTACGCTTCAGTTGTTTCTACTTCATCAACTACTTCTTCAGCAACTTCAGTTTCATCAAAGCTTTCCCCTTGCTTCGCTTCAATTACCGCATCTGCCATTACACTAGCAATTAGTTTTACAGCTCTGATAGCATCATCATTTGCTGGTATTACATAGTCAACATCATCTGGGTCACAGTTTGTATCTACTATACCTATAACTGGAATTCCTAAAACTCTTGCCTCTTTAACTGCAATTTTCTCTTTCTTAGGGTCTACTACAAATATAGCAGCAGGCATTCCTGGCATAGTCTTAATTCCACCTAAGAATTTCTCTAATTTTTCCATTTCTCTTACTAAAGAAAGTACTTCTTTTTTAGCTAATTTCTCAAAAGTGCCGTCCTCTGACATAACTTTTATCTCTTCTAATCTTTTGATTCTAGCTGATATAGTCTTATAGTTTGTAAGCATTCCGCCTAACCATCTGTGGTTAACATAATACATTCCACATCTGTTAGCTTCATCAACGATTGCTGATTGGGCTTGCTTCTTAGTCCCTACAAATAAGATTGGCTTTCCAGTTTCAGCAGCATTTTTCATAAAAGTATATGCTTCATTGATTTTTTCTACTGATTTTTGTAGGTCAATGATGTAAATACCATTTCTTTCTGTGAAAATGTAAGGAGCCATCTTAGGGTTCCATCTTCTTGTTTGGTGTCCAAAGTGTACACCTGCTTCTAATAGTTGTTTGATTGATATAACTGACATAATTTTTTCCTCCTCGGTTTTTCTACCACCCTGTCTTTTCCCGTAGCTCCCTTGTAATCACAATCTCTTATGTCTTGAGAAAGCACCAATTACAAAGTGGGCAAGGTGTGCTAATTTATTTTTGTGCA